>JAQBGG010000091.1:0-58150 GCA_032122625.1 Acidobacteriota bacterium
AGCCGCCGGCTCGTCCGACGGTGCCGACATCCAGGCGCAGATCCAGGACGTGGCAAGCGCCCCGGGTGACAAGTACGACTACACGAACATGGCCGATGCGATCACCGCTCTACAGAACGGTGACGACATCGACTTCGACGGTGTCTCCGGACCCCTCGACCTCGACGACAACGGTGACCCCACGGTCGCCACGTACGAGGTGTTCAACTACGACGGCGGCAAGCTCGTTGTAGATCGGCAGGTCGAGAAGAAGGCCGGCTAGTAGCCGACCGACGACTCACCTGAGAGCCTGAGAGAGCCCCCGGTCGCAAGGCCGGGGGCTTTTTCTTTGCTCGCAGGCCCCGCCTCCCACGGTGGGTGCGCTGACCGTCCGTGTGCGGATCGCGAGAGCACCGGGGCCGGCGGGCTCGCCTGAGCCCGACGAGATGCGAGCGGGGACGCTAGACGACCTCGGTGCTGTCGGGGATCTCGTCGGCGGCGTCGAGGCGGCCGGCGCCGCCGCCGAGGTAGAGCTCGGCGACCTTGGGGTCGGCGATCAGTTCCTTGCCGGGGCCGGTGAAGCGGCTCTTGCCGAGATCGAGCACGTAGCCGCGATCCGACATCGTCAGCGCCCGCTTCGCGTTCTGCTCGACCATCAGGATCGTCACCCCCGACTCGTTGACCTCGACCAGCTTCTCGAAGATCGCATCGACGAAGGCCGGGGCGAGGCCGGCCGAGGGCTCATCGACCAACACCAGGCGGGGCTCGGGCATCAGCGAGCGTGCCATCGCGACCATCTGTCGCTCACCTCCCGACATCGTGCCGGCGGGTTGCGTACGCCGCTCGGAAAGCCGGGGAAAGAGAGTATACATGCGCTCGACCCGCTCATCGACGCTGCCGCTGCCGCCGGCGATCGCCCCGAGCTCGAGGTTGTCGCGAACGGTGAGCGAAGGGAAGACGTTGTCGAGCTGGGCTACATAGGCGACGCCCTTTCGGGTGACCGAGTGCGGGGCCAGGCCTGTGATCGTCTCGCCACCGAGCGTGACGACGCCCTCGCGCGGCGTCAGCAAGCCGAAGATCGTCTTCATCAGGGTCGACTTGCCGGCGCCGTTGGGCCCGACGATCGTCACAATCTCGCCCTGGCGGACCTCCATGTCGACGCCGTTGAGGATGTCCACCTCAGCCGTGTAGCCGGCGACCAGGCCCTCGGCCTTGAGCAGGATCTCAGTCACGAGGACGGATCCTCGGGCGCGACCGGCGGCGGAAGAGCGTCGGCGGAGTCCGCCTCCGCCTCCGCAGCGCTCGCGTCGCGTCGCCGTGATTCCGGGCCGGGCTCGTCGCGGCTGCCGCCGCCGCCGAGATAGGCGTCGATCACGCGCTGGTCCTTGCGGACATCCTCGGGCAGCCCCTTGACGACATTGGCCCCCTGGGCCATGACGATCACTTCGTCGGAGTGCTCCATGACGACGTCCATGTCGTGCTCGATGAACAGGAAGGTGACCTCCTGGGTCTCCCGCAGATCGTGCATGTGCTCGAGCAGGCGCCGGCCGAGGGTCGGGTTGATCCCCGCCATCGGCTCGTCCAGCAGGACCGTGCGCGGCTCGGCCATCAGCGCCCGGGCCAACTCCAGCAGCTTGCGCTGCCCACCGGAGAGGGTGCCTGCGTAGTCGTCCTTCTTGGCCGCCAGGTTGAACCGTTCGAGCAAGTCGACGGCGTGCTCCGCGACCTCGGCCTCGCGCCGCGAGTTGGCCCGCCGGCGGCCGATCAGGCCGAGCAGGTTCTCACCGGGCTGATTTGGCGCGGCCAGCATCATGTTGTCGATCACCGGCATCGCCGACAGTGCCTTGGTGATCTGGAACGTCCGGACCATGCCGCGACGGGCGATCTCGTAAGAGGGGGTACCAAAGATCGACTCGCCCTCGTAGAGGATCGTTCCCGAGTCGGCCTTGTAGAAGCCGGTGATGATGTTGAAGAGCGTCGTCTTGCCGGCGCCGTTGGGCCCGATCAAGGCCGTGATCGAGCCCTTCGGGATCGAGAAGCCGGCGCCGTTCACCGCTCGGATGCCACCGAAGTGCTTGTAGATCGAGTCGACCTCGAGGATCGGTGCAGAACCGGCGCCTGGAGCGGCGGGAGTCGCGGTTGTCGAGGCCGGCTCAGTCACCGAGCACCATCTCCTCCTTCTTACCCATCACTCCCTGCGGGCGGAAGGCCATCAAGAGGATCAGGACGAGCCCGACGAGGACGAACCGCAGAGCCGCATCCTTGTCGGAAGTGAGCGGTAACTCGAGCGCCCGCAACCCCTCGTAGACAGCCCAGAAGATGAACGAACCGAAGAGAACGCCGGGGAAGCTGGCGAGGCCGCCGAGAACGAGCACGGCATAGCCGGTGAAGGTGAATATCGGCTCGAATGCCTCCTGGCTCACCGACCCCTGCGCCAGGACCAGGAACCAGCCGGCGACGCCACCCAGCGCAGCTGCGATAGCCAGCGACTGGAGCTTGTACCAGAGCGCGTTCTTGCCGAGCGCGCGAGCTGCATCCTCGTCCTCGCGGACAGCCCGCAGAACCCGCCCCCAGGGGGTGCGGACGAGCTTGGCGAGGAAGAAGGCGAGGATCGCCAGGAAAGCCCAGATCACGACCAGTAGGGGCAGGTTGATGTATTCGTTGCCGGTCAAGCCGATCGGGTCGAACAGGTTCTCGCTCATCCAGCTGGAGATGCTGGTCCAGGTCTCGCTGAAGAAACGGTTGTTCGCGAGCTCGAGGTTGATCGTGCCCTGATTGCCACCGGTCAGCCCGCGGAGATTCTGGACGCTGATCCGGATCACCTCGCTGAAAGCGATCGTCGCGATCGCCAGGTAGTCGGAGCGCAGACGCACCGCCGGCAGGCCGATCAGTAGGCCGACGATCATCGTGATCACCATCGAGATCGGCAGCGCGAGGAAGAAGGGGAGGCCGACGTCGACGACGAGGATCACGGCGGAGTAGGCGCCGATCGCCATGAACCCCGCCTGGCCGAAGTTGAGCACGCCTGTGAAACCGACGTTGAGCTGTAGCCCGAGCGTGAAGATGCCGTAGATCCCGGCCAGGATCCCGACGCCGATCCAGAAGTTCCAGGCGGTGAGGAAATCGGTCGAGATGCCGAGTACGAGTGAGTCAGCCATCGCCTACAAACTCCTCTCGGTGCCGAAGATCCCCTGCGGGCGGAAGATCAGGACGATCACCAGGACGACGAAGCTGACCGCGGTCTTCCATTGCGGCTCGATTGGCAGCGTCGACCACTCCTGGGTGATCCCGATCACCAAGCCTCCTGCCAGCGCTCCAAAGGCGTTGCCGATGCCGCCGAGGACGACCGCGGCGAACATCGGCAAGAGCAGCGTGAAGCCGATATTCGGGTTCAGGGAACCGATCGAGCCGACGACGAGCACACCGGCCAGACCGGCGAGACCGGCCGACAGGACCCAGGTCCAGACCACGACCCGTCCGGTGTCGATGCCGGTGGTCTCGGCGAGGTCGAAGTTGTCGGCGAGGGCTCGCATCTGCCGCCCGATCGAGGAATGGCGCAGCATCAACGCGACGGCGGTGAGGACTACGAAGGCGACGATCACGACGATCAACTGGAAGCGGCCGATCGAGAGGCCGAGGAACGAGAGGGTGTCGGTCGTGTTGATATCGAGCCGCTTCTGTCCGGCGCCGGCGATCATCTGGATCACGTTGCGGATCACGAAGGCGAGGCCGATGCTCATCAGGACGAGCTGCAGGGTCCCCGCCTTCTTGCGGCGCATCGGCCTCCACATGACGAACTCGGTGGCGACGCCGAAGGCGGCCGTAAAGAGAACAGCCGCGGCGACCGCAGCGGCGAACGGAACATCGAGTGTGATGTTGAAGAAGAAAGCGATGTAGGCGCCCAGCGTCAACATGTCGCCGTGAGCGAAGTTGGTCAGACGGAGGATCCCGTAGACCAGGGTCAGGCCGATCGCGCCGAGCGCCAGGTAGGAGCCCGTGACGACGCCGTTGACGGTCCGCTGGCCGAAGGCGTTGATCCCGTAGCCGGCGATCAGGGCAAGACCGATCAGACCCATGATCGCCAGGAAGACGAGGGCCGGGTTGGCCGACGCGAAGGCGCGGAACCGGTCGATCACGCTCCGATCCGGACCCGCCGCTGGGACTGCTGACTCCTCCACCGCCGCCATCCTATGTTTTTTTCGTTCGGCGAGCCGCCTCAGCGGCCGGGGCCGCCGAGACTCGACCAGGCCTCGCGCTTGGCGATCACCCGGGCGGCGATTTCCTCGCAAACCTCGGTGGTCCCTGCCTGACCGCCGAGATCGGGCGTCCGGACTCCCGCCGCCGCAGCCTCGAGCGTTGCCTCATAGATCGCCCGCGAAGCGCGCTCGGCACCCTCGGTACCGCGCTCGCCGGCGTAGTGCAGCACCGCGGCCGAGGCGAGCACCATCGCCATCGGGTTGGCGATGTCCTTCCCCTCGAGCGCGGGCGCGGTGCCGTGCGGGGCCTCGGCCATCGCCGCGGCGACCTTGAGATCCTGATCGAGGCTGAGCAGCGTTGACTCAGCGCCCGCGATCGAGCCGAACATCGGCATCACGAGGTCGCTGAGCAGGTCGCCGTCGCGGTTCAGCGTCGGGATCACCAGGGGCTCCGACGCAGCGCCGCTGACCAGGCCCGCATAGGTTGCATCGATCAGGACCGGCTCGTAGGGCACCTCGGGGTGGCGATCGGCCGCCGCATCCATCTCCTCTTTGAGCATGCCCTCGTAGACCGGGCTGACGGTCCACTTCGGACCGCCGTAAACCTTGGCTGCCAGGGTCTCGGCGGTCTGAAAGGAATACTCGGCGACCGCGCGACAGACCCGGCGGCTGATTCGCTCCGTCCGGTAGGCGATCTCGTCACCGTCCACCATCTCGCGCCACTGCTCGGCGCCGTATGCGTCACCGACGGCCATCCGGCAGATCGAGATCGGGTGGAAGATGCCGGCGATCGGCGTTACACCAGGGATCCTGCGACCGGTCCTGACGATCACCGTGCCATCGATCCCCTCGCGAATCAGGCGGTTGGGGGAGCCAACGTCGTCTGCCCCTTCCGGGGTGATCGTCGCAGCCTTCAATCCCAGCCCGGCGTCCCGGATCGCTGCGGCCGCGTCGCTGCAGATGCCGTTGTCGCTGGCCCGGCGAGCCGCGAGCGAGAGGTCGAAGTGCTCCAGGGCAAGCTCGATCCCGACGACGTCGGAATCGAGAACCCTGAGCGCCGCATCGAGCAGCTCCTGGCCTGTCTCGTCGCCATCGAGGACGACTATCCGTAGCGGTGCCGGCACGAGCTCAATCTATCTCCGTTTGCAAGGCTGCGGCTGTGAGCGGCGCGGAACGATGTAGCTGGTGCGGCGAAGCCGTCGAGGTCGACGACGGCTTTCGCGCCTACGAGCCCGCCGGCGAGCGCCGCGCGACCTTCTGCCGACTAGAGCACCTGGTCGCCTGGGCGATCCGGGGACCCCACTGGGAAGCCGGGGGCCCCGGTGACCCCCCGGGAACCGATGTTGGCGAGATTTGCGCCCACTGTGGAGAGGCGGTCGGCGACGTCGGGGTGCTGCTCGTCAGACACCGGGCCGAGCATCGGATCGCCGACAGCTTCTGCGGCGTCGAGCATCTGGCGGCGTGGGCCAAGTCAGGCGGACGGTGGCAGTCCGCATAGCGCAGAGGCGCGGCCGCTCAGCCCTTGCCGTTGCCCTTGGCCCGCTTGCCCTTACCGCCCTTGTTCTTGGTGGTCTTGCGCCTGCGCTCCGCGGCGGCCCGCTTGCGCTTGGCGGCCTTGCGCCTGCGCTCCGCCGCCTGCTCCTTGCGCCGCGCGGCCGCCCCGGCCTTCTGCTTGCGACGCTCGGCTCGCGCCTCGGCCGCTGCGATCTCGCTCGGGGACGGTGCCGCGCCCGCGAAGCGCAGCAACAGCTCCGCCGTCTCCGACGGCGCTTCGAGGTTGGCCGAGTGGCCGATGTCACCGAGGACCCGAACCGTTGCTCCGGGCACCGCCTCGAACGACTTCGCCGCGGCCGGCGTGTCGACGATCTGATCGTCGGCCCCGAGGATCGCGAGGAAGGGAACGCCGGTCGCCGTGATCCGGGCAGCGATGGTGCCGTCATCGCTGAACTGGTCCGACTCCGCCGCGGCCAGATCGAAGGAGGTGTAGGTCATCGCACGGTTGTCCTCGACCACCTGGTCGGGGTTCCCGAAGGCGGCCTCGTAATCAAACCCGGGCGCAAAGGCCGACTCGTATCCCTGGCGGATCAGCGCGTCGGGCCGGAGCCGCCAGAGCGCTTCACCGATCACGGGCGTGTAGGTGATGCGGCCGACCGCCGGCAGCTTCGCCTGGTCGGTAGCCGATGGTGTTCCGATCACCGCGACACGGTTGACCAGTTCACTGGCGCCCTCGGCGACGGCGGTCGCGACGTCCCCGCCCATCGAGTGACCGACGACGGCCGCACCGCGGACGCCGAGTCGGTTCAGGGCCTCGCTCACCGCCCGAGCCTGCTCGGAGATGGAATACCCGCTCTTCGGTTTCTCGGAGCCGCCGAAGCCGGTCAGGTCGAGGGTGATCACCCTGTGGTTCTGGTTCAGCAGCGGCACGAGTTGATCCCACCAGTGCAGCGAGCAGGCGTAGCAGTGCAGCAGGACGATCGGCGCGCCCTCGCCGCCCGGACCGGGGTTGGTGGCCGGGTGGTCGACGACCTGAAGATCGACCGAGGAGAGCTTGAAGATCTGCCCGCCATCGGCGGTGACGCCGGCCGGCTTGGTCTCGCTGTCGATAACGACCGTGTTGATCGCCAGCAGCGCCGCCAGGACGACGACGGCGACGATCGTGTACTTCCAGCGGCGCTTCACTCGCTATCCAGGCTGCCCGGCGGTCAGGCCGAGCAGCTCGGCCTCGCCCGAGAGGGCATCGATCACCCGCTGGATGTGCTCCCCTTCCTCGACGCCGAGCTCGTCGATGGCGCGCGATATCTGGCCGCGGTCGACCTTGGCGGCAAACGATGGCTGCTTCAGTTTCTTGCGCACTGACTTGACCTTCATCCCCTCGATCCCGGTCGGCCTGACGAGTGCGCAGGCGGAGACGAATCCGCTCAGCTCATCGACGGCGAACAGGGTCCGCGCAAGCTTCGTCTCCCGCGGGACATCGAGGAACTCGGCGTGGCCGGCGACCGCGTCGATGATCTCCGCCGGGTAGCCGAGCTTCTCGAGCTCGACCAGGGCGATCCGGGGGTGACCTGTCTCGAGATCCGGGTGCTTCTCGTAGTCGAGGTCGTGGACCAGGCCTGTAACCGCGTAGCGCTCCTCGTCCTCACCCCAGATCCGCGCGTAGGCGCGCATGCAGGTCTCGACGGCAAGCGCATGCTTGCGGAGCGAATCGGACTCCGTCCACTCGCAGAAAAGGTCCCATGCCTGATCACGTGTCGGCTCGCTGATCTCTGCCACGAGTGGCTACTCTAGCCCGGCCTTGGAGAAGTTCGTCATCAAGGGCGAGACGCCCCTCTCGGGGGAGATCGTCGCCGCCGGGAACAAGAACGCGGCTCTGCCGCTCGTCGCCGCATGCCTGCTGACCGAGGAGGAGGTGATTCTC
Organism: Acidobacteriota bacterium; assembly: GCA_032122625.1. Classification (GTDB taxonomy): domain Bacteria; phylum Actinomycetota; class Thermoleophilia; order Solirubrobacterales; family 70-9; genus CAXMST01. The sequence continues at coordinate 7,591 of JAQBGG010000091.1, forward strand.
CGCAACGTGCCCCGGATCCGCGACGTCGAGGCCCAGGTCGGCCTGCTCGAGCGGATGGGGGTGGAGGTCGAGTGGCTGGATGCCAACGACCTGCAGATGCGCGCAAGCGCACTCGGCACCAGGCAGGTGGACGAAGGGCTGGCCGCGAGGATTCGCGCCTCGTTCCTGCTCGCGGGGCCGCTGCTCGCTCGCTTCGGAGAGGTTCGGATGCCGCCGCCGGGCGGCGACACGATCGGCCGCCGGCGCCTCGATCCCCACCTCGACGCCTTCTCCGATCTCGGCGCCACTGTCAGCGGCGATCGGATGATCGAGGTCTCGGCCCCCGACGGCCTCGCTCCCTGCTCGATCTTCATGGACGAGCCCTCGGTGATGGGAACCGAGAACGCTCTGATGGCCGCCGCTCTGACGCCCGGGTCGACGACGATCGCCAACGCCGCCTCTGAACCCCATGTCCAGGACCTCGCCCGCCTGCTGACCAAGATGGGCGCCCAGGTCGACGGCATCGGCTCCAACGTGATGACGGTCCACGGGCGCGACAAGCTCGGCGGCGCCGATCACCGGATCTGCCCCGACCACATCGAGGTCGGCAGCTTCATGGCGCTGGCGGCAGCGACCGGCGGAGAGCTGCGGATCCGCGACACCGAGCCCGATGACCTGTACATGATCCGCCGCCAGTTCCGCCGCCTCGGGCTGCAGACGTTGGTCGAGGGCAACGACATCCTCGTTCCGCCCGGCCAGCGCTTGGCCGTGCGAGATGACCTCGGCGACGCGATCGCAAAGATCGACGATGGACCGTGGCCGGCCTTCCCCGCCGATCTGACCTCGATCGCCCTGGCCTTGGCGACTCAGGCCGAGGGCACGGTTCTGATCTTCGAGAAGATGTTCGAGAACCGCTTGTTCTTCACCGACAAGTTGGTGGCAATGGGCGCTCGGATTACGCTCTGCGATCCGCACAGGGCGATCGTCAGCGGTCCGTGCCGGCTTCATGGTGAGCGCGTCGAGAGCCCGGACATCCGCGCCGGCATGGCGATGCTGATTGCCGCGCTCGCGGCGGAGGGCACCTCGGAGATCGGCAACATCATGCAGATCGACCGGGGCTATGAGCGGATCGACGAGCGCCTGCGGGCTTTGGGCGCCCAGATCGAACGGGTCGCGGTCGAACCGGTCCCGGTGTCGGCCTAGACTCCCCGCGAAGCTCAACTGCCTGCGCCTGGCCGCCGGGCAGGAGCCGACCTGATGACGCACCCGATCCCCCAAGGCGCCCGGGACATCCTGCCGGACGAGATGCGCGAGCTGCGGCGCATCGAGTCGACCCTGCGCGAAATCTTCGCATCGCGCGGCTACGGCGAGGTCTCTACCCCGGCGATCGAGTACGACGACGTCCTCTCGCAGGGCGATGAAGGAGCGATGGACGCTGCCTACCGCTTCTTTGACGCCTCGGGCGAACTGCTGGCGCTGCGCACCGACATGACGATCCCGATCGCTCGCCTCGCCGCCGATCGGCTGGGCGAGGCCGATCTACCGCACCGCCTCTATTACATCGGCACCGCCTACCGGGCCGTGAGCGCGCGGCGGGGGCAGCTGCGGGAGTTCCGCCAGGCCGGAGTCGAGCTGATTGGAGCCGAGGCCCCAGACGGGACGGCGGAGGTGATTGACCTGCTCGTCGCCGGCCTCGATGAGGTCGGCCTGAACCGGGCGGTGGTCGGACTCGGCGACGCAGATCTGTTCCGCCAACTGCTCGCTGAACTCGGCGTCGAAGGCAAGGCCAACGATCGCATTCTCGACCGGCTCGCCGCTCACGACCTCGTCGCAATCGAGGCCGAGGCGGGCGATCTGGCCGGGCTCGGGGACGACGAGCGACAACTGATCGTTCAGCTTTCGAGTCTCCGGGGTGGGGCGGACGTGCTCGAGAAGGCGAGGGCGATCGGTGGGGTCGCCGTCGAGCGTGCAACCAGCCGGCTCGCCGAGACATATGCGCGACTGGTCGAGATGGGCATTGCCGACCGCGTTCAGCTCGATCTCGGGTTGCTCCGGGATCTCGGCTATTACACCGGCGCCATCCTCGAGGTCTACGACCCGGCGGTGGGCCAGATCATCGGCGGGGGCGGGCGCTACGACGCCCTCCTGGGCCGCTTCGGACGGCCGCTTCCGGCGGCCGGCTTCGCGCTCTACATCGAGCGCGTTCACATCGCCCAGGCCGAGGAGGAGCGCCTGGCGCGAAAGCGTGGCGCCTCGTGAGCATGCGCGGCGTCGACATCGCCCACCGGCGCGGGGAGGGCGAGCAGATGCGTTTGGCGATCCCTCGCGGAGCGCTGTTCGAGGGTTGCCTGGATCTGCTCGATGGCGCCGGCTTCGACACCTCCGAGCTGCGCAGCTCCTCACGCTCCCTGATCTTTGACCTCGGTGAAGTGTCGATCGTGACGATGCGGCCTTCGGACGTCCCGACCTATGTCGAGGCCGGCGCCGCGGATCTCGGGATTACCGGCAAGGACGTCCTCGATGAGCTCAGCGACCTGGCCGTGTACGAGCTCGCTGACCTCGGCTTCGGCCGCTGCAGGATGGTGCTCGCCGCGATCACCGGCGACGACAGCCTCGAGCGCTCGGCCCGCCGGCTCGGCTTCATGAGGATCGCGACCAAATACCGGAGGATCGCCGAGCGTTACTTCGAATCCACCGGCCGGCAGGTGGAGGTGATCGAGGTCAAGGGATCGGTCGAGCTGGCGCCGCTGGTCGGCCTCGCTGACGGCATCGTCGACCTCGTCGCCACGGGCCGTACGATGCGGGAGAACGGGCTCGAGGAGCGCGAGCAGATCTCGGTCTGTACGGCCCGCCTGATCGCCAACCGCGTCGCCCACAAGCTCCGGGTCGATGAGATCGACGGGATGGTCGAACGCCTGCGAGAGGCATCATCGTGAGGCCCGATCGGCGTGCCTGGGACGGCATTGACGCAGCCGAGCTGGCAGCTGGGCTCCGAGCCGCAATCGGCGCACCGGAGGAGGTTGCCGCAGAGGCCGCGGCTCTGGTTGAGAGCGTCCGTAGAGGCGGGGACGCGCGCCTCCTCCAGCTCGGCGAGGAGCTCGACGGCGTCCGCGTCGAGCATCTCGAGGTGGCGGCCGAGATCCGCGCTGAGCAGGCCGGAGCGGTCTCCGTAGCGTTGCAGGCAGCGCTGCAGGCGGCGGCACAGAACATCCGCGCCGTGGCCCGGGCTCAGGTCCGTGCCGAGGCGGACATCGTCGCCCCCGGGCAGGGTCAGACCGTGACCGTGCGTGAGGTCGCGGTCGGCTCAGCGGGAATCTACGTGCCGGGTGGGCGTGCTGCCTATCCGTCCTCGGTCCTGATGGGCGCGATCCCAGCCCGGGAGGCGGGGGTCGATCGGGTCGTGGTCGCGTCACCGCCGGCGGCCAACGGAATGCCGGAGCCGGCCGTCCTCGCCGCCGCCGAGATCGCCGGCGTCGATGCCGTCTACGCGATCGGCGGGGCCCAGGCGATCGGGGCGCTTGCCTACGGCACCGAGACCGTGGAGTCCGTCGACGTGATCGCCGGACCCGGCGGACCCTGGGTACAGGAGGCGAAGCTCGCGGTGTCCCGCGCCGTCGGCACCGATGGCTACGCCGGACCGTCCGAGCTCGTGGTCCTCACCGACGGCAGCGTCGAGCCGCGATGGCTGGCGCTCGACCTCTGCGCCCAGGCCGAGCACGGCGACGACGGCCTGCTGGTCGCGATCTGCATCGGCGATGCCGACCCCGACGCCTTGCTCGGCGCGATCGAGGTCGTCGCCGGCAACTACGAGAGCGTCCCCGACGCATCGATCAGCGTTGTCACGGCTCCAAGCACCACCGCTGCCCTCGAGCTCGCCGAGGCGCTGGCCCCCGAGCACCTGGAGCTCGCCTGCGCCGGCGCCGACTCGATCGCCGACTCGATCACGCGGGCCGGCTGCGTGTTCGTCGGCCCGCTGGGCGCCACGGCCTTCGGCGACTACGCGGCGGGCTCCAACCACGTGCTCCCGACCGGAGGCGCGGGGCGCTTCACGGGGCCGCTGGGTCCCGGTACCTTCCGACGCAGGATCAGCACCGTGCGAATGAGTTCGGAGGCCGCTGTCGAACTGGGGCCGGTAGTTGACGAGATCGCTCGAGCTGAGGGCTTCGTGGTCCATGGGGCCTCAGCCCTCGCCCGCGCGGGCCAGACCGAGCGCTGAAGGAGATGACGGTGACCAGAACGGCTGAAATCGAGCGGCTGACGAAGGAGACGGAGATCCGCGTGGCGCTCGGCCTCGAGGGCGGCGAGGTGATTGCCGAGACCGGCGTCGGCTTTCTCGATCACATGCTCGAGCTACTCGGCCGGCACGGCCGCCTGGCGCTCCAGGTTCGGGCCAGCGGCGATCTCGAGACCGGCGCCCACCACACCGTTGAGGACGTTGGAATCGCGATCGGGCAGGCGCTCGACGAGGCGCTCGGAGACCGCGCCGGAATCAGGCGCTACGCGCACGCCGAGGTGCCGATGGATGAGGCTCTCGCCCGCTGCTCGCTCGACATCTCCGGTCGGCCGTTCTGCCTCTTCGAGTCCGATATGCCGCTGGTCTCGATCGCCGGCTTCGACAGCGAGCTCTGCGAGGAGTTCTTCCGCGCCCTGGCGACGAACGCCAAGCTCACCCTGCATCTCAGCAATCCATACGGCTCGAACGCGCACCACATGATCGAGGCCTGCTTCAAGGCCTTTGCCAGAGCGCTGCGGGATGCGGTCTCGATCGATCCGGACCAGAGCGGCATCCCCTCAACCAAGGGCACGCTGAGCGACTGAAACGAGCTCGGCCGGAGCCGTTGGGATCGGGGCCGCAGCGCCACCGACCGAAACATCCGACATCGAGCGGGGTTAGCCTGTGGTGATGCCTGCGCCCTCCCCAAAGCCGACACCCCGCCGTCGCGCGCTGATCTGCGCCACCGCCACGATCGTCTCCCTGCTGGCGCTCGCCGCCACCGCGCAGGCCGCCGTTCCGCGCTCGTTTTTTGGGCTCAGCGCCGTCCAGCCGACGGCCGCCGACTTCGAGGGAATGGGCGACATCGGCGCCGGCAGCTACCGCGTCGAGATCCCCTGGCCCGCGGTGCAGGGCAGCAAGGATGGACCGTTTGCCTGGGCGGGTATCGATCAGCGCATCAGCCTCGCGGCCACCCACGGCCTCCGGCCGGTGCCGATCATCTTCGGCACCCCCGCCTTCATCAGCGGCGATTCGAAGCATGTCCGCGGTCCCGTCAAGGGTGAGATGCAGCGCGCCGAGTGGGAGCAGTTCACAGCCGCGGCAGTTGCCCGTTACGGTCCCGGGGGGGATTTCTGGGCGGAGAACCCAAGCCTGCCTCCGGGACTTGCCCCGGGGAACTGGATTCTCTGGAACGAGCAGAATGCCCCCGCCTTCTGGCACCCGAAGGCCAACCCGTCGCAGTACGCGACGCTGCTGCGCATCACGCGCGAAGCGGTCGACACGATCGATCCCTCGATCGAGCTGACGGTGGGGGGCATGTACGGCTTCCCGCAGAACCCGAAGGGGATGACCTCGAAGAAGTTCCTCAGGCAGCTCTACAAGAAGCGCGGGATCAAGAAGTTGATCGACGGGGTCTCGGCCCACCCCTACGCCGGTAACCTGGCCGGTGTCAGCGCGCAGGTCAAGGACCTTCGCCGGGTGATGGACCGAGCGGGCGATCGCAAGGCTGATCTCTACATCGGTGAGATCGGCTGGGCCTCCGGCGGGCCAAAGCGCAGCTCCCTCGTCAAGAGCCAGGCAGGGCAGGCGCGACTGCTGAAGCAGGCCTACGACCTATTCTTGAGCCGTCGACGGCAGTGGAACATCGAAGCCGTCTACTGGTTCACTTGGCGCGACTACGCCGGCGCTGGGCCTGACTGCGCCTGGTGCCCAAAAGCGGGGCTGTTGAGCAAGAAGAACAAGCGCAAGCCTGCCGGACGGGCGTTCGAGAAGCTGATCGACAAAAAGGTCGCTTGAGGTCCCCGGGACCGTGCTCCCGGCGGCCGGGGTCGCTGCGGCCGCCCCTAACATCTGCTGAGTGGCAACCCGGATCGGCATCGTCAACTACGGCATGGGGAACCTGCGCTCGGTCGAGAAGGCCCTCGAGCGCGTCGGCGGCCAACCCCTGATCAGCGGTGAGCCGGCTGAGCTCGATGCCGTCGCCGGCCTGGTCCTGCCCGGTGTGGGGGCCTTCCCGAGGGCGATGAAGAGAATCCGCGAGAGCGCGCTCGACGCCTACCTGCGGGCTCGCGTCGAGGCTGGAACCCCGGTGCTCGGGGTCTGCCTGGGCATGCAGCTCCTGTTCGAATCCTCGACCGAGAACGGCGGCGCGCGCGGACTCGGTCTGCTCTCCGGCCCGGTGACCGAGCTCGAAGCGCCGGAGAGGAAGTTGCCGCACATCGGTTGGTCGCCGGTGCGAGTCGAGCGGGAGACCGCCTTGACCGAGGGCCTCGCCGCCGACGAGCCCTTCTACTTCGTTCACAGCTTCGTCCCGCGCCCCGAGTCGGGGCAGCTGCTGGCCTCCGCCGAGTACGGCGATCGTTTCGCGGCCGTCGTCGGCCGTCCGCCGGTCTACGGCGCCCAGTTCCACCCGGAGAAGTCGAGCGCCGCGGGCCTGCTTCTGCTGGCCAACTTCATCGCGATCTGCGAGCGCCACGGGAACGGTGTTGCGACGACGACCGCAGCTCTGGGAAGCGGCTGAGCATGACCGAGATCTCAGCCGAGGAGACGCTGGGCGCCAATCTGATGACCCTCTACCCGGCGATCGACATCCGTGGTGGTCAGGCTGTGCGGCTTCTGCGCGGCGACTACGACCAGGAGACGCCCTACGACGCCGACCCACTCAATGCCGCGCGCCGCTGGCACCGGGGCGGAGCGGAGGTGCTCCATGTCGTCGACCTCGACGGGGCCCGCGCCGGGCGGCCCCAGAACCTCGAGCTGATCGGGCGAATCGCGGCCGCCGTCCCGATTCCGGTGCAGACGGGCGGTGGCCTGCGCGACGCCGCGGCCGTCGCGGCCGTGCTCGAGTCCGGCGCTGCCCGTGCGGTGCTGGGAACACGCGCTCAGCGCGAGCCGGCGTTCGTCGGGGAGCTGGTTGCCGAGCACGGCGCTGAGCGGATCGTCGCCGCCGTCGATGCCAGGGCCGGCAGGGTCGCGGTCGAAGGCTGGGAACAGGCCACCGACACTCCGGTTCCCGAACTGGTCACCGAACTCACCGCGCTCGGGGCGCGTCGCTTCATCTACACGCCGGTCGAGGTCGACGGGACGCTGGCCGGGCCCGGACTCGACGGACTCGCCGACGTCACCGCGGCCTGCGAGGCCGCCGGTGCCGAGCTGATCTACTCGGGCGGGGTCGGCTCTCTGCACGACCTGCGCTCGCTCGCGGCCCTGCCCTTGCCGTCGATCGGCGGCGTGATCGTCGGCCGGGCCCTGTACGAGCAGCGCTTCAGCGTTGCCGAGGCAATCGCGGCACTCGGCGGTGCGGACGGAGGCTTCGGCTGATGGGCGTCCTCGGACTCGCGGCGCGAACCGGCATGCGCTGGACGGTCTGGGCCCGGGTGCTGATCCTGGCGGAAGTCGCGCTGGCGCTGAAACGCCACCTCGACCTGCTCGAATCCACCGAGAGAGGCGACCTCCAGCGCCTGGTCCGTAAGTCGAAGGGCAAGCCCTCGAATCTCAGCCGCCGCGAGCGCCAACGGATCGCCGAGATCGTCGCCAAGCTCGAACCATCGCTTTTGGCACGCGAGCTGCGGCTCGCAGCGACCCCCTGGCGCAACAAGCCGTGACCGTCCTGCGGCGGGTTATTCCCTGCCTCGACGTCGACGCCGGCCGGGTCGTCAAGGGGACCAACTTCGTCGGCCTCCGAGACGCCGGCGATCCGGTCGAACTGGCGGCCCGCTACGACGCCGAGGGCGCCGACGAGATCGTCTTCCTCGACATCACAGCCACCCACGAGAAGCGGGAGACAATCGTCGACCTCGCCAGGCGAACGGCGAACCAGGTCTTCATCCCGTTCACGATCGGCGGCGGCATCTCATCGGTCGAGGACGCACAGGCGGTGCTCGACGCCGGCGCCGACAAGGTCGCCGTCAACTCCTCGGCTCTCGCCCGCCCCGAGCTGATCGGGGAGCTTGCCGAGGTCTTCGGCTCCCAATGCGTCGTCGTCGCGATCGACGCCAAACGGCGTCGGCCCGCGGGTGAAACGGCGCCCTCCTGGGACGTCTACGTCGCCGGTGGCCGCGAGCTGGTCGAGGGCCGCGAGGCGATCCAGTGGGCACGCGAGGCCGGCGAGCGCGGAGCGGGCGAGCTGCTGCTGACCAGCATGGATCGCGACGGCACGACCGACGGCTACGACCTCGAGCTGACCCGCGCCGTCGCCGACGCGGTGACGATCCCGGTGATCGCCTCCGGCGGTGTCGGCGAGCTCCGCCACATGGTCGAGGGGATCTCCGAGGGGGGCGCCGACGCCGTGCTCTGCGCCTCGATCTTCCACTACGGGCGCTACTCGATCAACGAGGCCAAGCGGGCGATGAGCGCCGCCGGAATCCCCGTCCGCCACACCGGCTGAAGTCGACGCCCGCCGGCGCCGCGGGCTAGTTCTTCTTCTTGCCCTTGTTCTTGCCCCGCTTGCGTTTGGCCTTCCCCTTGCCGGCGCCCTTCGATCCGGACTTCTTCTTTGCCTTGCCTTCCGGATTCGGCTTCGCCTTCGAGCCGGACTTCTTCGTCGCCTTGGTCCCCGGCCCCTCGCTGCCGCCGCCGGCCCCCTCGCCCTGGGACTTGCCCTTGGCGCGGATCCGGCGGCGCTCGCCGGGAGGGACTATGCCCTTGGTGCCATCGGCGGCCTTGTAGTTGTCAATCTTTATCGGCCTGAAGGCGAGGACCTCGGAGCCGCCGACCAGGAACAAGCGCTCGCCGTCGGAGACCACGGGGCCGTACTCGCCGGCATCGAACTTGAACACTCGCCTGCCGGAGCCCAGGTCGAAGCCGACGGTGGCGTCACCGCTGAAGGTGGAGACGTAGACGACGTCGCCGACCACCGTGGCCGGGCCGCTGACCTGCCCTCCGGGTGCCGCCTTCCAGATCAGCTTGCCGCTCTGGGCGTCGACCGCGTAAGCGGACCGATCGTGGGAGCCGAAGTAGACGGCGGGCTTCGTTTTCGGCCCATCCGCCGCCGCGACCCCGGAGTAGACGAAGTCCCCGGCCGAGAAGGTCCAGGCGATCGCGCCCGTTTGGCGGTCGAAGCTGTAGACACGCCCGTCGACGTTGCCGGCGTAGACCCTGCCGAAGGCGACGGCAGGCGTCGAGTAGAAGCGACCTGTGCGGCCGAGGCCGGCGCCGAGGTCGGAGCTCTGCCAACGGATCGCGCCGTCGGAGGCGCGCAGGGAGTACATCTTGCCCGCGTAGTCGCCGACGTAGAGAGATCCATCCGCGTAGGCGGGAGCGGCCTTGACCGCGCCGGCGAGATTCGTCTTCCAGATCAGCTTCCCGGTCTGCGCCTTGAGCGCATAGAACTCGCCCGACTCGCTGCCGAAATACATACGCTCGCCGACGACCAGGGGGGAGGACTCCGCCCGTGACGGTAGATCGTGGGTCCAGAGCACCTTGCCGTCCTTTGCCCGCACTCCCAGTGCCTGAGCCGGCTCGAGGTTGACCGCCAGCAGCATCCCTCGCCAGAAAGCGGGGGAGGACGCATTGAGGATTCCGAGGCGCTCCTTCCAGAGCACCTTGCCCGTGTCGTTGTTGAGGGAGATGAAGACGCCGTCGTTGTCGATCAGGTACATCCGCTCGCCGACGACGATCGGCGCGAACTCGATCAGCTGATCCTGGTCGTACTTCCAGAGTTTGCGGAAGGGAGGGCGGACCTTTTGCGCGTTGAGAAACTTCGTCCGGGCGAGGTCGTACCCGTATCGCGGCCAATCGGTGCTGCGGTCCTCCGGCGGCTTGCTCTTCGAGGCCAGATCGCCGACCTTGAACGCGGCGTCGGGGTTGGAGACGTCGCCCGGGCGCTTGACGAAGGCCAACCCCGCGAACACCACCGTCAGCGCGATCACGCCGCAGGTCGCCGAGAGCAGGAGCCGCTCAGCGCCGGTCATTGCCCGCCATGTGCGTCTGATTCGCTCCATCTGCTGCGGTCCCATGCTAAGGCTGGAGCCTCATGGAACCTTCAAGCGACGCGCTCTCCCTGCGGCAGCTGATCGCTGAGGCCGTCCCGGCGGCGCTGATCGACGGGCTCACGGGCACCCCCGCCTACCTGGTCGGAGGCGCGCTCCGGGACGCTCTTGACGGTCGGCAGCCGGCCGAGGTCGACGTCGCGGTCGAGGGCGAACTCGGCCCGATTCTCGATCGGCTCGGCCTCGAGGCCTGCAGCCACGAGCGCTTCGGCACCGCATCGCTGCAGATCGGCGGCCGTCAAGTCGACCTCGCTCGCACCCGCCGCGAGAGCTATTCGCGGCCCGGGGCGCTCCCGGACGTCGCCCCGGCACCGATCCGGACCGACCTCGCCCGCCGCGACTTCACCGTCAACGCGATGGCGGTGCCGCTGCAGGGGGAACCCGAGCTGCTCGACCCCTACGACGGCTTCGTCGACCTCGGCGCCCGAGTCCTGCGCGTGATCCACCCCGGGTCCTTCCGCGACGATCCGACCCGCGCACTGCGGGCTGCCCGCTATGTGGCCCGGCTCGACCTTGCGCTCGAGCCCGAGACCGAACAGTTGCTCTTGCAGACCGACCTCAGCGGCGTCAGCAGGGACCGCATCGATGCCAACCTATTGAGGCTTGCTGAGGAGGCCGAGGCGGTCAGAGGCTTTGAGCTTCTCGACCGCTGGAGGCTGCTGGAGCTCGGAGGCGAGCGCCTGGCGCTCCTCAGGTCCGTCGCCGAGCTGCTCCGGATCGAGCCCTGGGCGGGCCTGCTGCCGCGCGCTCGGGGTCTGCTCGATACCGCCCTGGCCGAGCCGGAACGCCTGGAGACCGCCCGGTCGCTGGCTGCGCTCGACGGCGCCCAACCGGCTTCCGCGCTCTTCCGCGCGGCCGAGGGAAAGGACGACGGCCTGCTGCTGCTGGCCCGCGCGCTCGGGGCCGACTGGCTCGACCAGCACGTCAGCGAATGGCGACGCATCCGTCTCCGCATCGACGGCTCCAACCTGATCGCCGCCGGGGTCGGGGAGGGACCCGAGATCGGCCTCGGGCTGCGGGCTGCGTTCGCGGCTCGGATCGACGGCCGGGTCGATGCCGACCCGGAGGCAGAGCTCGAGGCCGCGCTGGCGGCAATCCGAGCCGCCGGCGGGATCTGAGATCGTCTGCCGATGATCTGGCTCGAGCGGAACGAGGTGCGATGGCTTCAAGCCGAAATGCCAGGAGCAACGGCTGCCTTCACCACCCGGCTCGGAGGCGTCAGCGTCGCGCCGTGGGATCAACTCAACCTCGGGGTGCTGACCGGAGACGCTGAGGACTCGGTCCGCGATAACCGGGCCCGGATGGCTGCCGCGATCGGCATCGACGCCGATCGCGTTGTTATCGGCCGCCAGGTTCACGGCGCCGAGATCGCCGCCCACGCAGCCCCACAGTCGCCCGCGCCCTTCTCGACGCCCGGGTACGATCCGCCGGAGGTCGACGGCCACCACACCGGCGAATCCGGCCTGGCGCTGCTCGTCTTCGTCGCCGACTGCCTGCCGATCGCCTTATCGGGGGCAGACGGCGTGGCGATGTTGCATGGCGGATGGCGCGGCCTCGCCGGCGGGATCGTCGAACGCGGGGTGGAGGCCGTCGCCGCCACCGACGCCAGGGTCGGCCCTGCAATAGGGCCCTGCTGCTACGAGGTGGGCGATGAGGTAGTAGCCGCATTCGAGCCCCTCGGCGGGGATATCGCAACCGCTCGGAGGCTCGATCTGCCTGAAGTCGCGCGACGCCTGCTCGAGCGCGCGGGGGTCGGGCGGATCGAGGTCAGCGACCTCTGCACGCGCTGTAACCCGGAGCTCTTCTTCTCACACCGCGGGCAGGGGCCCGAAACGGGCCGCCAGGCCGGGATCGTTTGGCGGAAGCCCTGATGGCCGGCTTGATCCATGGCCTCGAGCCGGCCAAGATCAAGGCCAACCTGGAGCGGATCCAGGCGACCTGCGGCGACCGAGTCGAGATCCTCGCCGCGAGCAAGTACGTGCCGGTCGAGGAGATGGGCGCGCTTGCGGAGGCGGGCGTCACCCTCGTCGGGGAGAACCGCCAGCAGGACCTCGAGGCCAAGCGGGAGCGGTGGGCCGAGAGCTTCACCTGGGACTTCATCGGCAACCTGCAGAGCCGCAAGGTCAAACGCCTACTGCCGCAGATCCGCCTCCTGCACTCGCTCTGCACCGACAGCGTGCTCGCCCAGCTCGGCACCCATGCCGACCCCGAGACCGAGGTGCTCGTCCAGGTAAACGTGGCCGGCGAGGAGGGCAAGGGGGGAGTCTCTGAAACGGATCTGGGCCGTTTCATCGAGCGCTGCCCGGTCCGCGTTGTAGGCCTTTCGACGATGCCCCCGTTCACGACCGAGGCCGAATCCTCGCGCCGGTACTTCGCCCGGCTTGCCGAGCTCGCGGCCGAACACGACCTGAGCAGACTCTCGATGGGCACGAGCCAAGATTGGCCCGTGGCGGTCGAGGAGGGTGCGACGATCGTCCGCATCGGCGCCTCGCTCTACACCTGAGACGCCATCCCAGGCGGAGGCAAGCTGCCGCCCACGGCCAAGCACTCGCCTCGGCAAAGCCCCTCGGCGTCATAATCTGACAAGGAGATCCCCGACCTGCAGCGAAAAAGGCGCGAAGAATGGCCTTGAGAGACACATGGCACCGGGCGCTCGTTTACTTCGGCTTGGCCGACGACCCGGAGTACCGCTACGACGAGAGCGAGCCGGAGTACTACGAGCCGGACACGGTCAGCGAGGATGCCGCACCGGCCCCCGCACCCCGGCGTCAACGAGGAGGCTCCAACGTGAGAAGGCTGCGACGGGACGACGTCAGCGAAATCGACGACATCTTCAGCGACGACGACGGTCCCGCGCCCCGGCGTCAGCTGAGGCCCGTCTCCAACGGTGGTGACAACGTCCAGGTCCACTTCGTCACCCCGCGCAACTTCAACGATGCGCAGGAGATCGCCGACAAGTTCAAGCGCAGCGTGCCGGTGATCCTCAACCTGCAGGCGGCCTCGACCGAGCTCTCGAAGCGGATGATCGACTTCGGCTCCGGGCTCACCTACGCGCTTGACGGTGGTATGCAGAAGATCGCCGAAAAGACCTTCCTGCTGACGCCGGCCAACGTCGAGGTCTCGGCCGAGGAGAAGGCCCGTCTCGTCGAGAAGGGCTTCTTCAATCAGAGCTGAGTCCCCGGCGGCGCCGTTCGGCGTCCACTGCCCGCGGGATTCATTGATCTAGGCTTGGCGCGATGAAGGTCGGTTTCGCCGGATCAGGGAACATGGCCGCGGCGATGGCCCGCGGCTTTCGTGCGCGCGGAGGGCCCGAGATGATGCTCTTCAGCGACGCCGGCTCCGGCCGGGCAGCCGGCCTGGCCACCGAGCTCGGCGGCGAGGCAGTGGCGTCGCTGGGGGCACTTGGTGCCGGCAGCGACGCAATCGTGCTGGCCGTCAAGCCGGCGGCGCTGAGCCAGGCCGGGGAGGCGCTCGGCAACTACTCCGGCCCAGTCGTCTCAGTGCTGGGCGCGACCACAGTCGCTCAGCTCGAGGCGGCCTTCCCGGCGGCGAGCGTGCTGCGGGCGATGCCCAATGTCGCAGTCGAGGTCGGGCGCGGCGTCATCTGTCATGCGCCGCCGGCCGATGCGGCCTCACTTCTGCCGGTGCTGGAACTGCTCGGCAGGATCGCGAACCTGGTCGAGATCCCCGAAGCTCAACTCGACGCCGCGACCGCCGTGATGGGCTGCGCCGGCGCCTACCTGGCGTTCGCCTGCGAGGCGCTCGCCGATGCGGGCGTCGAGGCCGGCCTCGACGTGGAGCTCAGCAACCGCCTCGTCGGCCTGACCGCGGCGGGAACCGGCGAGCTGCTTCTGACGCACGACCCGCGGGCGCTGCAGGAGGCGATCGCCTCCCCCGGTGGCAGCACCGAGGCGGGATTGGAGGCTCTCGCCGAGCATGGGGCCCGGGAGGCGTTCACTGCGGCGGTAGAGGCCTCGCTGGAGCGGATGGCGGGCAAGCGATGAGCGCGATCCTCACGGCCCTGACCCGCAATGACCTGGCCCAGTACGTCGACTCGCTGTTCCTGATCTACATCATCTTGATCTTCGCCCGGATCGTGCTCTCCTGGGTGATCACATTCCGTGGCTCAATCCCCTACAACCCCGTGCTGCGCGCCGTGACGAGCTTCATCGAGCAGGTCGTCGACCCCTATCTCAACCTGTTCAGACGCTTCCTGCCTCCGATCGGGGGCTCCCGAATGGCGCTCGACCTGAGCCCGATCATCGGCATCCTCGCGCTCGTGCTCCTACAGGGGATCATCGTCGGGCTGATCAACGAGTGACCGTAAACGGCAAGGGACTCGGCCGGGCCGGCCTTGTGGCCCTGGCCGCGCTCGGCCTCGATCAACTGAGCAAGGCGGTGGTCCGCTCAGAGATCAGCCCCGGTGAGCAGATCGACTTCATCCTCGGAATCGACTGGGTCCGGGTCGGAAACGACGGCATCGCCTTCGGACTGTTCGACAACGCCGGAGCCGGCGTGCTGGTGGCTGCCGCCGCGTCGTTCACCCTGCTTCTGGGTTACTTCCTGCTAAGCAGCGACCGGGCCGGCCTCTGGCTGCCGATCGGCCTGCTCGCCGGTGGCGCCCTCGGCAACCTAATCGACCGCATCGCGCACGGTGCGGTGACCGACTTCATCGACCTCCCCCGTTGGCCGGCCTTCAATGTCGCCGATATCGAGATAACCGTGGGCGTGATCCTCATGACCCTCCTGTACCTGCGCGACCCGGACCCCGGAGCGGCGGCCACCGACGGCGAGGACGACTCCACGAGCGAGACGGATACGCCGGTCGGCGGCGAGACCCGGGGGGCGGACGGTTGAGCGTCCCGGAGCCGCGGATCGTCTACAGCGACGAGTGGCTCGCCGTGGTCGAGAAGCCGGCTGGACTGATCGTCCACCCGGCTCCCGGGCACCACGGTCCGACGCTGGTCGAGGCGCTTGCCGATCTCCTCGGCGGCGGCCCCGACCCGGCGCGACCGGGGATCGTCCACCGGCTTGACCGCGACACCTCGGGCCTGCTGCTGGTCGCCCGGACCGACGAATCCCACAGCGCCCTGGCGAAGGCGATCGCGGCGCGACAGGTCGGGCGTGAGTACGTAGCCCTGGTCGAGGGTTGTCCCGCGTCGCGGACGGGCACGATCGACGCCCCGCTGGGGCGCGACCACCGCTCCCCTCAGCGGATCGTCGTCGGCGGCCGGCGTCCACGCGATGCGGTAACCCACTTCGAGGTCCGCGAGCGGGTCGGCCGCGACACGCTCCTCGACATCAGGCTCGAGACCGGCCGAACCCACCAGATCCGCGCCCACCTCGCAGCGATCGGGCATCCGATCTGCGGTGACCCGACGTACGGGCGAGCGGGCACCCACGGCCTGCGGCGGCAGTTCCTCCATGCCCGTCGGCTGAGCTTCAAGCACCCCGCCGACGGCACCGAGCTGAGCTTCGAGAGCGAGCTTCCTGCTGACCTTGCGGCTGCGCTGGCGGAGGCCTCGTCGCCCACGGCGGGGCAGGAGCGATGATCCCGGCTAAGATCCGCCGCAAACCGTAATCGGTCCCCGCCGCGACACGGGCCCTGCCCGGCCTCGAGCCGGGTCCCCGCGAAGCCGCGCCCGGACCGTTAACTAGACCAACCAGTAAGGGAATCAATGGCTGACGTAGGCATCAAAGAGCTGCTCGAATCGGGAGTTCATTTCGGGCACCAGACGCGGCGCTGGGACCCCAGCATGCGTCGGTATATCCACGGCGAGCGGGACGGGATCCATGTGATCGACCTACTGCAGACCGAGAAGCTGCTCGCGCAGGCGACCGAGTTCGCCTCCGAGCTGGCCGGGCGCGGAGGCAAAGTCCTCTTTGTCGGAACAAAGAAGCAGGCGCGCGACTCCGTCGAGGAGTGGGCCACCAAGAGCGGCATGCCGTACGTCTCGCGGCGCTGGCTCGGCGGTCTCTTGACCAACTTCCACACGATCAGCAAGCGAATCAACCGCCTGCACGAGCTCAGCGATCTCGAGACGGACGGCCAGCTCGCGCTGCTGCCGACCAAGGAGCGAATGAAGATGGAGGCCGAGCTGGCAAAGCTCGAGTTCAATCTCGGCGGCGTCCGCGACATGCAGAAGGTGCCCGACGCAATTGTCGTCATCGACCTCACCAGTGAGGAGATCGCCGTCGCCGAGGCCACCCGCCTCGGGATCCCGATCATCGGTCTCGTTGACACCAACTGCAACCCGCGACCGGTCGACTTCGTGATCCCGGGCAACGACGATGCGATCCGATCCTGCGATCTGATCATCCGCACCCTGGGCGAATCGATCCTCAGTTCGGCGAGCGTCTGGCAAGCGGCAGAGGATGCACGCCACAAGCGGGAGGACGAGGAGCGCCAGCGCCGCGAGGCGGAGGAGCGCCAGCGCCGCGAGGAAGAGGCTGCTCGCAAGGCCGAGGCCGAGGCGAAGGCCAAGGCACTGCAGGCGGCACAGGCAGCGCAGGCGAAGCCCGGGGGAAGCGGCGGCGGTGAGCAGGGTGGTGGCCCGGCCAAGGGCCGTCCAGCTCAGCGCAAGGCGCCCGAGAAGCCGGTGCCCGTGGCCCAGCAGGCGAAGCCGGCCGCGGCGCCTGCGGCTCCGAAGGCAGCCGCCAAGCCTGAGGCAGCTGAAGCATCTGAGGCTCCTGACGCGCCCAGCGCGCCTGAAACCGCAGCGCCCGCGGAGAAGAAGGTCGAGAGCAAGTGAGCGCGATCAAGGCCGCTGACGTCAAGACCCTACGCGAGCGCACCGGGGCGGCGATGATGGACTGCAAGAGCGCTCTCGCCGAGGCCGACGGCGACATGGACAAGGCGGTGGAGGTACTCCGCGTCAAGGGTCAGGCCTCCGCGGCCAAGCGGGCCGGACGCTCCACGGGCGAGGGTGTCGTCGCCTCCTACATCCATGCAAATGGCAAGATCGGCGTCCTGGTGGAGATCCAGTGTGAGACCGACTTCGTCGCCCGCAACGACGATTTCCGGGCTTTTGCCCAGGAGATCGCGCTGCACATCGCCGCCGCGGCGCCGCAGTACGTCTCCGCGGATCAGGTTCCCGATGACGCCGAGGCATCAGAGCGGGCCGTCTTCGAGCAGAAGGCTGCCGAGGAAGGCAAGCCCGAGGATGTCCGGGCCAAGATCGTCGAAGGCCAGCTTGCCAAGTGGCGCAAGGAAATCGCCTTGCTCGAACAGGTCCACGTCAACGCCGACAAGCATGACAGCAAGACGATCGAGGAACTGCGCGCGGCGGCTGCATCGAGCACCGGCGAGAACATCGTGATCGCACGCTTTGCCCGCTTTGCGGTCGGTGAGGACGACTGATTCCCGCCGCCGCCGGCACCGGGGTCCCAGGTAGCGCCGATGGCTGAGCATCGCGCCTTTGACCGGATCCTGCTGAAGCTCTCGGGCGAGGCCCTGATGGGCGAGCTGGACTACGGGACCGACCCCGAGCGGCTGGAGCGGATCGCCGGCCAGGTCGCCGCAGTTCAGGAGTCAGGGGTTGAGATCGCGATCGTCGTCGGCGCCGGCAATATCTACCGCGGCCTCAGCGGAGCGGCAGCCGGGATGGACCGGGCCACCGCTGACTACATGGGGATGCTGGCCACGGTGCTGAACGCTCTGACCCTCCAGGACTCACTTGAGAAGAAGGGCGCCCACACGCGGGTGATGTCGGCGATCGACGTCACCGAGGTCGCTGAGCCCTACATCCGCCGCCGCGCGATGCGCCACCTGGAGAAGGGCCGGATCGTGATCTTCGCCGCCGGCACCGGCAACCCGTTCTTCACGACCGACACGGCGGCGGCGCTGCGGGCGCTGGAAATCCACGCCGAGGCGATCCTGATGGCCAAGCACGGGGTGGAGGGCGTCTACGACGCCGACCCCGCCGAGGTTCCGGATGCGCAGTTCATCGAGCACATCACGCATCGCAGCGCGATCGAGAAGGGGCTGCGGGTGATGGACTCGACGGCGCTCTCCCTCTGCATGGACAACGACCTGCCGATCTATGTCTTCAACATGGCCGACGGCGCGAACATAGATAGGATCGTCCGCGGAGAGCAGGTGGGGACGCTGGTCGACAGTGGAGGGAAGAGGAACTGATGATCGAGGAGTTGCTCGAGGACGCCAAAGAGCGGATGGCCAAGTCGGTCGAGTCGATCAAGGGTGAACTGGCGTCTGTTCGCACCGGCCGGGCATCCCCGCACCTGCTGGATCGGATCGTCGTCGACTACTACGGCGCCGAGAGCCCACTCAACCAGCTCGCCAACGTTGCCACCACCGACGCCCGGCTGCTGACCCTGACCCCCTACGACAAGAGCGCCATTCCGATGGTCGAAAAGGCAATCATCGATGCCGACATCGGCATGACCCCGACCAACGACGGCAACGTGATCCGCCTGCAGGTGCCCGAGCTGACGGAGGACCGTCGCAAGGAGATGGTGCGGATCGTCCACAACGTCGCCGAGGAAGGCCGCGTCGCGGTTCGCAACATCCGCCGTGATGTGATGAGCGACCTGCGTGAGCTCAAGGGCGAGGGCGACGTCGGCGAGGACGACGAGCGCCGCGCCGAGGACGCCCTGCAGAAGGTCACCGACGATGCCGTCGGCGAGATCGACGCTCTGATGAAGGGCAAGGAAGAAGAGATCCTCACCGTTTGAACGCCGAGACGCCCACCGCCAAGACGGTGGCGATCATCATGGACGGCAACGCTCGCTGGGCGCAGGAACACGGCATGCCGATCCTCGAGGGACATCGCCGGGGCGCCGGGGCGCTGAAGCAGACCGTCAAGGACGCCGTCCGGATCGGCCTCAGCGAACTCACGGTCTACGCGTTCTCGACCGAGAATTGGTCGCGGCCGAAAGCGGAAGTCGATGGGCTGATGGCGATGTTCGCCGAGCTGATCGCCTCCGAGACCCCGGAGCTCAACGAGCAGGGAGTGAGAATGCGGTTCATCGGCCGCCGGGCCCAGGTCTCCGAGGAGCTACAGCGCCAGATGGGCCGGGCCGAGGAGACGACGAAGACGAACGAGAAGATGACGCTGTTCGTTGCCTTCAACTACGGCGGACGGGCCGAGATCCTCGATGCCGCCGAGCGCTACGACGGCGGCGGAGAGGAGGCTTTTGCCGCTCTGCTCTATGCGCCCGAGATGAGCGAGCCCGATCTGGTGATCCGCACCAGCGGTGAGGAGCGGCTCTCCAACTTCCTGATCTGGCAGAGCGCCTACTCGGAGCTGGTCTTCACCGACCTGCTCTGGCCCGATTTCGACATCGAAGCCCTACAAGCGGCGGTGCAGGAGTTCGCCTCCCGCAAGCGCCGTTTCGGGGCCCGCGGCTAGGTTCTGGCAATGGACTTCCCGGAACGACCGACTCCTACCCGGCCGGGATCGTCGGGCAACGCCCGCCGCCCGCGGCGGCCGCGCCTCCGTCGGGCCGAGGGCGATTCAGCTGGCGGGGCTACGCAGCAGGATCACGGCGCCCCAGGCGGGGCCCCATCGGAGCCGGCACCCCGGAAGCGGAAGCGAGGGTCCGAGACGGTGGCCCGGTTGCTCTGGGCGATCCCGCTGATCGTCCTTGCGGTCACCGTGGTCGCCGTCGGCGGAGAAATCTTTGCCGCCACGATGATCGTCTTCGCCCTGATCGGCATCGCCGAGTTCTTCCAGATGACGAAGCGGGCGAGACCGTTCACATTGGTCGCCTTCGCGGCCGCGGCCGGGATGATCGTGGCGGCCCACTTCGGCGACAGCTTCCAGATGGTGCTCGCCGGCGTCGCCTTCTTCCCGGTGATGCTGGTCTTCGTGATTGCCCGGGGTGATCTCCGCAACGTCACCTACTCGATGTCAGTCACCGTCTTCGCGATCGTCTGGATCGGGTTGCCGTTCGCCCACGCCGTCCTGCTGCGCGACCTCCCCGACCACGGTGCCGCATTGCTGGTCGACGTCCTCGTCGCCACCTTCTTCACCGACACCTTCGCCTACCTCGGCGGGCGGATGTTCGGCCGCCGGCCGCTGGCGCCGGTGATCTCCCCGAACAAGACGATCGAGGGGCTGGTCATCGGGGTCGTCGCCGGCACCGCCGGCTTTTGGCTCGCGGGCCTCTACCAGGACTGGCTCTCGGGGACCGACGCGCTGATCATGGGCCTCTGCATCGCCCTACTGGCGCCGCTCGGCGACCTCTTCGAGTCGGCGATCAAGCGCGATCTCGACGTCAAGGACTCCGGCCGGGTCTTCGGTCCCCACGGCGGCCTCCTCGACCGTCTCGACGCCGTCCTCTTCACCGTCGTGGCCGGCTACTACCTGAGCCTCGCGTTCGTCTACTGAGCGCCGCCGCCAACGATGCGGTGACGCACAGAGAGCACCGGTCCCGGCGTCATCCAACATCGCGCGACGGCGGGCTTAGGCGCTTTTCGCGCGAAGACAAACTGAATCCTCCTCACTCCTCCACCTCGCGCAAAGCGGGAGCGCGACGCAGTCGCCGAGAAGGTTGCGTAGATTCTCCCGGACACGCCACCCGAACCGAGAGGGAGCACCATGTCGCACCAGGGAAAGACCCAGATCACCTTTGTATTCACCGTCGGCCCTGACCAGGTCGACGAGGGTGACCGGATCTGGGCCAGCCACGCGAAGTGGATGGAACAGACGCACCACCGCGACGGGGAGCTGGCTCTGCTGGTTTACAACGTCGCGAAGGGGCCCGAGCTGTCCAACCCGCTCGATCCGTCGTCGGAGCCGACGGCCAACACCTGCTTTGTCCTCAGCGAGGTCTACGAGACCCCGGCCGGTCTGGCGGACCATTGGGAGCAGGCCGCCGAGGGCTTTGAGGACTTCAACGCCTTCGTGGAGTGGGCGAGCAACGCCGATGTCGCCGTGTTGCATGGCTCCCCGGTAGTCCACTCGCTCTGGTAGCCACCAGAGCTGACGCTGGACGCGCGTTCGACCACCCGCGCCAAGGCGTCGACGACGTCGCAGGTGTTCGGTTCTAAGCCCCTTCATCGCCTATCCCCCCAGCCGTAGCGCGGGATAGGGGATAGCGGGCGGGGAACTTCCGCTTCCCCTTTGAAGCGACACTCCGCGCCCTCAGTGTCGCTTGTCGCGCGAAGACACACCGACGCCCGTGGGTGTCAATCAGGTGACACGACGGGCCTACTGGGCCGGGCGTGTCACGCGAATGGCGCTATGGGCCGATCACGTGGCAAGGCCGGGTCGGAACCGCGCGCATGTCACGGCGTTCACGCCTCCTCGGCTAAGTGGCGCTTTCGCTTAGAAGAAACAGCGGCGGGGTGGGGCCGTTCTGGGCCGGTTTAGATCGCCGGTAGGCGCGGGTTCCTACACTTCCTCACCGTGAAGCGGATTCTGATTCTTGGCTCGACCGGCTCGATCGGTACCCAGGCGCTCGATGTGATCGGGCGTAGCGAGGAGCTGCGCGTGGCCGGGCTCAGCGCCGAGACGAATGCGGCGCTGGTCATCCAGCAGGCCGGGGAGTACGGCGTGCCGCTCGTCGCCCTTGCCGATCAAGCCGCGGCCAACCAAGCCCGGAGCGCCTGGAAGGGCGAGGTTCTCGCCGGTGAGGAGGGGGTCCGGGCGCTGATCGAGCGAACCGAGCCGGACTTGGTCTTGAACGCGATCGTCGGCTCGGCCGGGCTGGGACCGACGATCGCCACACTGACCGCCGGGATCGACCTGGCTCTGGCGAACAAGGAGAGTCTGGTCGTCGGCGGTGAGCTGGTTACCGCACTCGCCGAGGCGACCGGGGCTCAGATCATTCCCGTCGACTCCGAACACTCCGCCCTGCACCAGCTGATCGGGGCCGAGCAGCCCGGGACCGTGACGCGCCTCGTCCTGACGGCCTCGGGCGGCCCCTTCCGGGGTCGGACCGACCTCAGCTCGGTGACCCCCGAGCAGGCGCTCGATCACCCAACCTGGGAGATGGGCGGCAAGATCACGATCGACTCCGCGACGCTGATGAACAAGGGCCTGGAGTTGATCGAGGCCCACCACCTGTTCGGCGTTCCCTACCCGCGGATCGACGTCGTCGTACACCCGCAGTCGCTGATCCACTCCCTGGTCCACCTCAACGATGGGGCGACCCTCACTCACCTCGGTCACCCGGACATGCGGGTGCCGATCTCCTACGCCTTGCACCACCCGGAGAGGGCCGACGTCCCGGTCCCGACCCTCGACCTCGCCGAGGTCGGCGCCCTCACGTTCGAGCAGCCCGACACCGAGACCTTCCCCTGCCTGCGCCTCGCCCGCGAAGCCGGTCAGGCCGGCGGCATCGCTCCCTGCGTCCTCAACGCGGCCAATGAGGTTGCCGTCGGCGCCTTTCTCGGCGACCAGCTCCCCTTCGGCGCGATCTCGGAAGTGGTCGAGCGCACGCTCGAGGCGATCCCGCCCGAGCGGCCGAGCCATTTCGCAGACCTGTTCGAAGCCGACGCCCTGGCCCGCAAGAGGGCCGCCGCGGAGGCGACGCAGCTCGGCGCCGCCGGCAGCGCGACCAGCAACGGGGGCCCCTCGTGAGCGCCTGGGTCCTGGCGATCTCCGGGTTCGCGATGCTCGTGGTCCTGCATGAGGCGGGTCACTTCGTCGCAGCCAAGGCGGTCGGGATGCGGGTCGAGCGCTTCTTCCTCTTCTTCCCGCCGAAGCTGTTCAGCATCAAGCGTGGTGAGACGGAGTACGGGATCGGCGCAATCCCGCTCGGCGGATTCGTGAAGATCACCGGGATGAACCCGGAGGAAGAGATCCCCGAGGAAGTCGCCGATCGGGCCTACTACCGCCAACCCGTCTGGAAGCGGATCGTGGTGATCGCCGCGGGTCCTTTCGTCAACATCGTGCTCGCGCTCGTCATCTTCTTCATCATCGCCAGTGGCTTCGGCCTCGACGGTGAGAACACCAACGAGATCGGCCGCGTCGCCGGCGACCTACCGGCGGCCGAGGTGCTGCAGCGAGGCGACGTGCTCGTCGCCGTCGATGGCACTGACGTCGCGAATCTGCGCGGAGAGCAGCTGACCGAGCGGGTCAGCAAGCTGATCGGCAATCACGCCTGCGCGGGAGAGCCGACCTCGGGATGTGAGGGGACGACGCCGGCGAAGTTGACCATCCTGCGCGATGGGGACCGTGTCAGCGCCGATGTGACTCCCATCTTCGACGTGCCAACCGACGCTGAGCGCGAAGCGGGCATCGAGCCGGCGATGCGGATCGGCTTCGGGTACACGGGCGTGCGGGAGGATCAGAGCGTCTCCGACTCGGCGAACTACTCGCTCGACACGGCCTGGTTCATCGCGACCCGCACGGCCGAGACCTTCTCCCGGATTCTCGACGCCGAGCAACGCAAGGAGATCACCGGCGTCGTCGGCGCGACGGAGGTGACCCGGCAGAGTTTCGAGTTCGATTCCCGCCAGGCGTTCTTCGTGCTCGGCGTGATCAGCCTCTCTCTCGGGCTGATCAACCTGCTGCCGTTCCTGCCGCTCGACGGCGGTCATATCTTCTGGAGCATCGTCGAGAAGGTCCGCGGACGGCGGCCGTCGCTGGCGACAATGGAGCGCGCCAGCTTCGTTGGCTTCGCGCTCGTCCTCGCTCTATTCGCGATCGGGCTCAACAACGACATCTCGCGAATCACCGGGGAAGGCTTCAACGTCCGCTGAAGGTCCGGTAGGTTTCAGTGCGAACTTCAACCGAGCAGACTGAGGAGAGGATCGGAATGGAAGTCACGACGTCTGAGGGCTACGCGAGCGGCGGGCCGGGGGCCAAGATGGTGGCCCCGAACCTGGCCTTGGCCTTCCAGGCAACGGCCGATCGCCTCGGCGATGCGACGGCGACCGTCTCCGGTGACAGCAAGACCTCTTGGAACCAGCTTCGTGCCCAGGCGCGGGCTGCCGCCGGCGGCCTCGCGAGCCTCGGGGTTGGCAAGGGCGACACCGTTGCGATCATGCTCAACAACCGCGAGGAGTTCATGGGCCTGGACCTCGGCGCAGTGACCCTCGGCGCCGTTCCCTTCTCGATCTACCAGACCTCCTCGCCGGAGCAGATCACTTACGTCTGCTCGGACGCTAATGCGAAGGTGGCGATCGTCGAGGCCGCCTTCCTCGAGATCTTCATGGAGGCAAAGGCCAATCTGCCCGAGCTCGAGCACGTGATCACGCTCGACGGTGGCGGCGGCACGATGACCTACGAGGAGCTGCTCACGGTCGATCCGGAGTTCGACGACTCGGTTGCTGCCGAGGTCGGCCCCGACGACCTGCTCACCCTGATCTACACCTCGGGCACGACCGGACCGCCGAAGGGGGTGCAGCTGACCCACCGCAACCTGATGAGCCTCGTCTCCTCGGTCGAGGACATGATCCCGTTCCCCGACAACGAGGAGAACCGGGTGATCTCATGGCTGCCCGCGGCGCACATCGCCGAACGCGGCGCGCACTTCTACCTGCCGGTCGTGATGGGTGTCTCGGTGACGATCTGCGGCGATCCGCGCAAGATCATGGAGACCCTGCCGCAGGTGCGCCCGACCTGGTTCTTCGCCGTGCCGAGGATCTGGGAGAAGCTCAAGGCCGGACTCGAGACGATGATCTCGAACCTACCCGACGGACAGCGCGAGCCGGCTCTTCAGGGCATTGAGGCGGCGCTCGCCAAGGTCCGCGCCGAGCAGGCCGGGGAGGAGGTTCCCGAGGCCATCGCCAAGGGCGCGGCCGCAGCAGAGGAGGGTATGTTCAAGGCGCTTCGAGAGAAGCTCGGGCTCGACCAGGCGGTGGCGGTCAATGTCGGCGCCGCTCCGACGCCACTCGAGGTGCTCGAGTTCTTTCATGCGATCGGAGTACCGATCGGCGAGCTCTGGGGGATGTCGGAGACCTGTGGCGTGGCCACGCTCAACCCTCCGGGCAAGGTCAAGCTCGGCACGGTCGGCCCGCCCACACCGGGGATCGAGATCAAGCTCGCCGAGGACGGCGAGGTACTCGTTCGCGGCGACTCGGTCATGGCCGGCTACCGGAACCTGCCCGAGAAGACCGCCGAGACGATCGACCCCGACGGTTGGCTGCTGACCGGCGACATCGGCGAGCTCGACTCCGACGGCTACCTGAAGATCGTCGACCGCAAGAAGGAGCTGATCATCAACGCTGCCGGCAAGAACATGTCGCCCGCGTCGATCGAGGCCAACCTGAAGACCTCGAGTCCGTTGATCGGCCAGGCGGTGGCGATCGGAGACCAGCGCTCCTACAACGTGGCGCTGTTGACGCTCGACCCCGAGTACGCGCCGGTCTGGGCGGCGAAGAACGGGATCGAGGACAACTCACTGCAGGCCCTGGCGGCGAACGAGACACTGCTCGCCGCCGTGCAGGAGGCCGTCGAGGCCGCGAACGCAAAGATGTCCCGGGTCGAGCAGATCAAGAAGTTCAAGCTGCTCGGCGCAGACTGGGAGCCGGGCGGCGACGAGCTGACGCCGACCATGAAGCTGAAGCGCAAGCCGATCGGCGAGAAGTACGGGGACGAGATCGAGGGCCTGTACGCGGGCTGAGGGCAGGACGGGCCGACCGGGCCCAACGGTTTATTTGAGCGTCACCTTCGCTGTCTCCTTGGCGGTGTTGCCGGCTTCGTCGGTGAAAGTTGCGACGACCTTTGCCTTTACCTTCTTGCCTCGCTTCAGGGCTTTACCAATCTTCTTCTTGGCCTTACCGGCGGCCTTGAGCGTGACCTTCGCTTGCTTGCCGGCACTCAGTGAGACCGACTTCTTCAGCTTGTAGGTCTGTTTCCGGAGCTTGGCCTTGGCGACCACGCTGACCCCCCCGTCTTCGCCGAGGGTCGCTTTGGCGACGATCTTTGGCTTCTTAGGGGAGGGGCGCTGCGTCGACTTTGCGCTCAGCTTCGCGCCCGTGACCGTTGTATCGCACTCAGTCTCGGTCGAGGCCGTGGAGTTGTTGCGTGGCGACGGAGGCGCGGCGGCGAAGTCGGTGGCGCTGTCGTTGCCGTCGTCGCCGGCTTCGAGGAGCGTCTCGCAACCGGGAGCGATCGAGCGTTCGAGCGAGCTACCGTCCGGTATTGCGACGGCGCTCGCACCGACTGGCGAGGGAGCGGGGCCGGCAAAGCCGGCGAAGCTGCCCCAGGAAACGCAATCGATCGAATCGAAGCAGACGGCGCCGCCGGAGCGATCCATCATCGGCGCGGTGATCTCCAGATCGGGGGTGATCCCGAAGGCGCCGGCGAAGTCCGGCGAGGCAATCAGGATCGAGCGCTGGTTCTGGCCGTTGGCGACGGGACCCGGGAAGGACGCAGTCGAGTTCGCGGTGCCGAGGCCGTTGTAGACGGTGACGCTGTGGGTGCCGACCTGGTTCTGGCCAGCGGCGTACATCTGCAGCTCGACGTATTGCGACGTCGGCCGAGCAGTATCCCCGGGAAAGACCTCGCGGATCGACGTCAGGTGGAAGGCGGCGGCGGCACCCGCCGGCACGACCAGCATCACCCCAAAGCTCACCAGCAGCGCGACCCTCAGCCTCATCCCAACCTCCCGATTGCTCTCATTCGAGCAGGCAGTGTTGCAGCCCTACGGGCGGCCCGCCCACAGGCCCGCCAGGGCTCAGGCCGCTGCCTGGGGGGCGAAGCGCTTCTCCGCCCGCGCACGACGCTTGGCCGCGTCCTCCTCACGGTTCTTCGGCGCGGCAGCGGTGGTCAGCTCGCCGATCAGGCCGGATGATGCCTCGGCCACAGCGTCGATCGCCGCATCGAAGGCCTCCTGATTGGCCTGCGAGGGCTTCGTGAAACCACTGATCTTCCGCACGTACTGCGTCGCGGCGGCATGCACCTCCTCCTCGGTTGCCGGCGGGTCAAAGTTGTAGAGCGTTCTGATGTTTCTGCACATGGGCTCCAAGATTACGCCTCAGGGGGCTCGCCGGGCGGACCGTCGGCGACCCGCGAGCAGTCTTCCTGGCTGGGCGGCATAATCAGCGTTGATGATCGAGTTCCGAGCCCCGCTGGCCGCACTGCTCACGCTGCTGTTCATGGCCCTGGCCGCGGCGCCCGCCGGCGCCGCTCCACCCTGTGCGAAGCAGGCCGAGGTCAACGTCCTCAGATCCGGCCTCGGAGCCCTCGAGTCGATCGGCGTCGACCGCCGAGGCCGCCTCTTCTTCACCGACTCGACCGCCGGCCAGCTGTTGATGCTCCGTCGACCCGGGGGCAAGCCGAAGCTCGTCCTCGACGGCATCGAGGCACCCGGCGGGATCATCTTCCAGCGCTACGGCGGCAACGTTCTGGTCGGCTTCGGCGACAGCATCGCTCAGGCCACCGACGGGCCACTGAACCCGGAGGCCGGACTCCTGAGGGTCAACCCGAAGACCGGTGCCTCGGAGGTCCACACCGAGGGTCTGCAGATGGCGAACGGAGTCGCCCGTGGGCCGGGGAGGACGATCTACGCCTCGATCGACATTGGTAGCGGCATCGACCGGATCCGCAACCACAGGGTCGGGCTCAACTGGGCCAATGTGCCGACCGCCAACGGGATGATCGCCAACAGTGCCAAGCGGAGCCTGTTCGTCAACCAGACGTTCACCGCCGCCGCGATCCAGCGGGTCCCGTTCGACGACCCGGCCGGCGCCGAGACCTACTACGCGGCCGGGCCCGCCGATTCCGCGGCCGGCCTCGACGGGCTCACCCGCGACGGCAAGGACAGGCTCTACACAGCCGCCAACGGCGCCGGCGAGATCTGGCGCATTGATGGCCCGCGCAAAGCCTGCGTGCTTGCGGAGATGGACCCCTTCCCAAGCGGCCCCAGCGACCTCGCCTTCGGAAAGAAGCGCGGTGAGTTCTCGCCCCGCAACCTCTACGTCACGACCTTCGGCGGCGAGCTACTCGAACTGGTCGGCGCTCGCGGCTAGGCGGGACGAGGGCCCGCCGGCCCGCCGTCGGGGCGGGTAGCAAGTGGGGCGGCACCGGGTGATCTAGCCTGTAGACGATGGCTTCGAAGCGACAGATCTTTGTCGGCGGCGTGCCGATCGGTGGCGGCGCCCCGGTCGTCGTGCAGACGATGACCAAGACCGAGACAGCCAATCTCGAGGCGACGATGAAACAGATCCATGCGGTCTCGGAGGCGGGGGCCGACCTCGTCCGCGTCGCCGTGCCGCGCGACAAGGACGTCGAGG
Organism: Acidobacteriota bacterium; assembly: GCA_032122625.1. Lineage (GTDB taxonomy): Bacteria > Actinomycetota > Thermoleophilia > Solirubrobacterales > 70-9 > CAXMST01. The sequence goes on from JAQBGG010000091.1 coordinate 35,924, forward strand.
CGCTAAAGACGATCGTCAAGGACTCGCCGATCCCGGTGATCGCCGATATCCACTTCAACCACACGCTCGCTCTGAAGGCGATCGACGCCGGCGCTCACTGCATCCGCCTCAACCCCGGCAACATCGGCGGCCGCGAGAAGGTCGCCGAGGTGGCCAAGCGCGCTACCGCCGCCGGCACTCCGATGCGGATCGGCGTCAACTCGGGCTCGTTGCCCAAACACCTGCATGAACTCGAACGCGAGAGCCCGGTCGAGGCTCTGGCGACCGCGGCGGTGGAGTTCGTCGAGTTGATGGAGTCGCTTGACTTCGAGAACTTCAAGGTCTCGATCAAGTCGACGAACGTCCCCAACACGATCGCCGCCAACCGGCTACTCGCCGATCGGATCCCCTACCCATTGCACCTGGGGATCACCGAGGCCGGGACGAAGTGGTCGGGATCACTGAAGTCAGCGGTCGGCCTGGGTACGTTGCTCGCCGATGGGGTGGGGGACACGATCCGGATCAGCCTCTCGACCTTCCACGCCGAGGAGGAGGTCAAGGTCGGCTGGGAGATCCTCAAGGCCCTGAAGCTGCGTGAGCGCGGCCCGGTCCTGATCGCCTGCCCGACCTGCGGGCGCCTGCAGTTCGACATGGACACCGTCGTCGCCGAGATCGAGCAGCGGCTCGAGGCTTACACCGACCCGATCGAAGTCGCGGTCCTGGGCTGCGCCGTGAACGGCATCGGCGAGGCCTCGCACGCCGACTTCGGGATCACAGGGGCGCTCAACGAGGGGCTGATCTTCGCCCACGGCAAGCCGCTGCGCAAGGTGCCCCAGGACGATCTCGTCGAGGCCCTGTTCGAGGAGATCGACAAGTCGGTCACGCGCGGCGGGGAGATCGCCTTCGACGACGCGAAGTCGGCCGAGGGGGCCGAGTGGTTGCAGCGGATCGAGGAGGAGAACGCGGACGACCTCACCCCCGAGAAGATCGCGGCGATGGAGGCCGCGGCCGCGGAAGAGGGGGAGGACATCACCGCTCCCGGCGACGCCGAGCCCTATCTGAAACCTGTCAAGGGCAAGAAGGTCGAACTCGACGAGGACGCCTCGCCGACCGCCGGCCGCCGCTTCACCCGCGCCTGAACCCGCCCACCGATCGGGCCGGAGACGCATCCCGCCGCCTGAACCGATAGCCTATGAGCCTTCTGTGAGGGCATGGCAATCGTTGTGTGAACGATCGTCGCTGCCCGGATCGGATCCAAATCAGCCTCTATGCAGACGCGCTCTAGCTTTCGCATACTCCTGCCGCTGACCCTGTCGCTCCTGATGGTCGCGGGTACCGCCTTCGCCGCAAAGCGAACGCTGGACCCCAACCCGGCGAACGATGCGACCCTGCTCGGCAAGAGGCTCGACCCGAACCGCTACGACGGTGCCGGCGGCTGCGTGCGACGCGACCCCAAGGGGATGAAGAACTTGATCGGCTGGATGAAGCGGAACACGAAGAAGAACACGGTCTACGGAACGATCCGCTGCGACGGCGGCGTCCACGGCACCGGTCGCGCCCTCGACTGGATGCTCGACGCGCGCAAGAAAGCGCAGAAGCGGCGCGCGACGACGGTGATAAACACCTGGCTCGCCAAGGACAAGCGCGGCCGACCCAACGCGCTCGCCCGTCGCATGGGAATCCAGCTGATCATCTACAACTGCCGCTGGTGGCAGGCGGGTGATCGAGGCTGGAGCACCTACAGCGCCTGCGGCGGCGGCAAGAAGAAGGCGGACCCGACTCAGGGCCACATCGACCACATCCACGTCGAGCTGACGAAGCCCGCCTCGAAGCTGCGGACCAGTTTCTGGCAGGCGAATCTGCAGGGCGGCGGCGGCTCCGGCGGCGGCGGCGTCAGCCCGAAGGCGAAACGCAGTTCGGCGCAGGCCCCCGAGCCCGGGCCGGCCATCCTCAGCCGCGAGGGCTAGTCAGCCGAGTTGGCTGGTGCGGGCTACTTCTCGTCTCGGGGTGTAATCCGAAACAGCGCGACGACCTCGGCCTGGTGGGCCTCAGGGTGGACCACGTAGGCGGACGGTCCGCCTCCAAACCAACCGGCCGCCTCGTTGTCACCGACGAAGATTCCCGCGTGATGGCGACCATCGCCGTCCTCGACCCAGACGGCCTGGCCTTCCTTGAATCCCTGTGGTCCCTTGCCCATCGCCGATGATTATTGCTTCTTCGCGGGCGCCGCGGCGGCCGCCCCCGGACGACGAGACGCCGGCGGGCGTAGGATCCGGTCCCGATGGCAGACGATGTCGAGACGACGATCAGCAAGGTCACTGAGATAGACCTCTCCGAGTTGCTGCCGATGATGCGGGCCTACTGCGAGTTCTATGCGACCAACCCCCGTGACGACCGCCTGGTGGCGTTGAGCAAGGCGCTGCTCGGTGACCCCGGCGAGGGGGTGCAATACATCGCCCGTGGCGAGGATCGGACGGCGCTCGGATTCGCGACCGTCTTCTGGTCCTGGGACACAACGGAGGCCGTTCGAACCGGGATCATGCACGACCTGTTCGTCGTCCCCGAGGCGCGCGGTCGCGCCGTCGGCCGCAAGCTGATCGAGGCCTGTCGTGGCGCCTGCCGTAAACGCGGAGTCGGCAAGCTCGTCTGGGAGACCGCCCCCGACAACGAGACCGCGCAGCGACTCTATGACTCGACCGGCGCCGAATCCTCGCTCTGGAAGATCTACTCGCTCGACGCCTGGTAGGCGCTGAACCTCAGCCCGGCGGCGGCGAAGCGTTCGAGCTCAGCGGTTCCGAGCGCGGCCGACGGAGTCAGAACCCCTGCGGCCTCCGGGGTCCGCGCTTCGGGGTCGGCGAGGATCAGGCCGGCCTCGGCGGTCATCCGGCTGGTCGCCAGGTAGCCGGGATGCCCGTCCGCCTCGAGGCGGACGGCGACAGCGGCGCCGCCGCTGCCCGTAACGACGGTATCGATGCTCCAGCGCCAGCCCTCGAGGCGATCGGCGCGGGGGCCACCGGAAGGCGAGAAGAGCTTCATCGCCCCGGTTCCCGCTCGGCGAATCGAGGCCGGCGCCCGGGTGAGAAGACTGAGGCCGCCGTTGAGCGCGGCCGCGGATCCGGCGACGATCGCCTGCAGCGGCCGGGTCGGCACCAATGACTCGGCAGCGAGCGCCTCGCGGTAGGGAATCGGCGCTCGCCCCGAGAGCGCCAGAGACCGCTGGATCACCGGCGGGTTGATGATCGGCGAGGGGATCATCGGCGCCAGCGGACCGACGCCGCGCTTCCAGCGCGGCCGGTTGCGGATCGGGCTGATCTCCCGCACGAGATCGGCCGATCCGAGATCACCGAGCAGAGCCGCCGGGTCGCCGAGCACCGGTGCGCCCTCACCGGCCATTGCCTCGCGGAGGGATTCGAAGGTGCCGTGCGAGACGAGATCGGAGGGCAGGGGCATGCCCGGCGGCGGTGAGCCGGCAAAGATCGACTCGATCGCGGCGGGCTCCTGCCCGTGCTCGGCAGCGAGGCGTTCGATCCCGGCCGCGGCGATCAGATCGAACGGCAGGGCCTCGAAGCCACAGACCTGGACGATGCGCGCGCCGCTGGACTGAGCGGGACCGTGCCAGCGTTCGACAATCTTGGCGGCGAAGTCGATCTCGCCGGTGACGTCGAGGTACGCGATCCCCGCCTCGACGGCCGCCTCGATCACCGGTGGCGCCATCCGCGCGAACGGTCCGGCGAAGTTGACGATCGCGTCCGTCCTCCCGGCGGCGGCGGCCACGGTAGCCGGCAGCGCCGTGTCAACGCTGAGGATCTCGGGCCTCTCATCCTCGGGCCAGCCCGCGATCAGGGCCGCGAGCCGCTCCGGGGAGCGTCCGGCGATTCCCCAATCGAAGCCCTCTGCGCGAGCTCGCTCCCTGACATAGGGGACCGCCTGGCTGCCGGTGACGCCGGTGGCGCCGAGAATGAGCAGCGCGAGGCGCCCGTTCGAAGTCATTGGCCCATCCTACGCCGCCGGCATCGAGGCGGCCGTGGCCGGCCGACGTGTGGCGGGCGCGGCGGGCCGCGGCCCGACAGATATCCTCGCCCCCGATGACACGCCTCTCCGAATATCTGCTGCCCACGCTGAAGGACCCGCCCGCCGACGCAGAGGCGGTCAGCCACCAGCTGATGGTCCGCGCCGGGCTGATCCGCCAGGTCGGCGCCGGCATGTGGTCATACCTTCCCGCCGGCCTCCGGGTGATCCGCAAGATCGAGGCGATCATCCGCGAGGAGATGAACGGGATCGGCGGGCTCGAGGTACTGCTGCCGGTGCTGCAGCCGGCAGAGCTGTGGAAGCGGACCGGCCGCTACGAGATCGATGAGTTGTTCAAGCTCCAGGACCGCAGAGGTGCCGAGATGGTGCTGGCGATGACCCACGAGGAGAACCTCACTTTCCACGTCGCCAACGAGGTCCGTTCCTACCGCGACCTGCCGCTGATCCTCTGGCAATTGCAGACCAAGGAGCGGGATGAGCCCCGGCCGCGGGCCGGGGTGCTGCGGACACGCGAGTTCACGATGAAGGATGCCTATTCCTTCGACCGCGACGAGGACGGTCTGGCCCAGAGCTACGAGAAGCACCGGGGCGCCTACTCCCGGATCTACGACCGCTGCGAACTGAAGTGGTACGAGGTCGAGTCCGACGTTGGGATGATGGGCGGCTCCGGCGCCCATGAGTACATGGCGCCCTGCGCGGCCGGCGAGAACGAGGTCGCGGTCGCCGCCGGCTACGCCGCAAACGTCGAGGTCGCCAGTGCCGAGCCACAGGCGATCGATCGGCCGCCCGCCCTCGACGCCCCCCGGGAGGCGCCGACCCCGGGGGCAACCACAGTCGCCGATGTCGCCACCGCGCTCGGCGTCTCGGCCGGCGCACTGATCAAGGCCATGCCGGTGATCGTCGAGGAGCGCGGGCTGGTCATGGTTCTGATTCGCGGCGACCACCGGTTGAACGAGATCAAGCTCCAAAACCACCTTGGGGCGCCGTACAGGCCGGCGCGACAGGACGAGATCGAAGACAGCATCGGCCCGGTCGGCTACATCGGCCCGGTCGGAGCCGACGTGCCCTTGATCAAGGACGCGGCGATCACGGGGGGCGGCCTCGTCTGCGGTGCGAACAGCGCCGACGCTCACCTGATCGGCGTCGAGGCCGGGCGCGACTTCAGCTTCGAGGAGGCGGACGTGCGGTCGGTCGAGGCCGGCGACAAGACGCCCAGCGGCAAGCCAATCACAATCGAGCCGGCGATCGAGATCGGCAACATCTTCAAGCTCGGCAGCCGTTACTCCGAACCGCTCGGAGCCACCTACCTCGATCCCGACGGCAAGGAGCAGACGATCGTGATGGGGAGCTACGGCATCGGGCCGGCGAGAATCATGGCTGCCGCAATCGAGCAACTGGCGGACGAGAAGGGGATCGTCTGGCCGCGACCGCTTGCTCCCTGGCAGGTCCACCTCGTCAGCCTCGGTAAGGCCGACGATGAGGTCAGCGCCGCCGCTGATCAGATCTATGAGTCCCTGACCGCGGCCGGGGTCGAGACCGTCTACGACGACCGGCCATCCGCCGGCGCGGGAGAAAAGCTGACCGACGCCGAGCTCCTCGGATGCCCGCTGCGGCTGACGATCGGCAGACGGGGCCTGGCCGATGGCGTCGCCGAGGCCCAACTCCGCGCCGACGGCAGCGAGGAGCAGATTCCGTTGCAGGAGGCCGCTGAGCGGGTCGGAGCGATCCTCACAAGGCTGGAGTGAGAATGCCCCGGGTACCGGCTCCGCGCCGGCGACTCAGCCGCAGGCGGTTGTTCGGAATCGATCGCACCGGGCCGGAGCCAAAGCAGACCAGGGCCGGCCAGCCACTGCGCCCGTTCACCCTGCCGAATCTGATCGGCTATATCAGGCTCGCCGCAATTCCCGTCTACCTGATCATCGCCTTCAACTCGGGCGACGGCCGCGACCTGCTCGCCGCACTGCTCTTCTTCGCGATCGCGTTCGGCGACCTGCTCGACGGATTCGTCGCCCGTGCCACCGGCCAGTACAGCCGAATGGGAGCGCTGCTCGACCCGGTCGTCGACCGGCTGACGATCCTCGCCGGCGCCGCCGTCTGCTGGCATTTCGAGCTGTTGCCGCGCTGGGCTCTGGCGGCGCTCGTCCTGCGCGAGGTGCTGACACTGATCCTCGCCCGGGTCGGCCTCCGCAAGGGCGCCGACATCGAGATCAACTGGGTCGGCCGGATCGCCGTCTTCCTGATCATGGGGGGGATCTTCTGGGCGCAGGTGCTCGACTGGGAGGTGATCGACGTCGGCTTCGCGATCGGGGTGTTTGTTTCGATTCTGGCCACCGTGATGTACGCCCGCGCAGCAAGAGCCACCGTGGCCCAACTGCAGCGCGGCTCCCAACCTTCAACCCTGGATTGAACCTTTTCGAACTCGGCCTATACTGGTCCCAGCGTAACCCGCGCGACCGCACGGGGAGACCGAGAGAGACAGGATGAGATGGACGAAACGTTTCCCGACATCGGTGCGATGAACGACGAGGAGCTCAGGGAAGTGATCGACGAGTACACGCAGGAGGAGCGCGAGATTTCATTCCGGCGCCGCATCCTGCACGGCAAGATCGACATCCTCCGGGCCGAGTTGGTCAGCCGGCTCCGTGCCAACCGTGAGTCCGGCGACGCCTTGATCAGCGGTGCCGACGTCGAGAAGCTGACCGAGATTCTCTCGGGCCGCGTCACGGGGGGCGAGGACCCGGTCGCCTGAGGCGTCCGAGGGGATCGACTGCAGATGGCCCTTCATTGTCCCGAGTGCGGCTTCGTCAACCCTGAAGGCGCCAACTACTGCCAGAAGTGCGGCGCCTATCTGGCTCGTCCGGAGGGTAAGGACGAGCCGACCACACTGACCTACAGGATCGACGATACGGGCGACTTCGAGCGCGTTGACCTCGAGGAGCTGGTCGAATCCGAGGGCGCCGCGTTGGTGATTCGAGCGGGCGGCGGCCGCAGCGGCGAGAGCTTTCCGATCAACGAGGAGCGGACGAGCATCGGCCGCACACCCGACGCCGGGATCTTCCTCGACGACGTCACCGTCTCTCGCAACCACGCGCTGCTGGTCCGGCGACGGGAGGGGCTCTACATCGACGATCTCGGTTCCCTGAATGGGACCTACGTCAACCGCAAGCGGATCGAGTCGCATCTGCTGGCTGACGGTGACGAGATTCAGATCGGCAAATTCCGGCTCAGCTGTTTGGAGCGCTGACCGTGGCCGTCCGCACCGACAGCTCCGCGACAAAGTCCCCGCCTCGTACGTCGCGCGGCAACGACGACTCGCCGTCGCGCCCGCGCAAGGCATTGACGATTGGCGCGGTCTGCAAGATCCTCCGTCAGGAGTTCGAGGACATCTCGATCTCCAAGATCCGCTACCTCGAGGACCAGAAGCTGCTCTCTCCGCGCCGCACGCGCGGTGGTTACCGCCTCTACAGCCAGGCCGACGTCGAGCAACTGCGCTCGATCCTGCGCATGCAGCGGGACGAGTTCCTGCCGCTCAAGGTGATCCGCCAGGAGCTTGCGGCCGGCAAGATTGGCGGCATCCGCGACGGCAACGCCCAGGGGGCGACCCAGCGTCGGGCGATCGCTCTCGAGGAACCCGGCGGCATGATCTCGATGGAGGACCTGATGGAGCAGACCGGCGCCTCGGCCGAGCTCGTCGGCGAACTCGATGAGTATGGAATCGTGCAGCCGCGACAGCAGGGAGGCAAGCTGTCCTTCGACGAAACCGACCTCGAGATCGTCCGCGCGGCGACCGAGCTGGCGCGCTTCGGCGTGCACGGGCGCAATCTGCGGGTCTTCCGCTCAGCCGCGGACCGCGAATCGACCCTGCTCGAGCAGATCCTCGGACCGTCCCTGCGGTCGCGAAGTCAGTCCCGACGCGAGGAGGCTCTCGAGAGCCTCGAGGGCCTGGCCGCGACCTGCACTCAGCTCAAGCATCTGCTGCTGGTGCGCGACCTGCGCCGACTCCGTTCGTAGCGGACGGGAAACCGTGAGCAGATGCCGACCGTCGTCCGCTCCCGATCGATCGAGGTCGGCCGTGACCGCATCTGGGACCTGCTCGCCGATCCGCACAACCTCCCGCGCTGGTGGCCGGGGACGATCCGGGTCGAGTCCGTCGAGGGGGATCCCGGTGCCCGGCGCAGCCGCTTCACGCAGGTCTTCGAGACCCGCGACGGCGCGCCGGTCCGTGCCGACTATCGCTGCACGGACTCCACCCGCGAGCAGCGCCTCGTCTGGGAGCAGCAGATCGAGGGAACGCCATTCGAGAAGTTCCTGCGTGGAGCCGAACTGGAACTCCGCCTCGAGGGCAGCGGCGCTGAGACGACCGTCAGGATCGAGGGTCGACGCGCGTTGCGAGGCCTCTCGAGGCTCGGCGCGCCGATGATGAGCCGGGCCACCAAGCGGTCGCTGGAGGAAGCGCTGGACGGAATCGAGCACGCCCTGATCGGCGACCCGGGGGACGGCCCCGGGTGAGCGCCGCCGACCTGCGGCGCGACAGCGTCTGGTGGGGCTGGGGCCGCACCGACGGGCGACCGACGCTGGGGGCCGGCGCCAAACAGATGCTCACCGAGGAGCTGGGGGAGACCAAAGGGGTCGAGGCGGTGCCGATCGAGTCAGTCGCACTACCCGCTGCCCAGCCTCTGTCCGAAGCCGTTCTCGACGCGGCCGGGGGAGAGGGCGCCGTCAGCACCAACGCCGAGGACCGGCTTCGCCATGCCGCCGGCAAGAGTTACCCAGACCTGGTCCGGGTGCGGGCGGGCTCGCCGAGCGGCGCTCCCGACGCGGTGCTTGCACCGACATCCGCGGAGTCCGTCGGGGCGGTGCTCGCGACCTGCAGCGCCCAACAGGTCGCCGTCGTCCCGTTCGGCGGCGGCACCAGCGTGGTCGGCGGCGTCGAGCCGCTGCGGGCGAACTTCGGCCGTCTCGTCTCGCTCGACCTGACCGGTCTGCGAGCCGTCAGCGTCGACGAGCGGTCGCAGACCGCGACCCTAGGCCCCGGATTGCGCGGCCCCGAGGCCGAGGCCGCGCTGAATGCTCGTGGGTACACGCTCGGCCACTTCCCCCAGTCCTTCCCGTACGCGACGATCGGCGGCTTTGCGGCGACGCGCTCCGCCGGTCAGGCCTCGACCGGATACGGGCGCTTCGACGAGCTCGTCACCTCGGTCACGATGCAGACTCCTGAGGGGCCGGTCTCGACCCTGCAGACCCCACACACCGCCGCCGGGCCGGCGCTTCGAGAGCTGATCATCGGCTCGGAGGGGACTCTCGGCGTGATCAGCGAGGTGACGGTGCGGATTCGACCCAACCCGGACACGCGGCGCTACGAGGGATGGTTCGCGCCCGGTTTCGAGGAAGGCATCGAGATCGGACGAGCGCTCTCCCAGGGCGGCGTCGAGCCCGACATCTTTCGGCTCTCCGATCGCGACGAGACTCGGGTTTCGCTCGCCCTCGCGGGGCTGGGAGGCCTCCGCAAGCGCGCTCTCGAAAGCTACCTGGGCATCCGGCGCCGGAGCGAGGGCTGCATGGTTATCGTCGGCTGGGAGGGAGACCCGGAATCCGTCGCCAGGCGCCGTGAGCTTTCGGCGGCGCTGCTGCGCAGCGGAGGGGCCGTGCCGCTGGGCCGGTCGGTCGGGAACTCCTGGGAGCACGGCCGCTACGAGGGCCCGTACATGCGCGACGCTCTGATGGACGCCGGCGTCATGGTCGAGACGCTCGAGACCTCCCACACCTACTCGAGGATCGATGCCCTCTATACCGCCGTGCGCTCGGCACTTCACGAGGCGATGGCCGGGCAGGGCGCGCCGGGAATCGTCATGTGTCACGTCTCCCACCTCTACCGCGACGGCGCCTCGCTTTACTTCACCTTCCTCTCTGCCCGCCGGCCGGGGGGCGAGATCGACCAGTGGCACGCGGTCAAGTCGGCTGCCTGCGAGGCGATCGTCTCCACCGGGGGGACGATCACCCACCACCACGGGGTCGGCCGCGATCACGCCGGGTACATGACCGCCGAGGTCGGGGAGTTGGGGATCGCCGCCCTGGGCGCGGTCAAGGATCGGCTCGATCCCGCCGGGATCATGAACCCCGGCAAGCTGCTGCCCGACTGACTCGGGCCCTAGCCCGGGGGACGGCCTCGGTCGGGACGAAGGGGGTCCCTAGCCGCCGGGCGTCGTCGTACCGGCGCCGCCGGACTGACCGCCCCCGGCGCCGCCATTGCCGCCACCCGCCGCGCCGCCGCCGGTTCCCCGGCCGCCTTCAACCAGCGGGATACGGCCGATCGCCAGGCCCTCGCCGCTGAACGGGACCAGCGGCACACCCGTGTCGGCGGCCTGTATGGAGTCATCACGGAGCCTCTTGACGGAGCTCTGGCTTATCCGGACCGAGCGAGCGAGACCGACCACCGTGTCCCTGATAGGAGCCGGTACCTCGAGGCGATCCAGCACACGCCCGTTCTGATTCGGTGCAAGCACCGAAACGGGATAGCCGCCGGTGTCGTCGAACATCAGCCACAGGACGTAGGCGGACTTCCGGCTCAGGTCGGGGTCAAGCCCGTCGAGATCAAGATCGACGAACAGCCGGCTGTCGGCGAACCCAAAGACGGCGCTGCCGGCTACCCCTGAGCCGCTCTCGGGAGTGAGCTCGACCGGGCTCGTCGTCTGGGGCTGATCGGTAAGGGCGGCTTCGCTGCCCGCCGCGGGAGAGTCTTCACCGGAGAAGACGCCGGCGATCGCGAGGATCGCGAACAGCAGGATCAGGCCGCCGCTGGCCAGACCGGCGATCAATCGGGTCTGGTGGGGGGAGGATGAGGTGCCCGCCGTGACGGGCTCGTCCGCCGCTGTCGAGGGCGCCGCTGGTGCTGCCGCGGCTGCGGCCGAGGCCTCCGACCGGCTCGGGGCCGCCGCCTTTCGGCGTTTGCCCTTCGCCTCCGGCAGGCTCGGAAGCTCAGCGCCGGGAGAGATCACGCGGAGCTTGGTGATCACGGTCTCGGCCAGCTCACGCGCCGCGGGGTCCTGCTGCAAATAGCGGACCGCGTCGGCCCGTCCAATCGGATCGGCCTGACCGAGCAGATAGTCGGTCAGCCCCACCTCGGCGTCTGGATCGGAGCCACCAAGTTCGGTCAGAGCGCCACGCGCCTTATCGCGGACCTCATCCTCCGAGATCGCCAGAAGCTCCGCCAGATCGGTATAGCTCTGTCCCCGCTCGCAGACCAACTGGAGCAGCGCCCGCTCATCCTGCTTGAGTGCCATTCGATCAAAACTCTACGCACTTGGGGACGGCCGCTGCGCCGCTGGGTATGTTGCGGGCCCCATGGCAGCTCCGATTGCAGCTCTCTGTACGCGCGCGCCGGCTCGCATGTTGGTGGTTCTCGTGCTGCTCACGGTCGCTCTCGGCGCCTACGCCGTTGGTGTCCCCGACCGGTTGGGTATCGGCGGCGGCGGCAGTGGCGGCAGTCAAAGCGAAGAGGCCGACGCGATTCTCTCCGCCGAGTTGGGTTATGGGGCTGAGCCCGCCTACCTGATCGTCTTGGCCGGCGCCGAGGCGATCACGACGGCGAGCAGCGAGATCGCGGTCAAGACCGTGCGCGGTCAAATCGAGGCGATCGACGGCGTCGCCGCGGTCGTTGGCGGTGAGCCATCCGCGGACGGCCGGATCACGACGCTCGCCGTTCATACGTCCACAGATCCCAGTCCGGCAAGCCTGGCTGAGATCGGGGATCAGCTTCGGACCGGAATCGACCCCGGCCCGCTGCGGGTGCTTGTCGGCGGCTCCACCGCGACGCAGGAGGGGGCCCGCAGCATCGCCCTCGATGAAGCCCCGAAGCTGCTGCTCCTCGGCCTGCCCCTGCTTCTCCTGCTCCTCTTTGGCTCCCTCGGCCTCCGGCCGGCACTGGCGGCGCTGCTGGGCGCCCTGCTCGCAAGCGGCGCCACGCTTGCCGCCCTCGGCCTCTTGAACGAGCTGACGACGATCGCCGCCGTCGGAGCAGGCGGGGCGGTGATTCTCGCCGCGGTGATGGCAACGGAGGCCGCGGCGGCCCTGCTGTTCCGCTACCGCGAGGAGGCGGCGACCCTTGGCGGCGGTCCCGAAGCGATCGAGTACAGCCTTCACAACCTGCTCCGGGCAGCTGCGATCGGGATGTTCTCGGCGGCCCTCGTCGGCGCCGCATTGCTCGTCATCCCGATCGACTTCGTCCGATCGATCGGCGCCGGGGTCGTGATTGCCGCTCTGCTCGCGCCGCCGCTGGGAATGTTGTCGATGGCAGCGATGCTCTCGACCAGCCCTGACCGGCAGATTGGAGAGGCGCTGCCGTTGGTCTCCGACGATGCCCATGTCGAGGCGGCGCCGCTCGCCTTCCGGGCCTTCCTGAGCCTGGGGCGGGCACGGCGGCGCGGGCTCGTGGCGATGCTGCCCGTGATGGCGATCGCGGCCCTGGCACTGCCGGTTATCGACTCCGAGGCGATCGGTCTCGATCCGGCCGAGCTGCCGGCCGAGCAACCCGCGGCCATCGCGGGCGCGGAGATCACGGCAGGCTTCGGCCCCGGCGCCAACGGCCCGCTGACCGTCCTCACCGACGGGCCCGGCGAGGCGCCACCGGTGGTGCTCTACCGCGACGCGATCGAGCGCCTCGAGGAGGTCGCCGCGGTCAGTCGAGCCGTGACCGTCGGCCCGCACGCGGCCTTCGACGTCGATCCAGTCGCCCGCCCGCAGTCGCTGGCCGGACAGCGCGCGGCGGCCGACGTCCGCACCGTCCCTTCGCCGTCCCCGCAACGGGTAGCGGGCCCCGGGGCCGAGCTCAGCGACTCGTCTGCGCGACTCGCCCGCGACCTCCCGCTGGTCGCCCTCGTGGCCGTGCTTGGCACGGCGGCGCTCTGGAGCCTGTTGTTCCGGTCGGCTTTCGGGCCGCTGCTGGCGCTCTCGGCCGTGATCGCACCGCTCGCCGGGCTCGCAGCGATGCTCGCGATCTTCTCCTACGGGCGCCTCACCGGCCTGTTCGACTACCAGGACTCCGGCGCACCACACCTGCAGTCCTTCGTGATCGTCGGCACCGTGCTGCTCGCCATAGGGCTGGCCCGGGGAGCCGGGTTCGCCAGCGCTCTGCGCGAGGAACGGGTGCTCGGCGGCGGAGCGGCCGGCTCGCTCGCTCGCTCGGGGGTACTCACTCTGATGCCGTTCGCCGTCGCCACCTTCACCGGCGTCGTCGTGGCCGGGGTCTGGCTCGGTTCGGACCTGCTGGGGGCAAAGGAGATCGCGCTTGGTCTGTCGGCCGGACTGCTGGCGGACCTGCTCATCGCCCGCGCACTGCTCGCCCCGGCGCTGGCGCGGCTTTCGCTCTAGATTGACGATTCGGACCCCTACAGCCACGACCGAGGAAGTCCCGATCGATGAATAGCTCAGAGCCACCGCGGGTGCCGGTCGAGGGGACCCTCGGGGAGGTCCTCGGCATCACCGGATACGAGCGCCCAAGCGACGATCTCGCGCGAGCCGAGATTCCAGTCTTGCCGCGAATCATGCAGCCCTACGGGATTGTCCACGGCGGCGCCTACGCGGCCCTCGCCGAGAGCGTCACCTCCCGAGCGACCTACGAGGTCGTCGGCCCCGACCTCGGTGCCTTCGGGCAGGCGAACGACACCTCGTTCCTGCGACCGGTTTCCTCGGGCACGATCCGGGCTGAAGCTCGGGCCCGCCACCGCGGTCGCACGAGCTGGGTCTGGGAGGTCGAGATGCGTGACGACGGCGGCCGCCTCTGCGCCCTCTCGCGAGTGACCATCGCCGTCCGGCCGCTGCGCGGCGACTAATCAGAAACGGCGCTCTCCAGCCCCTGGAGAGCGAGCGCGGTTGCATCGAAGGTGACGGCATCGGAGGGAACGCTCACGTCGGGCGCTGCCCCGAAGCCATAGAAGTCCATCGTCATCGACATCCTGGTGCCGGCCTCGCCGATCAGTTGCAGGGCCGTCGTCATCACCGTGCGGCGAACCAGCCCCCGGCGATCGATCCAGACATCGACGGTCGAGAGCTCGTCCTGGCTCTCGATCACCTCCGCGGCGAGCTCGTTACCTGAATCCCGCAGCAGCTCGGCCTGAAGCTCGGGGTCCAAAGTCGCGGCCAGGTGCGTGGTGCTGACACCACGGACCTTCTCGCGTCCGACGGTCCGCGGATCGTCGCTGACCGACGCCAGTTGGCCGAGGACCGCCCGCGCGTCGACCGAGTCGACCTGGCCGGAGATCGGTTCGGAGCCCAACTCGGAGACGTCGATCTTCACCCAGCTCTTGCCGCTGGGAAGAGTCCCCGAGAAGACCGGAGAGGACATGTACATGGCAAGCCCGTCCTGAACAGCGACCAGCGGATTCATCGCCGCCGCGACCTGGGGCGCCCCCGGGGTCGCGGTTTCCATCCGCAAGAAGGAACGCTCGGTCTCCGCGTTGTAGGCCCCCTCGAAGCTCATCTGCATCTCGAATCCCGAGCTGGTGCCGGTTCCCGTGCCGGAGAAGCGGACGCCGGAAAGGTCGCCGGTCCGCTGCGCAGCCTCGGCGATCGCCGTCAGTGGCACCCCATCCGACGATCCCCCCACAAGCCCGAAGCCGAGCCCGGCCCCAACCGCCAGCACGGCGGCCACCGCAACGACAAGGAAGATCGGGTGCCGGCCGGTGTCCGAGGGCGAGGGCGGGGGCTCGGGCGGAGCGACGGCCCAGCCCACAAGCGCCCGCGCCCCCGGCGGCGGCACCGATTCGGGTCGGGATGTCTCCCCGGGAACCATGGTCCCCTCTTCGGCCTCGGCGCCGCATCGCTTGAGCCCCGGTTCGGACCCCTCAGCGCCCGAAGCGGTTCGTAATCGGCAGCCTGCGGTCGCGGCCGAAAGCCTTCGGCGTGATCCGCAGGCCCGGGGGAGCTTGGCGCCTCTTGTACTCGGCCCGATCGACGAGTGCAACGACGCGTTCGGCGATCTCCCGGTCGATCCCGGCCGCGACCATGCTCTCGACGCCACCATCGCGCTCCACGTACTCCTGCAGGGCGCGGTCGAGGATCTCGTAGGGGGGCAGGGAGTCGGTGTCGCGCTGGTCGGGGCGCAGCTCAGCCGAAGGCGGTCGCTCGATCACCGAGACGGGCACCAGCGCCCTGCCCGCAACCTCGTTGCGATGCCGGACCAACTGGTAGACCAGCACCTTTGGCACGTCCTTGATCACAGCGAGGCCTCCTGCCATGTCGCCGTAGAGCGTCGCGTAGCCGACCGACATCTCCGACTTGTTACCGGTGGAGAGCGGCAGCCAGCCGAACTTGTTCGAAAGCGCCATCACCATGTTGCCGCGAATACGCGCCTGCAGGTTCTCCTCGGCTACATCCGGCGCGGTGCCTTCGAAGGGGCCCGCCAGCGCCGCCTCGTAGGCTTTCATTACGGGCTCGATGCCGATCTCGATCGACTCGCAGCCGAGGTTGGCGGCGATCGCGTGGGCGTCATCCTGGGTCTCGCTGCTGGAGTGGGGGGAGGGCATGACCACGCAGGTGACGACGTCGGCGCCGAGAGCGTCGACGGCGAGCATCGCGACCAGAGCCGAGTCGATCCCCCCGGAGAGGCCGAGGACAGCGTGTGAGAACCCGTTCTTGCTGATGTAGTCGCCGAGGCCGAGTCGCAGCGCCGAATAGACCTCGGCGACGTCATCGAGCAGAGGCGCGATCGCAGCGATCGGGGCATTCCGAGGAGGCGCCGGCTCCCGAGCCGACCCATCGAAGCTCGCCAAGAGACGGGCCCGATCGGGGTCCGCGCCGGCGGGCAGGCCGACCGGCAGCTCGAGATCGCAAAGCAGCAGCTGCTGCTCGAACTGGGTCGCGCGCGCCCGGGTCGAGCCGTCGGCACCGACGACGACGCTGTGCCCGTCGAAGATCAGCTCGTCCTGGCCGCCGATCGTGTTGCAGAGCGCCAGCGCCACCTCGTTCTCACGGGCGCGCTCGGCCACCATCCGCTCGCGCCTGAGCCCCTTGCCACGGTGGTAGGGAGAGGCTGAGGCGTTGAGGATCAGCGCTGCTCCGGCAAGCGCCGCGGTCGAGGTCGGTGGCCCGGGGAGCCAGATGTCCTCGCAGATCGTGAGCCCGATCCGCACCCCCGCGAGCTCGATCAGTGCGGCACCGTCGCCGGGCTCGAAGTACCGGCGCTCGTCGAAAACCCCATAGTTGGGGAGCAGCGACTTCGCGTAACGGGCAACCAGCCGCCCGTCGGCAAGGACCTGCAGACCGTTCCGCAATGCTGGGTCGCGGTGCGGGGCTCCGACGAGGGCGACGATCCCGGTGGTCGCAGCGGCGACCGTCTCAACGGCCGCCTCGGCCTCGTCGAGAAAATGAGTCTTGAGCAGGAGATCCTCGGGCGGGTAGCCGGTGATCGCCAGCTCCGGCAGGACGACTAGGTCGGCCCCCGCGTCAACGGCCCGCCCGATCCACTCAACGCAGAGTTCCGCGTTCGCGGCGATTGCGCCCACGGTGGGGTTGATCTGAGCGAGGGCGATGCGGACTGGCTTTCTCTTGATGCTCACTCCGCTGATTATCGCTGGGAGGACGCGGGCACGACCCACCGAATCGTTCTTGGCGAAGCCGGTTTACAGTCCCGGTACGCCTTCTTCTCACCGCAGGGAGCCTTCTTGAGCCGCCGACTACGCCTACTTGGGTTGCCGATCTTGCTGCTTGGCCTGCTCGCAGGTCCCGCCACAGCGGTCGCCGCACCGTCCAACGGCGAACGCGCGCTGCAGGCCGCCGAGGAGTTGCTCGCCCCCGCAGCGGGTACGTCATCAGCGGGCGCGCCCAACCGAGACGCGACGCTGATCCTCCGCAAGCTCGCCCGCCTGATGCCCCGGCTTCATGGCTCCGAGCGGCGCCGAGCTGAACGGATCTTTGCCCGCCCGGACGAAAAGAACGATCCCCAGGGTGACTATTTCGGCGCCGAGGCAACGGCTTCGCCGCTCTGTAGCGACCACTTCTGCGTCCATTGGAGTGCCGCCGGAAAACACGCCCCGAAAGCGGCCGACAGCCAGCCCAACGGGTTCCCTGACTACGTCGAGGCCGTCCTCAGCGCGGCGACCCAATCGTATGCGGTCGAGAACACGAATCTCGGCTGGGCCGAGGCCAAGCCCGACGGCGGCCGCGGCGCTCGCAACGGCCGCGGTGGCGCCGGCCAGGTTGACATCTATCTGGCCAACCTTGGCAAGTCGCTGTTCGGCTACGCGACAACGGACAAGGGGCATTCCAGCCGCAGCGAACCTGGCTATCTGGTGCTGGACAACGACTACAGCGGCTTCGGCGGGGCGCCGGTCGAGTTGATGCAGGTGACGATGGCGCACGAGTACAACCACGTGCTCCAGTTCAACTACGACGGCTTCCAGGACACCTGGATGTTCGAGTCGACCGCGACCTGGGTCGAGGAGATGGTCTACCCGGCGATCAACGACTACCTCCGCTTCACGACACCGTTCAGCAAGCTCCCCTTCGTGCCAATGGCCGAACCCGAATCGGCAGGGGCCAAGATCTACGGCTCGGGGCTCTGGAACCATTGGCTCAGCGCCACGCTCGGTCCGGCGACGATCCGCACCGCCTGGGAGGTCGGCCCGGCCGTCAGGCCGCGTGACTTTGCTGTCGCGGCGTACGACCGGGCAATCGCCCTGGCGGGCGGCGGCTCCTTCAGCCGCCAGTTCGCCGCCTTCGCCGCTCTCACGGCCGAGATCAACGCCAATACCGTGCTTCCCGACGCCGGCCTGTACAAGGACGTGCGCCGCTCCGGCAGGCTGACCCGCAAGACGAAGAAGCTTAGGCTCAACCACACCGCCTACCGGCTCTACAAGGTCAATCCGGCGGGATCGGCGAAGCTGACTGCCAGGATCAAGCGGAAGACGCACGCCGCAATTGCTCTGGTCGGACGCAGCGGTACCGCGACGGGCGGCACGACGACGATCGCCTCGGCGTACCTGCCAAAGGGCGGCCGGGCGACGGTCCAGCTGCCCGCGTCAGCCGGGGCCGGCGGCTACGAGAGGGTGACCGCCGTCCTGATCAACGCCGACGGCCGGGTACGCGGGTCGAGCCGCTATTACACGCGAGACAGTCGCAAGGTCAAGGCTAGGCTGAAGTAACGGTTACAGGGATGCCGTTGAGGACGGCATTGCCCGAAAGCGGATCGATCAGGGTCTCGTCAGCGAGCAGGTTCGAGTTGACGCCGCTGTGCTCGGCCGCCACCCGCATCCGACTGTCCTCCGCGTCGTGCCCCCAGCCGTGGGGAATCGAGACGACCCCGTCCATGATCGCGTCGGTCACCTCGACCGCGATCTCGACCGAGCCGGCCCGCGACTGCACCCGCGCCCTGGCGCCGTCGCCGAGCCCGAGACGATCGGCATCAGCCGGGCTGACGTGCATCGTGCAGCGCTCAGGGCCGCGTACGAGGTGCGGGAGGTTGTGAAGCCAGGAGTTGTTCGAGCGCAGGTGGCGTCGCCCAATCAGGACGATGCCGCCACCGGAGTCCGCCAACGACTCCGCCAGGCGATCGAGGTCGGCGGTGATTGGCTCGGGGCAGAGCTCGATCCTGCCGCTCTCGGTCCGCAGGACATCCGGCAGCCGGGGCTTCAAGGGCCCGAGGTCGATCCCGTGCGGGGCCCGCTCCAGCGCCTCCAGGGACAGCGCCACGTCGATGCCGCGGCCGCCACCCCCGTTGATGCCCGCTCCATAGGGGCCGCAGCGAAGCAACAGATCGAGGATCCGCTCCGGCCCGCGTCGATCGCCGAGCGCGGCGAGTACCTCCTGCGGCTCCCGGCCCTCAGCCGGGGAGCCGGCTGTGACGGTCTCCCGCCGCGCTGCCTCGAGCGCGATGAAGTCGTCGATCGCTTCGACATCGGCGTCGGGACCCTGCCCGGTGACGACGCCGAGCAGGCGCAGCAGAGTGTGCCACTCCTCCGGCATCTCCTCGCGGAGCGGCAGCGAGGGCGATGAGAAGTTGGCGACGTTACGGATCGAGAGCTGGTAGAAGGCGAGGTCGTAGTGGCTGCGCTCCAGCGGCGAGGGAACCGGCAGGACCACATCGGCGAGGCTCGTCGTCTCGTTCACGTAGCAGTCGACGGAGACCATGAACTCCAGCGAGGCGAGCGCCTTCCGCACCCGCGCAGCGTTCGGGGTTGAGACGACGGGGTTGCCGGCGACGGTGATCATCGCCCTGATCCGACCCTCGCCGGGGGTCTCGATCTCCTCCGAAAGACAGGCCACCGGAAGCTCGCCAAAGGACTCGCCGAGCCCGCGGACGCGGCTGCTCCAGCGGCCGATTTTGACTCCGCGCCCACGTCCGGGCTCACCGCTGGCGCTCGGCTGCCCCGCGGCGGCGAGCGGGAACATCGCCCCGCCCGGCCGGTCGAGGTTGCCCGTAATCACGTTGAGAACGTCGACCAGCCAGCTCGCAAGCGTCCCGAACCGCTGGGTCGTCGTCCCGATCCGGGCGTAGACGGCGGCGCTCTCAGCCGTGGCCAGCTCCCGGGCGATGCGACGGATCTCTCGCGCCTCGATGCCACAGGCGTCAGCTACCGCCTCCGGTGAGAAGGGGGCGAGTAGCTCGGCGATCTCGTCGAGCCCGTTGGTCAGCGGCTCGAGCCGGCCCGGATCAGCGAGGTCCTCGCTGAGGATCGTGTGCGCGATGGCCGCGAGCAGGTGGGCGTCGTGGGCGGGGCGGATGAAGTGGTGCTCGTCAGCCACCTCGGCGGTCCGCGAACGACGGGGATCGATTACCACCAGCTTGCCGCCGCGTTCGCGCAGGCGGCGCAGGCGGCCCCGCAGGTCCGGCGCCGTCAGCAGCGAACCGTTGGAGGCGAGCGGGTTGGCGCCCAGCACGAGCAGGAAATCACTGCGGTCGATGTCCGGAATCGGAACCGAGAGCCCGGCGCCGAACATCATCCCGACGGCGACCTGCTTCGGCAGCTGATCAACCGATGAGGCGCTGAAGATGTTGCGGGAGCCGAGGCCCTTGAGCAGCGCGCGGAGGTGGATCGTTCCGTCGAGCGTGTGGGCGTTGGGATTCCCCAGGTAAGCGCCGATGGCATTGCGTTCGCCGTCGCTGAGGATCGGTGAAAGGCCGGCGTCGATCGCCGCGAACGCCTCATCCCAGGTCGCCTCGACGAGCTCCCCGTCGCGGCGGACGAGGGGAGTAGAGAGCCGATCCGGATCGGAGTGCAGCTCGGCGAGACTGGCGCCCTTGGGGCAGATGAAGCCGCGGCTGAAGACGTCATCGGCGTCTCCCCGAACCTTTGTCACCTCCCGGCCGTCGAGCTCGATCTGCAGGCCGCAGGTCGCCTCACACAGCGGGCAGGTTCGGTAGTCGACGGTGGTGGTCATCTCCTCAGCCGCGATTCTCGCAGACGGACGGCCGCTGCCGACCGTCAGGACCCGGACCCGGCGTCGGCGGAGGCGGATGGGTCCTCGCCGGCGCCGGCCCCCTGTTCCTCGGCCTCGGTAACGCCCTGTGCCCCGGCATCGGCAACGAGTCGTCCGACCACCGGTCCACTGGGGCGCGGCCGGCCGAGGTTGGATACCAGCAGGGCGACGATGGTGACCAAGTAGATCTGTCCGCAGAGCGCCTCGCTGACCGCGAGGGTGCGGCCAAACTCGGTTGCCGCCGTGAAGTCGCCGTAGCCGGTCGTCGTCAAGGTCGCGAGGCTGAAGTAGAGAAAGTCGTTCGAGGTGCCCTCGACACCGTTGGCGAAGAACGCGTTGCCACCCAGGTCCTCGGTCAGGTTGAAGGCGAAGGCGAAGGCGAGGCCCAACAGCAGGTAGAGGCAGAGTCCACCCCAGACGGTCTCCAGAGTGACCCGGCGATCCTCGATCAACTCGCGGCGCAGGCCCATACCGATCGCCAGCGGCGCGAGCAGGACCAGCAACAGACTGACCAACCGTGGTACCGCCGGCCCAATGCCGCCGATGCCAATCAAAGTGATCGCCGAGATCCCGAACAGCAAAGCGATCGCAACCTTCGCCAGGCGCATCAACCGCGGGTCGGCGCCGGCTGTGGCGAGAGCCGCGATCACGACCAGGCCCTGCAGGCCGATCGTCAGGAGCCTCGCCCATTCTTCGTTCGGCGCGGCCATCTGGAAGATCAGCGCGGCCGCGATCAGGCCGAGCAGGCCGCGGAAGCTCTGTCGCGGCATGCTGAAGCTGCTCACGCTCATCGTCCGATCGTCGCATCGGGCCCGGACATTCCGCGACGGCCCGCACCGACTCCCCAGAGCGGGGGTCAGAATGGATCCAATGCGAGGGCTGATCATCAACGCCGACGACTACGGCCTCAACCGCGCCTATGACGAGGGCATCGTCGAGGCCGCCGCCGTCGGGGCGCTCGACGCCGCCTCGGCCTTCGGCGCGCGCGAGGCGCTCGGCGCCGGGCCATTGCTCGACTCCGGGGTCGAGATCGGCCTGCATCTCGATCTAGAGGCCCCCGGCGACGCCCCTCGAGCCACCGCGGCCGACCGCCAGGCCGCTGGAGTCGCGATCCTCGAACAGATCGAGCGCTTCGCCCATCTCTTCGGGCGCCCGCCCGCCTACCTCGACGGCCACAAGCACTGCCACGCCCGCGCGGGCCTCGGCGTTGTCGTCGCGGAGATCGCGGCCGACCGCGACCTGCCGGTGCGCTCGATCGACTCCCGCCACCGCCGCCTGCTGCGCTGCCGCGGGGTCGCCACCGCCGACCTGCTCGTCGGACGCCTCGAGGAGTCCCAGCCCGCTCTGCCCGCGGAGTTGACCCCGGCGGGGCTGCGGCTGCTCCCGGATGATGCGGTGGTCGAGTGGATGGTCCATCCCGGGCATCGAGATCCCAGCTCCGGCTCCAGCTACGACGCCGGGCGCGGGGAGGACCTGAGCCTGCTGCTCGACTGGAGGCCGCCGGCGGGGATCGAGCGTACGACCCACGTGGAGGCCCACCGCGGATGATGGGCAAAGTATTGCAGTTGTGTTAGTTACGTGACGGTTATCACACATATTTGCGGATAAGCCCCGTACGGTTGTTCGCGTTAAGTAGATCGAAACAGCTAATCAATCCGCTCAATCGACCACGTCCTGAACGCGGTCGAGCGGGGGAACCACTCGCCATCGGAATCACCCGGTGGCAGAGGCGAATCGGACCGTGATCGGACCGTAGCCAAGACGCTGGAGAGACCAGCGCGGCGAGCCCGTCAGCTAACCCCGTCGGCG
>JAQBGG010000092.1:0-18113 GCA_032122625.1 Acidobacteriota bacterium
CACACCGACAGCGCGGAGGAGATCCTCTATATCGTCTCGGGCCGGGGTGAGGCCGAGGTCGGTGAGGAGCGCGCGGACGTGGGCGCCGGCGATCTCGCCGTGATTCCGGCGATGGTCCCACACGGGCTCGTCAACGTCGGCGAGGAGGCGCTGAAGGTCGTCGGGTTCTTCTGCGAGTCCGAGGTCACCTCGACCTTCGACGAAGTGATTCAGCCGATCGGGCAGGCGCAGCTGACCCAGGGGGCGCCGGCGGCTGCTGGGTCGTAGCTGCCGAACGCTGCGCGGACCGCGGGCTGTTGCCTGACGCCTAGGCCCCGAGCAGCCGCGGATGGCGGAGCGCCGGACGAGTCAACCGCAGACTGCCGGTCGGCGCGGGGGAGATGCTGACCGAGGTGGGTCCCGCTCTCCGGTCGCCCCGATTCAGCTACGAACGCGGCGAGCGGCCCGCTCCTCCTCACGCGTCGCTCGCACCGGCGCCGGGATCAAGGCGGTGCCCGCAAGCACGAGGATGAACGCGACCATCCGGGTAGTGATCTCGAGCGCCCCGGTGCCGACCGGGTCACGAAAGACGAGTATGCCGCCGACGATCGCGGTGAGGTTCGCCGCGACAGAGGTGATGGCGATGACGTCGACTCCCGGGCCGATCTGCAGGCCGCGCGCTGAGGCGAAGAACGCGACCACCGAAGCGATGAGCGCCACCGCCGTCCAAGGGCTGATCAGCTCGAGCACGCCGCTGCTGACCTCAGCTGTGAGGAACTTGATGGCGATGTCGGAGACGCCGAAGAGCGCCCCTGCGGCTGCCCCTAGCATCAAACCTTGCGTGGCCGAGGGGATGCTGCGATGGGTCGAAGCCGCGGCTATCGCGACGCTGAAGACGAGCACGCCGCACTCGATTGCGATCAGCGCGGCGAGGGCGTATTGCTGCGGCTCGGCGGCGTCGGACCCCGATGTGAGTCCGATGACCGCCAGTCCAGCGGCCGTGACGAATACCCCGACCCACTGACGGCGTCCGAGCCGGAGGCCGAAGAAGCGCTCGGCGAAGACGGCCAGGAACACGAGCCCTCCCGCGAGCACGGCCTGGACGATCGAAAGCGGTGCGAGGGCGAGCGCACCTACGTGAAGGCCCCAGGCTCCGACCGCCACGACCCAGCCAACAGCGAACCAGCGCGAGTGGAAGAGACCGGCGGCACTCCGCAGCGGGTGCTCCACGACCACCGGGGGCGCGAGGACGGCGCCGCGATACTTGAGCAGGAACGCGACGCTCGTGGCTGCGGCGCAGGCGAGCGCGAGGGCGAGCCCCGCGATCATCCGTCAGCGGCGCCCGGCGAGCGGGCCTTGGTCCGAGCGTGCGTCACAGGCGCTGAACGGTGGCACTCCTCGGGCCGGAAGTCCAGGCCCCGGCTGTGCCGGCGGCGGCTTCGGACGCCCGCTGCTGTCTTGGCGCTAGAGCCGGCGAGTCCAGGGCGGGGGTCGGTTGGGAGGCCCCGGGAATCCAGTCGCCCCGAGACCGGCACCGTTCCCGGGGCGACGTTCCCGGTCACGATCTCTGGTGTCGGCTCGTGCCCATGGCTGTCGACCCTGTCGCGAGGTGAGTTGCCTTCTCGAGCTGCGCAGGCCGAGAACCAGAGGTCTCGTGGTACCAGCGGTCGTACCGCACCGAGCGAAACTCAGGTGATCTCAGCGCATCTCATGTGGCTTCACAGGCCCGAAGGGCTCAAAGCACCCCCTGTAGGCATCTCATAACCCGGAGGTCGCGGGTTCAGATCCCGCCGGGGTTTGTTCTCGCTACCAATGCGGTTGGGCTCGCTTCCGAGGCCGCTCTCGCCTGGGCTGAACTTCGATCTACGAAACCGAAGGTCACAGGTTCGAATCCTTGCGACCTCCTCAGGCGTGGGCGACGACCTCGATCTCGACCAGCAGCCCGGCCATCACCAGGCCGGCGACCTGGACCAGGGACTGGGCGACCTCGCTGCCCCTGCCACCGTTACCGCTTCGAATCCGGACGGGTGCGTGCAGCGGACTGCAGGCCATCGCCCTCAGTCGGCCGCAATCCCGCCGAGCTGGGCGAGCTCCTCGAGCCGATCCTCGATCGCCGCCCGCAGACGCTCCTCCGGGATGCCCTCGAGCCCCAACTCGGCCGCTCTGGCGCGGAGCTCGGTGGCGATCGCGTCGCGGTCGCGGGTGCCGTCGAGCATCGCGATGAGCACCTCCGCCGTGCGCGTGTCGAGCGGCATCGTGTCCCAGGTGAGCGTCTGCAGCTCGCCGCTGCGCTCGGCCATCAGCCGCGCCAGCTTTGGCACGCGGGGGCGTTGGGGGGCTGGGTAGGCGAATCGAGGCGGGTCGAGCAGCGGCCAAGCGCGCTCGGCCGCGCAGTGACGCAATGCGCAATGCGCGGCGGTCTCCAGATCGAAACCGGCGCGCGAGGCGAGCTCGGAGACCGTGAGCCCGACCGGCGCCGCGGCCTCGAGAGTCTCGAAACTCGCTCGCAGCTCGGCGGGCGCGTCCCGCCCCGGGCCTTCCTCGCGCGCGATCGGGAGCAGGTGAATCCCCTCGGCTCGCCGCCAATCGGGGCCGCTCGGTGTCGGTGCTTCCACGGCGGCGAACAGCGAGGCGTTGAAGACGGTGCCGGAGTAGAGATCGGCCTCCTCCTGGCGGTCGATCGCTTCGGAGCCGGTGGAGCTGACAAGGGTCAGGACCTGCTCGGGCTCGAGCCGGTACCGCCACCATCCCTCCGGGTGGACCTCGCCGACATACGCGAGTCCGCAGCCCGCCGAGAGCTCAGCGACGTCGCGGACCGACAGCGGCTCCGCGACGTCCGCGAGGTCGTCATGGTCGAGAGCGTTGTCTGGCGAGGCGGCGTAGCGCTCGAGCGCGAGCTGTAGCGCGTGCCGGTACGCGTCGTTGTTCGCTCCCGCCGCGATCGCGCGCTCGAGCGCGTCGCGGGCGGCGCCGGCTCGCGCTTCGGGGTCGTCGCCTGCTCTGGCCGCATGGCGGCGCGCAAGCGCGCGCGCCGGCTGCAGCAGCCACCAGCCCGGCAGCGCGTTGTAGCTCGCCATCAGCACTCCGTTGGGGGCGAGAGAGCGGGCGGCGAGGTCGAGGGCGGCGACGCGGGCGTCGTCTGGGACCCAGGAGAGGATCCCGTGAAGGACGACGAAGTCCCAGGCGCCGGGCTCTGGGGCGGCGTCGCGGAAGTCGGCGGCCTCGAGCTCGACGTTGTCGATGCCGACCGCGTCGCGGAGTTCGCCCCCCCGCTCGATTGCTGCCGGCGCGATGTCGATTCCCAGGCAGCGGGATCCGGGCAGCGACTCGGCGACGGCGATCGTATTGGTGCCGTCGCCGCAGCCGAGGTCGAGGTAGCGGCACTCAGCTGGTGCGGCCGGATCGAGGCCGTGAAGCCGGGCGCAAGCCGCGAGCAGGGATGGGTGGCCGGGGACGTAGAGGCCGGTGGGGTAGGGGACCTCCGCCTGCCGGCGGGCTGGATCGTCCATCGGCCTCGGCAGTCTAGGTCGCGGCCGATAGTGTTGGCGGGTCACCATATGGAGCCAGAGGGGAGGACGCAATGGGCGAGAAGCAGAGGTCGCGTGGAAAGGTGAAGCCGGCCGTGGCAGGGCTGGCCGCGTTGATTGCCGCCGGCGGTGCGAGCGAGGCGCTGGCGGGAGGTGGCATCAAGACGACCGCGAAGCTGGAGTCGGTGAAGCCAGAGGGCGCCAAGGGGAAGGTCAGCTCGAAGAAGTCCAAGTGCGTGCGCGGCCGTAAGGTCACCCTCTTCTTCGACCTCAGCAAGAGCGGCGTCACCGATCCAAACGCCAAGGATCCCAAGATCGGGACCGACAAGACCAACAAGAAGGGCAAGTTCGAGATCGAGCAGCCGCTGAGCGCCGGCACCTATTACGTCAAGGTCGCCGCCAAGAAGGCCGGCAAGAGGAAGTGCCGGGCGGCCAAGTCGAAGAGCAAGAAGGGCTGAAGCGACCAGTTAGCCGGCCCGCCGAGAGAAGCCCGCCGGCAGAGCAGGCTTCTCACGTTTCGGGGTCTTGTCCCATGTGGGAAGCCGGGATCAAGCGCGGTTCGATCCCTCAGTCGCCACGCAGTGGGGGGCCGACGACGGTCATGCCCAGCTCGGATCCGGCCGCCTGAAATGCCTCCGGCCCGATCGTCTCGTCGGTGATCTCGGCGAAGCGAGCAAAGAAGTGCTCCATCCCTGACGGCGTGAATATCACGAGGATCCTGGCGGGCGCGGTCCCTTGGTTCTGAAAGCAGTGCGGCACCCCGCGCGGTACGTAGACGAACGCTCCGGCCTCGGCCGAATGCAGCGCTTCCCCGATCTGGAACCTCAGCCTGCCGTCGAGCACGTACCAGGCCTCATCTTCGTTGGCGTGGGTATGCAGCGGCGGACCTTCGCCGGGGGCGACCGTGTTCTCGAACACGGTCAGGGCCTGGTTCGAATCCTTCCCCCGCAGCTTGAAGGTCAGCGGACCGCCGACCGGACCCTCGATCTTGGTGCCCTGATCGGCAGGGACGAGCAGGGGGCGCGGCTTGGCTGACATTAGTGACTCGCTTTCTCGATTTAGGAAACGAACGGACGGGGGCAGCACCAGCCCTGAGGTGCCTAGCTTCGCAGCAGCTTCGCCAACCTATCGACCTCAGCGACGGTGACAGTCAGCTCAGGGTGACGGATGACCCCAAGCGGCTCGAGTCCGCGGACCGGGGTGCGAAATGAGATCAGGACGCCGCTCTCCCCGTTGGTCGCGAACGTCAGGCCCCGGTCGGTGACCGCCAGGCGCGCGGGGCCCGCGGTCTTCCAGAACGCGTAGGGCCCGGTCACCGCTGCATCGGTGATGTTCGCCAGCGGAGTTGACAGCCGCCACGGACCGAACCGGACCTCGAGAGCCCGGTCGCCCACGTCGACCCAGGCAGTTTCAGGCGTGATGCCGAATCCATGGGCAGCTGCCCGATACGACCGCGCGAATACAAAGCGGAACCGCTCGACGTCGCTCACACAGCGATCTTACGTTGAGGCCGACAGAAAGACAGGGCTTCCGGCTCGATCTCACCGCTCAGCAATGGGTCGTGGCCAGCGAGGGGTTCTGGACGCGCCGGCCTTTGACGACCGCAACCCCGACGGCGGAGGTCCCTTTGGAGGCCGAAGGCTCGACCAGCTCGCGGTGGGAGTTGACCTAACGCCGGTCTGCCGGCTGCCGCCGCTGGCCGAGGTGGGAGACGATCAGGGCAACGACGGTCACGAGATAGACCTGGCCGATCAGGGCCTCGCCGACGGCCAAGGACCGCCCGAGGTGGGTAGCGGGAGTGAAGTCCCCGTACCCGGTCGTAGTCATGGTGACGAAGCTGAAGTAGAGGAAGTTGGCGGCGCTCCCCATTCGTCCATCGGCGAAAAAGACATCGCCGACGTCATCGACGATGCCGTAGACGAACGCGAACGCGAGCGCGACCAGCAGATAGAGGCAGAGGGCCGCGTACATCGTCTGCAGGGTCACGGCCTGGTCCACGCGCATCTGGCGCAAGAGCCCGGAGATGACCGCGATCGGCGTCAGGGCGACGAACATGAGCGCAAGCGATCGGGGTATCGCAGATCCGATCTCACCAGGTCCGAGCAGCAGAACGGCGGCGGCCAGCAGAGCGAGCAGTACCGCCACCAGGATGATCCGGCGGACGCGGGACGACAGGCGCGCGATCCTGAGCGAGAGGAGGAAGGCCGCTCCCTGAAGCGCGACGGTAATGAACAGCGCCCAGTCGTCCTCCGGGGCGGCGAGTTGAAAGCACACCGCGGTGAGGATGGCGATGAGCAGCGCTCCGAACCGGGACTGGCTGCGACCGTGGGTCCGGATCCCCAACCGTGCACCCACCCCGGAACCCGCAGCCGCCGCCTCGGCGCCGGATGGCTGTTGGCTTTCGCTCTCCAAGGCCGAGCGATGATGCCAGACCGCCCAAGACGCGGTCGCGAGGTCGCAGAACAGACCAGCGCGCGACCTGGGCTCATGGAATCGCAGGTGATCCGATAGGTTCATTCGCTTACAACCCGGAGCCCCGGCGGCCACCGAAGGAGCCTGGATGGCTGACAATCCCACGTTCGTCTACGCCGCCCCCTACGACAGGGCCAACGACGCCAATGTCGATTACAAGCCGACCCGACACGGTGCCTGGACCGGGATCGGAGTGGGCGCGTGCCGGCCGATCGGGCCAACGCCGAGTACGCGACCCGGTCGCACGCCGCGCCCTGAGGGAACGCGATCGTGAGCGACGCCTCGAAGCCTGGGCCCATCCTCCCGCCCCCGGCGCGATCGAGGGCGTTCTGGCTGTTGATCAGGAACGCTGTCATGTTCGGCGTCGTGCTTGCCTTCGCCGGCCTCGCGTTTCTCGCGGTCACCCAGGGCGGAGGTCTCTGGTTCGATCCGGCCGATAACGGCTGGCTCGGCGGGAGCCTGTGGTGGGTGGCAGTGACTGCGGGCGCGGGAATCCTCGTCGGGCTGCTGCGGCGGGCGTTTCGGGTGCCCGTACACCAGGGGGGTCTGATCGAGGAGCTCCAGGATGAGCGCGTTGAGCCGTCCGGGGTCCCCGGGACCGTGGCCGTGTCGGCGCTCTCACTGATCGGCGGTGCGAGCCTCGGACCCGAGGCGGCGCTGGGCTCGATGGGCGGAGGCTTGGGTACCTGGTTCTCCGGGAGAGAAGGGGATGACGAGGGGGCGAGGAAGGCGAACACGCTGTCCGGGATGTCCGGTGCCTACGGCGGCCTCCTGTCGTCGCCGTTCCTGGCGACGATGCTCGTGATCGAGATTGCGCGACCCAGCGGCGCCCGGTTCCGCGACACGCTTTTTGGTGGCCTGGTGGCGGCGTCGGTCTGCTTTGCGATCTTCTTCCCGATCGCGGGGGACACCTTCCTCGGGATCTACGAGCTGCCGTCCTACAAGTACGAGGACTGGCACCTTCTCGCCGCCATTCCTCTTGGCCTCGTCGCTGCGGCTCTCGCGATGACCCTCGCCGTCACGGTCGGAGTCCTGCGGCGCGCGACCGCTCCACTCGAACCGCGGACGGTCTTGCGGCCCGCGATCGGGGGAGTCGCATTCGGACTCATCGGGGTCGCCTTCCCGCTGACGCTGTTCACCGGTAGCGACCAGCTGACGACCGTGATCGACGACAGAGCTGCGATCGGCGCCGGCCTGTTGATCGCCGTCGTGTTCGCGAAGATCCTCGCCTTTGCGACCAGCATGTCGACCGGCTTCATCGGCGGCCCCTTCTTCCCGAGCCTGTTCATCGGCGGGACCGCCGGTGTCGCTGCTCACCTGCTGATCCCCGGATTACCGCTCGGTCTCGCGTTCAGCTGCCTCTTCGCCGCGCTGCCGGGCGCGCTCGTCGCGGCGCCGTTCACGCTGGTGCTGCTGGCGGCGTTGACCACCCAGGTCGGCACCCTTCAGACCGCACCGATCGGGATCGCGGTGCTGACCGCCTACCTCGCTGTCTCGGGATCCGGCGTCCTCGTCGAGATGGCGCGGCGACAGAAGACGAGCTAGCCCCTCCCCAGGCTCGGTCGGCAACCCCATCACGGCCTCCGATGCTGCGCCGTGACAGCTACCTCCGCTCCGCGCCCGATCAGTAGAGTCGCCGGCTCGGATGTTCGGACACTCTGAGAAAGGCAAGGCGGGCCCACAGAAAAGACAGGGCTTCCGGCTCGATCTCACCGCCCAGCAATGGGTCGTGGCATTCCTCATCGGAGCTGCCACCGTATTTGCGGCAGCCTTCGGCTGGCGCGCCGCGGCGATCGGAAGCACGGCGGCGTTCGACGACCGCCAGTCGATCTCGGAAACGCTCGCCGCCGAGCGGCAGACGATCGACGTAGGCCTCGGGGCGGCGGACGACACCCGCGACTACACCAGTTATCTCGCCGACTACGCGGTAGCGGCTGAGCTGGACAACCAGGCGGACGCGCTCAAGGATGAGGGCAGCGGCGGGGCGGCGTCAGATGCACGCCGGGAGGCGCAGCTCCTGCGTCGAGCCTCCACCGAGCGGGCCGCCGATTCGGGGGTCTTCGGCCGTTTCAGCATCGCCGGCGATTTGGAGCAGCCGAGTCCTGCGCCTCGCCCCTTCAACCTCGAGGATCGTGTCGAGGCCCGCACGGTGGAGGCGGCGACGGATATCGACTCACCGGGACAGCTGGATCCCGGGGGCTGGGCGCGGGATGCGGAGGGCATCCGCGACCGCATCAACGGGCTCGCCGTGTGGGCGCTGGTCGTGCTCGTGGCGGTACTTCTGTTCACGCTCGGGGAGGCGAACTCGGCGCGGCGCCGCGTTTTCTACACCGCGATGGCCCTCGGCGTGGTCTTTCTGCTTATCGGGGGTATCGGCGGGCTGACGACCGACTTCTACGCATGAGTGACACGGATGGCCCGGCTGTGGAGGAGCCGGATGAGGGGGAGTCGAGCAGGGGCCCTCTAGGTCGCTGGATCGGGGTCTCGCTCGCGGCGATCGCGGTCGTTGGTGCGGGGATCGGGATCCTTCAGACCCACGCCAGCGTCAACGAGTCGAACACGGCACGGGAGACCACGCGGACCGCGGTCGGCGCTCTTCGAGCCAGCGTGATCGAGGGCAGCGGGCGACTGCTGGAGGAGGACATAGACGCCGAGTCGGGCGCTCTGCTCCGCGAGCAGGCTTTCGTGGCGCGCCAGGCGGGGGATGCCGCCGAGCCGCTGACGGCCGAGCAGCTTCGAGACTTCGTTCCAAAGGGCGGCGATCTGCCCGGCGCCCGCACCCGCGAGGCGCTGCGCGAGCTCTCCTTCGATAGCGAGAGACTCGCCCTCCGCCAGGCAGCCCTCGCCGAGACCAGGGTCACGTGGAACGACCGCAGCACGCAGTACACGACGGCGATCGCGGTTCTCGCCCTGGCGCTGTTCCTCGTCGGCTTCTCGCTGGTCCTGGGGGGCAGGCGGCGCATCGTCTTCTACGCGCTCGGGGTCGCGGTCGCGCTCGTGACCATCGGCGTGACCGCCTACATCGTCCTGCTCCCGATCCCCAAGACACCGGATGAGGCGATCGCAGCGACCGCGCGCGGCACCGTCGCCTCCGATCAGGACAACCAGGATCGCGCCGTGGAGCTCTTCGACGACGCGATCGAGATCGACGACGACTTCAGCGAGCCCTACTCGCGTCGCGCGATCGTGCGGGTGCTCGCCGACAACCCTGACCTGCGCGAGACCGGCGCGCTGACCGGGGACATCGCGACTCTGGAGAAGGCGGGCGTCGACGCGCGCCGAGGCTTCGAGCTGAGCGGGGATCGTGACCTGCTCGCGCTTGCGTTCGCGGCGATCGTCCGCCTCTACGTGGGCGAGTACGAGGGGTCGATCCGGGCCGCCACCGAGGCGATCGCGATCAACGACCAGATCCCCGACTACCTCTTCGCCAAGAGCGCCGCCGAGGTCGGGCTCGGCGACGAGGATGCTGCGACCGCTTCGCTGGACGGCGCCCTCGACCTCCTCTCGGGCAGCGACCCATCGGAGCGCACGCGCGGACTCGTGGCCGAGTACCTGACCTACCTCGAGCAGGTGCTCCACAGCACGCCCGAGCGAGCGCAGCTCGTCAGTCGGATCGAGGAGCGCATTATCGGGACTGAGACCGCGTTCAACCTGGATCGCGAGGTCGAGGATCGGCCCCCCGACCGCGGCTCGGCTGAGGTGGACCGCCTGCGCTACGAGGACGGGCGCTTCCGACTACGCGTCCAGTGGGAAGACCTCCCTCCCGGCACCGCGCTGACGCTCATCGGCTTCGAGCGACCCGCCCCCGACAGCGGCTGGGTGCAGCCCCGTGAGCTCGCGCTGTTCCGCCCCGCCGGCGGTAGCGGACAGGAGGTCGGTGGGGTCCCGATCGAGCGTGCCTGCACGCCGGTCGAGCTGCGGGTCGACGTCTATCTGGACGGCGCCTTCAGCGAGTCCTTCACCGGGCCCGGTGGTGAGGCGACCTGCTGAGCTACCCGAGGTTGCCGGCGGCGTCGACTACCCCGTAGCCGCCTAGCTAGAAGAGGACGGCTCAGCGCCCTTGGGGTCCAGCAGTACCGCGACGGCATGCACAGAGTGGCCGCGATGACCAACCTAGATGTCTGGTACGAGTCGATCTCGGCGGCCGACATCCGCGCCCAGATGAGCGACAAGAAGGCGCGGAAGAGGTTCGACAAGGGCACCAAGAAGGCGCATCGTCGCAACAGTCTGCATAGCTTCAAGAAGCTCGCCGAGACGGTGGACGGCCAGCCGCGGATCCGCAGCGATCCGCCGTTGCTGATTCCCCTCCGCGACATGCCCGAGCAATTCGACCCCGAGAAGGGCCGGGAAGCCGTGCGGGCCTCCCTCGAGGAGTACCGCAAGACGATCTCGCCTGAGCTGCAGACCCTGCTCGACGGATATGAGCTCGTTGACATCGCGCTCAAGGTCGTCGGCGTCGGCAGCGTCGGGACCCGCTGTTTCGCGGCGCTGTTCATCGGGCGCGACGAGAACGATCCTCTCTTCCTGCAGATCAAGGAGGCCGACAACGCTGTGCTCGAGTCCGTGCTGCCGTCGAGTCGCTACGGCAGCCACGGTCGTCGCGTGGTGGAGGGGCAGCGCCTGATGCAGGCCTTCGGCGACATCTTCCTCGGGTGGTCGAAGGGCGATGTCGATGCGCGGGACTACTACTGGCGCCAACTCAAGGACATGAAGGCCTCGGCGGACATCGACGCGATGGATCTCAAGGCGCTGACCGGGTACGCGGGGCTCTGCGGCCTCACCCTGGCCCGTTCCCATGCCCGCTCCGGCGACGAGGTGGCGATCGCCGCCTATCTTGGGAAGGGCGACAGCTTCATCAGCGCGCTGACCCGCTTCGCCGAGGCCTACGCCGATCAGACCGAGTCCGACTACGCGGCGTTCCAGGAGGCGATCGACTCAGGTCGGCTCAGCGCTGAGGCTCCCGAGGACTCGCCAGTCCGCTCCTAGCCAGCGACGTTACCCCCCAGCAGCGGGAGCAGAAGGCGGTTGCATGCCAGATCTCGAGGAGTACGAGCTCGGAGCGGGATCAGGCCGGCTCGGGTGCGGCTCGGAAGCTGAGCGGGACCCGGCGCGATCTATTCAGGGGCGGCCGGGGAGATCCCGCGTATCGCCTGGACCCTTGCCCCGAGCTCGAATGGGCCCTCCGGGGAACCGAGTCGCCGATGGGCATCCGCCCGCGTCGCAGCACGCTGCCCGGCATCGAGGGAGCGGTAGAGGCGGCCGGATTCTCCGACCCCTGAATCGAACGGGCGCCAGAGGTCTTCAAAGCTCTCGTAGTGCGCTGAGACCTCGAACTGATGGCGGCTGATCCCCTCGAGACCTGCGGCAGCCCACCACTTCTCGAGCAGCGCCGGGTCCGATAGGCCGACCTGGGTCCGCGCTTCGATTCCGGCCAGCGCCGCCGGCGCGGCTTCGCCGGCCGCATCCCAGAACGAGCGCAGCAAGGGCATCTCGGCGTCGTCCCAGAAGCAGGCGGAGACGGGTGCTCCGGGCCTCGCGACCCGGGCCATTTCCCGGACCGCGGCCGGTGGGTCGGCGACGAGCTGGATCACCAGTTGAGCGAGGACCGCATCGAACTCGCCCTCGGCGAACGGCAGGGCCTGGGCCGAGCCGATCCGCACATCTGCAGCGGGCACGCGGCCCCTGCAGACCGCGACGAACTCCTGCGACGGATCGAGGGCTGCGACGTTCTCCCCACCGAGGACAGCGGCGAGCTTCGCGGTCAACTGCCCGGTGCCGCAACCGACGTCGAGAGCGCGATCCCCCTGCTTGATTCCGGCGATCTCGATCAGGCTCTTGGCCAGCGGGCTGCCATAGCGGCCGACGTGGCGGTCATAGGGATGTGTGGCCTCGGCCACGCCCCGACTCTCGCACAGCCGACCCCTGGCTCGCGCTCCCTCCGCGCCAAACCACGAGGCACGCAGGCGGCCTTGATCCGAGGCCGGGAGCAATCCCGGCCTCGGAGGGTCCGACTATGGCGGGGAGCGCACCCGAGCGTCACCGTGCCCGAACGCGCGCGAGGAGGCAATCAGGGGACGGGGTAGGGGACGTCCTGTCTGCGTTTCCACGGCTAGCGGCGCGGTCTTCGAGTGGAGCTAAGACTCCAGCGCGGCCGCAACCTGAGCAAGCTGCTCCTCGTCGAACTCGCCGCCGCCCTGCCACTCGATCTGGCCGCGGCGGTCCACCAATACGAGAGCGATCGCGTCGGTGCCGCTCAGTCGGAGCGCCCTTCTCACGCGGTCCACGTCCGTGTACGTGGTGAGCGTCCTCGCGCGTGCGGCCGGGTCGGGTATGCCGCCCCTCATACCGCCGTCGATGAACCGCCGCAGGGGGGACCACGACCGCGAGATCGTCGGCAGTTCGTAGACGCGCACTTCCGGTAGGCGATCCTCCAGCTCGAGGAGGGGCGGAAGCCAGGCGTCGATCTCCCGCTGCTGGGAGCGATGAAACGCGACCAACAGGACGTTTCGCTCTCCCCCCAGCTCCTCGGGGAGGCAGTAGGTGCGACCGTCGAGGCCGCGGGCCTCGATCTCGGGGAATCGTCGCTCTGAGGGCTGCATTGACGGTCTCAGCATCGCAGAGCCCGAATTGGCGGCAGCGGGGCCCCTAGGTCTCCGCCCGCCGCTCACCCTCGATCCACGGTCCGGAAGCCGACGTGGCTCTGGCCGGTGTCGATCATCTGCGGCTGCCGGGCAGCGGGTCTGTAGCGGAAGCAGTAGTTCCGGGCGCAGAGGTGCGAGCCGCCCTTGACGACCTTTCGGGGGATCCGGAACTGCGGCTGCCCGGGATCGAGGCTCTCCTCCTCGCGGCTGCCGCGCGGATTGCGCGGTACGCAGCAGGGTGAGGTCGGGTCGCTGGCTTGGCCGGCGGCATACCAGTCCGACGTCCACTCCCAGACGTTTCCCGCCATGTCGAAGAGGCCATAGTCATTCGGCGGGTAGGAGCCGATCGGGGAGGTACGCTCGTGGCCGTCGAGCAGCGTGTTCCGGTAGGGGAAGGTGCCCTGCCAGGTGTTGGCAAGGGGCTTCGTCTCCTGCGGGTCGTCGTCGCCCCAGGTGAACTCGGCACCCTCGATGCCGCCCCTAGCCGCGTACTCCCACTCGGCCTCGGTCGGCAGCCTCACCCTGGCCCAGGCGCAGTAGGCCTCGGCGTCCTCGTAGGCGATCTGGACGACCGGGTGCTTGGCGAGTCCCTCGATCGTGCTCCCGGGCCCAAGCGGGTGGCTCCAGTCGGCGCCGGGCGTCCAGCGCCACCAGTTGGACGAATCATGAAGGTTGACCGGCCCCGCGGTGGGGACGAAGACCATCGATCCGGGCACGAGGTTCTCGGGAGGCGCCCCCGGGTAGAGCGCCGGATCGGGCGAGCGCTCAGCGACCGTCACGTAGCCCGTTGCGGCTACGAACTCGCCGAACTGCTCGTTGGTGACCGGGTGGGCGTCGATCCTGAAGGCATCGACCCGTACCCGTCGCACGGGGTGCTCCTCCTGGTAGTGGCGATCGGAGCCCTGGGCGAACTCGCCGCCCTCGATTCGTACCGTCCCCCGACCCGGAGCGCTCATCGTCCCGTTACCGCAGGCCTCCTCCGGACGCGTCCTCCATCTGGGCGAGCACGGCGTCCAGGTTGAACGCAGCCGGCTTCTGACGGGGCGGGAAGTCGATGAACGACTGGATCTGCTCGGCGGCGAGCGCCTGCATCGGGTAGATCACGAAGGCGTGATCGATCACCCAGTTCCAGTATCCGTTCGAGTTCTCGTCGGCCCGCTCGAACGGGTCCTGCCGCAGGTTGAAGATCTTCGGCAGCCGCAGCGGCACGAACGGCTCGGCCCAGAGCTGCATCGTCTTCGCCCGCTGCTCGTAGAAGACCGCCTTCCAGTCGCCGTAGCGGATCGCGACCACCGAGCCATCGTCGTTGGTATAGAAAAACCACTTCCGTGGGGACTCCTCGGTCTCGCCGGTCAGGTACGGCAGGCAGTTGTAGCCGTCGATGTGCACGTTGAAGTGCTTATCGCCGGCCTGGTGTCCCTGTTTCAGCTTGTCCACGACATCCGGTTCCCCGGCGGCAGCCAGCAGCGTCGGCAGCCATTCCTGGTGGGTGACGATGCCGTTCAGCGTCGCCCCCTCCGGGAACTTCCCAGGCCAGCGGGCGAAGCAGGGGACGCGGTAGGCACCCTCCCAGTTCGAGTTCTTCTCACTGCGCCAGTGGGTGATCCCGCCGTCGGGCCAGGTGTTGTAGTGGGGACCGTTGTCGGTCGAGTAGACGACGAGCGTGTTATCGGTGATCCCGAGCTCATCGAGCAGGTCGAGCAGCTGCCCGACGTGGCGATCGTGCAGCACCATCGCGTCGTTGTAGAAGCCCTGGCCGCTGATCCCCTCCGCCTCCTCGGGGATCCGGGTCCAGAGGTGCATGTGGGTGGCGTTCCACCAGATGAAGAAGGGCTTGCCCGCGGCGTGGGCCTCGCGGATGAACGCCTCGGCCCGGTCGGTAACGTCGTCGTCGATCGTCTCCATCCGCTTCTTGGTCAGCGGCCCCGTGTCCTCGATCCGGCCGTCAGCGAAGGAGTGGATCACGCCGCGGGGGCCGAATCGCTCGCGGAAGGCCGGGTCCTTCGGGTAGTCGGGATGCTCGGGCTCGTCCTCAGCGTTGAGGTGGTAGAGGTTCCCGTAGAACTCGTCGAAGCCGTGGTTCGACGGCAACATGGCGTCGTGATCGCCGAGGTGGTTCTTCCCGAACTGCCCGGTCACGTAGCCGAGCGGCTTCAGTAGCTCGGCGATCGTCGGATCCTCAGGCTGAAGCCCGATCTCGGCCCCCGGCAGGCCGACCTTCGTCAGCCCGGTGCGGAGGGGATTCTGACCGGTGATGAACGCGGCGCGGCCGGCGGTGCAGCTCTGCTGGGCGTAGTAGTCGGTGAAGTCGATGCCCTCGGCGGCGATCCGGTCGATGTTCGGGGTCTCGTATCCCATCGCACCCCGGTTGTTGTGGCTCAGGTTGTACCAGCCGATGTCGTCTCCCCAGAGGACGAGGATGTTCGGGCGGGACTCGCTGCTCTCGTCGCTGCTCATGGTTGGAAGGACTCCTCTTCGTGGTCGGCGTCGGACCCGATCCGGCCCCTGGCGTAGATGGCGTTCGAAGGAGTTCTATCCGATCGTCGACTCGGGCTCCGTCGGGGGCTTGGGTCCGACTAGCCCGAGGCCCACGCACAGCGACGGCATCACGGGTCCGCCGACGAACCCGGCTCCAGGCTGACCGACATCGCGAGGATCTTTGCGAATACGACGGCGACGACCAGCCTGGCGCCGAGCGATCAACGCCCAACCCGGGGCCGGCTTCGGGATCGGTATCTACCGGATGCTCAGGGCCTCGGGAGGCCCCGGGGCATCCAGCACAACGGCGCGCACGTCGTCTACGAAACCGAGGCGACAGCGCGCGCCATCGCCGCCGCCGGGTCCTCGATCACCTTGCCGTGTCCCGGAGCCAGCCGCGCTGGCGTGAGCTCGGTCAGTGCCTCCGCCGTTCTCACTGTCGTCGGCCCGTGCCAGGTTGCGAAGTAGGGGAGGGGGAAGGCAAGCTTCGGCTTCGAGGGAACCGCGACACCGCCGATCGTCGTGAAGGCGTCCCCGCAGAAGAGCGTTCGGTCGCGGCCGTCGAGCAGTGCGACTTGCCCGGGTGTGTGGCCCGGGGCGGCGATCACCTCGAGTGAGCCGATTCGCTCACCGGGCTCGACGGTACGGGTCGGCTCTGTGGAGAGCTTTGGGAAGCCGCCCTTTGCCTTGTCGTCGGGCTCGCCCGGCTGCGGGGACTTGTCGCCGGCGAGCAGTTTCGCTTCGCGCGAGGAGATCAGGATCTCGGCCTCCGGCAGCCGGCCGGCCAGTGCGTCGAGGGAGCCGACGTGGTCGCTGTGGGCATGGGTGAGGACGATCCGCCTGATCGGGGCGCCGATGCCGTCCGCGGCAGCCATGATCTTCGCTGCGGATCCGACGATCATCGTGTCGATCAGGGTCAGGCCGTCCTCCTCGCTGATCAGGAAGCAGTTGACTATCCCGAACCGCCCTACGCGTTCGAACCTCGCGCTCATCGCCGCCTCACTGTATCGCGGCCCGTCGGGGCCTTCGGAAATCAGCCGACAGGTTGGCGGGACGGCTGAGCGGGTTGTCACTCGACCCCGAGAATCGCAGCGACCTCGAGGGACCCGATTCCTCACCGGGCTCGACGGTGCCCGGGGGCGGCACCCAGGCCCAGGTTCACCTGCTCGCACATCAGCCCGTCAGAGGGCCGCCTCCACCGGCCCCGGTACTGGTTGAGTTTTGGGTCGGCCGGAGGAGCTGTAGAGCGGACTGGCCCGCGGTCAGCCCGCAGCCCGCGCGCACTCCACGCAGAGCGCGCTCGCCGGCGCGGCGCGGAGGCGGCCGCCGGCGATCGGCTGCCCGCAGTGGTCACAGATTCCGTAGGTGCCCTGCTCGATCTTCTCGAGCGCTCGCTCGGTGTCCACCCTGATCGCTTGCAGGTCGTTGGCGACACCGACATCGGTGAACCGGCTGATCGCTTCCGTCGTCCCCTCGCCGATCCGTTTGCCGAACGCCAGGGCCGAACCGGTCGCCGGCGGCTTCGTCAACTCGGCGATCGCGGCCGAGATCGAGTCGAGCTCCGCTCGGAGGTGCTGCTCCACCTTGGCCAGGTCGAGTGCGTCCGGTGCCTGCTCGGAAGTCGACACGACCAATACGTTAGCCCGCCGATCTGCTCTCGGACGGCCGGGATGGCAACGGGTTAGCGGGCGCCATGTAGTCGGCGAGGCGCCGGAACGTCAGATCGGTGGTGCTCGCTTCCGCCAGCGAGGCGGCCTTGGTGGCGGTCGTCGTCAACGCAACCGTCAGGTCGCCCTCGGGGAGATAGGCCATGATCCCGCCGTAGCCGTTGAGCGAGGGGTTCGACAGGCGCCAGTCGTTGACGAGGATCACCCCGAAGCCGAAGGGGTTGCCGCTGATCGCCGAAGGCTTGACCAGCTCGCGGCGGGACTTGCGGGAGAGCAGGGTGCCGGCGAAGATCGCCGGCGCGGCCGTTGCGATGTCATCAATCGTCGAGGTCGCGATCGTGCCGTTGCCGATCGTCCAGGACGGACTCCAGGTTGTCGAGTCCTCATAGACGCCGCGCTCGGAGGTGAAGGCGTGCAATACGGGGTCTGGAATTGTCGCCCTGGAGGTCAGCTGGGTCTGATCGAGTCCGAGCGGCTTCAGTATCCGTCGGTTCATCTGCCGCGTCGTTGATTGCCCGGTCACCTGGCGCCCGTGATGCTCGCCGGGCTGTGCATGCGCGAGTGCGCGCGGAGTGGCCCCACACCAAACGGATCTCGGCGCTATTGCTGTCTTGAGTCGGTCGGAGCAGCTCGGGTCTGGCAGGTTGAGCCACGGGCCCAACCTAGCGTCGGAAGCGGCTGCGGCGAGATCCACCCTCGGTCATGAACTCAATGGGTGATCCGCGCGGCAGGGGCGGTGAGCTGCTGATCAGGCGCGCAGCTGCTCGACGATCCGTGCGTGGTAGCGAGAAACGAATCGGGCCCCCGCTATGTTTGTCACTGCCGCGCTCGAGCCCTTCGCCAGGAGCGTGATCCAGGCCGGGGCTCCTGGGGCGGCGGTGCGGGACAGAGTGGGGATCAGGCCGGGGGCGAGCGCCGGGCGGCTTAGCACCTCGCAGCGCCCTGGAGGTAGTGCAGTCGGGCCCCCCGGGTGGCGGCGAGGGGCCTCAGCCCGCGGAACCCGTGTCGGCCGTGGGATCGGGCTCGACCGCGCTCGCCAGCAATATCTCGATCGGGATCACGTCGAGGGCCCGCTCGTGGGTCGCGGCGAGGATCACGGGCGGCGCACAACCGACGTTGTGGGCCTCGAGCCAGCGGGTCGCGCACACGCACCAGCGATCGCCCGCCACGAGGCCCGGGAACCCCCACTGCGGCTGCGGCGTCGACAGATCGTTGCCGACGCCGGCGCTGAACTCGAGGAACTCGGCGGTGACGATCGCGCAGACCGTATGGCTGCCCGCGTCCTCCGGCCCCGTCGCACAGCAGCCGTCGCGGAAGAAGCCGGTGAGCGGGTCGGCCGAGCACTCGAG
>JAQBGG010000093.1:0-2988 GCA_032122625.1 Acidobacteriota bacterium
GTCGCTGAAGGAGGACGGCACGCTGAACGACCTCTACCAGAAGTGGTTCAAGGTGGATGCTCCGGAGTCGCTGCTGACGGAGACGCACGAGCCCACGTAAGGGCGCATAACAAGATCCGCACCGGCCGGCAGGCCGGGACGACGAGAGGGGCGCCAAATGGCGCCCCTCTCGCGTTGCGCCTCCGCGTTGCTGGATAGCGATAGGCTCCGGCCCACACCCCGAGTCGGAGGAGCAGCGGGCCGTGAACAAGATCATCGAGCAGTACTTCGATTTCGGAGTGATGTTCGACTCGGGAAACTTCGAGAAGGTGATCGACGGCTTCGTGTTCACGATCAAGCTCTCGATCATCGCCGGCATCCTCTCCCTGATCTGGGGCCTCGTGCTCGCGATCCTGCGGCAGACGCCGGGACGAGCCAGCTGGGTCGTGCGCTGGCCGACGATCGCCTACATCGATGTCTTCCGCGGGGTGCCGGCGCTGCTGACGATCCTGATCGTCTCCGGCAGCCTCGGCGCACTCAGCTTCGGCGACGGCGCGCCGCTGCCTCGCTTCATCGGCGTCCCCGATTGGTTTGGCCAGCCGGCTCCCTTCTGGTACGGCACGATCGCGATCACGCTCACCTACGGCGCCTACATGGCGGAGGTCTACCGAGCCGGGATCGAGGCCGTTCCAGGCGGCCAGATGGAGGCTGCGCGCTCGCTCGGCATGAGCTATGGCAAGGCGATGCGCTTCGTCATCGTCCCGCAGGCAATTCGCAAAGTGATCCCGCCGCTGCTCAACGACTACATCGCGCTGATGAAGGACACGACTCTGGTCAGCGTGATCGGCCTGATCGAGGTGGTGCAGGCGGGACGCGATATCCAATCGGAGACCCTGAACAGCTCGGCACTGATGCTGGGCGCGATCCTGTTCGTCCTCGTGACGATCCCGCTGGCCCGCCTCGTCGATTGGATGATCGCCCGCCAGCAGGCTCAGACCCAAAGGGGTGCCGCGTGAGTTCACAGTCAGGGGCAGAGAATGAG
Organism: Acidobacteriota bacterium; assembly: GCA_032122625.1. Classification (GTDB taxonomy): domain Bacteria; phylum Actinomycetota; class Thermoleophilia; order Solirubrobacterales; family 70-9; genus CAXMST01. The sequence goes on from JAQBGG010000093.1 coordinate 1,022, forward strand.
GAGACCTGGCCAAAGGGGTGGCGGGTGACTCCAGAGTCATCGGCAGAGATCGAGGAGACCTGGGAGGGCCCAATGGTCCGACTGGAGGGGGTGGAGAAGCGGTTCGGTGATCTCACCGTGCTCGCCGGCGTCGACCTCGAGGTCACGAAGGGCGAGGTCGTTTGCGTGATCGGGCCCAGCGGATCCGGAAAGAGCACCCTGCTGCGCTGCATCAACCTCCTCGCGCCGCCGGAAGCCGGCCGGATCTTCCTCGAGGGCACCGAGATCACCGGCAAGGACTTCGACGAAGGTCTCGACTTCGTTCGCCGCCGGGTCGGGATGGTCTTCCAGCAGTTCAACCTGTTTCCGCACAAGAACGCGCTCGAGAACGTCACCCTGGCGCCCGCCACGGTGCTCGGCCGCAGCGCCAGCGACTGCCGCGCCCGGGGAGAAGCGTTGCTCGACCGGGTCGGGATGACGGAGAAGATCAGCGAGTACCCCGAGCGCCTGTCCGGTGGCCAACAGCAGCGAGTTGCGATTGCCCGCGCCCTCTCGATGGACCCTCACGTAATGCTCTTCGACGAGGTCACCAGCGCGCTCGACCCCGAGCTCGTCAAGGAGGTACTCGACGTGATGCGGGAGCTCGCCGACGAGGGGATGACGATGATCGTCGTCACTCACGAGATGGGCTTCGCTCGTGACGTCGCCGATCGCGTCGTCTTCATGGACGACGGCGTGGTCGTCGAGCACGGCCCACCGGCCGAGGTGCTGGAGAACCCGCAGCAGGAGCGGACGAAGCAGTTCCTCGGGCTCGTGCTCGAACACTGAGCCCGCCTCGCGCTCGTATTGTGTCGGGCCGTGAGCCCGCCGCTTCTCGATGTCGTGATCGTTTCCTTCCGCTCCAAGGAGCTGCTCGGTCGTTGCCTGCAATCACTGCGGGACAACTCGCTGCCCGGAGGGATGACCGTGACGGTGGTCGATAACGCGAGCGGGGACGGCACCGCGGAGATGGTCGCCGAGGTCTACCCATGGGCGCGACTCCTGGCGCAGTCGGAGAACCTCGGGTTCGGCGCTGCGACCAACCTGGGTTTCGCTGTCGGCAGCGCCCGCTACGTGCTGGCGCTGAATCCCGACGCCGCGATCGAAGCCGACACCCTGCCGGTCCTGATCGAACTGATGGAGGCCGATCCCACGATCGGCTGCAGCGGCCCAGCGCTGTATAGAGAGGACGGCAGCTTCGACCACGCCGCCCGTCGCAGCTTTCCGACGCCACTGAGCGCGCTCGGCCACTTCAGCGGGATCGGGCGGCGATTGCCTGGTGGCCGCCTCGCCGACTACCGCGCACCCGATGTCGGACGGGGGACGGTCGACGCGGTCAACGGCGCCTTCATGCTGCTGCGGCGTGAAGCGTTCGAGGGGATCGGCGGCTTCGATCAGGGCTACTGGATGTACATGGAGGACCTCGACCTCTCATACCGCCTGGCAGAAGCGGGCTGGAGCACCTTCTACGAGCCCTCGGTGCAAGCGATCCACACCAAGGGCGGGACGACCGACGGCCATCGCGACGTCTGGCTTCAGATCGCCTTCCATCGCGGCATGGGGCGCTTCTATCGCAAGCATTACTCCGGCTCCCACAACGCAGTCGCCAACGCGATGATCTACCTCGGCATCGGCCTCAAGCTCGTCGCCTCGATCGTCGCCGGCGCGATCCGCGGAGCGCGTTGACCGCAGCCTCTCAGCGGCGGCGGCGGCGCGCCAGTCTGCGGCGCAGAGTCGTCAGTAGCCGGTCGCCTCGGCCCTCGGTCGCGACCGCCGCCGGGTAGCGGACGCCGGGCTCGGCGGCGCGCCAGCCCGCGATCCTGGCGGGCAGCCCGCTGAGGTTGCGATCGATTGCCGCCTGACCGACCACCAGGGTCAGTTCACGGGCGAGCACCCCAGCGGCGCTTCGCGGGGTCAGCACCCGCCATTTCCGCAGGACGTAGCCGCGG
>JAQBGG010000094.1:0-21478 GCA_032122625.1 Acidobacteriota bacterium
AAAGCAAATTAGAAGGAAAATTAAAAGTTGGTAATCAGACCCTCGCGCACGATCGCCTGGGCAAGCACGGTCGCCGTCGTCGTGCCGTCACCGGCAACGTCGTTCGTGGCGGTCGCGACCTCGCGGACGAGCTGAGCACCCTGGTTCTCGAACGGGTCCTGAACGTCGATCTCGCGGGCGATCGTGACACCGTCGTTCGTGATGGTCGGCGCGCCGAACTTCTTGTCGAGCACTACGTAGCGACCCTTCGGGCCGAGCGTAACTTTGACGGCGTTGGCGACGGCATCGACGCCGTTCTGCAGCGCCGTGCGGGCGTCTGCGCCGTACTTCAGCTCCTTGTGAGCCATATCTGTTTCCTCCTAGGTGAGTTGGTAAGTGGTTGCTGGGTGACCGCTGGGCTACTCGACCTTGGCCAGGACGTCGGACTCACGTAGGACCAGCAGGTCCTCGCCCTCGACCTTGACCTCGGTGCCGCCGTACTTGCTGTACAGAACGGTGTCTCCTGCGGCGACGTCGAGCGGAATCCGCTTCTCTCCATCGTCGTCCCAGGCGCCATCACCGACGGCGAGAACCTCGCCCTTCTGCGGCTTCTCCTTGGCAGTGTCGGGGAGCACGATGCCACTGGCAGTCGTCTCGTCCTCGTCGAGCGCCCGAACAATCAGGCGATCTCCAAGGGGCTTGAGCTTCATTCCAAATACCTCCGTGGATTGGTTTGCGTTGTGTAAGCACTCGTGCTGCGGCTGGGACGAAGTCCCACCGAGCACCCTTGGCACTCTAGCGTGGAGAGTGCCAAGGCGGGAGGGAATATAGCGCGGCGGCGGCGGTTGTCAAGTAGATCTAAGCCTTCGCGGCTAAGATCCGAGACGAGCCGCGGGCCCGATCAACCCGTTGCCAGGAGCCGGGCGTCGAGCAACTCTGCCAGGCCCAGCGCCCCGTTGCGCATCACCTGATCGTGGTTCCAGCGGAAGGCGGGACCCGCAATCGGGCCGAGCAGGTTCATCCAGCGCTCGGTCGTCGCCACCTCCCACTCGTAGAGGACGGCGGTGATCCCACCCTGCTCGTAGAAGCGCCAGCGCCCGGTGCCCTCCAGTCCGCCGCTGACATCTCCTTCCAACAGCGCCGGCCGCTCGATCCGCGTCACCACAACCTCGAAGCGGACCGGATAGGGGATCCGGCTGCGCCATTCGTAGCGACCGCGGCGTCCGATCCCGTCCTCGTCGCCGGGCGCCTGCTCGGTCGCCTCGACCACGCCGCGCCACCACTCGGGCCAGCGCTCGGAGAGCCAGATCGCATCGAAGACCCGCTCCCGCTCGGCCTCGATCAGCCAAGCGGTGAGGAACCGGTAGCGCCGCTGGTTCGGCATCGCTGCCGCCGGCTAGTTCGGCGAGGGCGGCTCGCCGTTGCCGAACGACCCGACGGGACGCTCGACGATCTGCGAGAAGCGGATCACTGTGACGAGGTCACCCTCGGAGATCTTGCGCCCGTAGATCTTCTCCAGGAAGCTGACCGACTCCTCCACTCGACGCAGCTCCGGATTGTCATGCTCGATGTCGCGCGGGCTGAGCTCCTTGATCCGCTTCACCTCGACATCGTCGATCACCGCCGCGAAGATCTTCTCCCTGGGCCGATGCCGGTTGCCGACGGTCACCCAGACGACCTGCCCCCGCGAATACTTGCGGGTCTTGTCCCCGAGTCGGATCGTCGCGGTCTTGCGGCCACGCTTGAGCTGATCGACGAAGATCGGCGAGTAGAAGTTGAGGACGAAGAGCGCGCCGGTCATTCGGACCACGGAGCCTAGTACACGCGCTCGTGGCTGCGGTCGCGTGTACTAGCCCGGTTCGCCGGGCGGTGGCGGATAGGCCTGCTCGCCGATCAGGGGAACGAACCGACAGGAGACGAGCGGCTCGCGGCTGAATGAAGCGGGATCGGCTGCCCGCGCACCCGGGCGACGTCGAAAGCGAGTCAGGATCTCTTCGCCGCCCGTAGCCACCGGGGCGACCAACCGGCCGCCGGGGGCGAGTTGTGCCAGCAGGGCGGCCGGCGGCTGTGGCACCGCCGCGTGGACGGCGATCGCCTCGAAGGGCCCGCCCGGGACGTCGCCCAGCGAGCCATCGCCGATCCGGATCTCGATCGAGGCGTCAAGTTCGAGCGCGGCGAGGCGGGCGCGGGCGGCGACCGCAAGCTCCTCGATCCGCTCGATCGAGGTGATCCGAGTGGCGAGCTGCGCCAGGACCGCTGCCGAGTAACCGCTGCCGGTGCCCACCTCCAGCACCGACTCGGTGCCGTCCAGCTCGAGAGCCTGGCAGATGGCGGCGACGATCCACGGCTGCGAGATCGTCTGCCCGGCACCGATCGTCAGGGCCCGGTCAGCGTAGGCATGCCGCTGTTCGGACTCGGGAACGAAGCTCTCCCTGGGAACCGATCCCATCGCCTCCAGCACGCGCTGGTCCGCGATCCCACGCCCTTCGAGCTGCTCGGCGAGCATTGCAGCCCGGTCGCTTGCGCGGTCGCCCCCCATCGACTCAGAATATGTAGGAACGTAGGCGCGAGGGTTCGAGCACGGTCACGCGACCGCGGCCGACACGGACGACGGCCGCGCGCTCGAGCACGGCCAGAAACCTGCTGACGCTCTCCCGCGAGGTGCCCGCAAGCTGGGCGAGGTCAGCCTGGGTCATCCGCAGGGTCACACCGCTGCGGCCGCCACCGCCGGAATCCTCGGCGGCGACGAGCTGGGAGAGCACCCCGGCGACCCGGCTGGGCACGGTCTGAAAGGACTGGCGGGAAACGCGCTCGTTGGTTTCGCGGACGCGGCGGGTCAGCGCGACGACGAGCTTGGCGGTGATCTCCGGGTTGCGCTCGAACAGGCCACGCATATCGCGCGCCGCGATCGCCAGCAGCTCGATGTCGGTCAGGGCCTCGACGGAGGCCGAGCGGACCTCGCCGTCGAGCATCGCCAACTCGCCGACGATCTCGCCCGGACCGAGCGTCGCCAGGGCGATCGCGCGGCCGTCGGAATGCTCGCGCGTCACCCGTACCTCACCACTGCGGATCACGTAGCAGGCGTCGCTCTGATCGCCCTCGTGGAAGACGCGTGCGCCCTTCGGGAAGCTGCGGGCGACGGCGACCTGAGCGATCCGTTGCAGCTCCTCGTCGGAGAGGTCCGAGAGCAGCGGGACGCGGCCCAGCAGCTCAATCGCGTCGGTGACGGCCTCGCTCATTCGGCTTGATTATCGCCGCTGCCGGTCGAGGGGGCGTGTGGGGCGGGTCGGAACATCCCGAGCGAGCTCGCCGCTAGCCCTGGCAGCCCGGACACCAGGAGGTGGTGCGGGCGTCGTCACCTTGGCGCCGCCGCTGGATCCGCGCGCCGCAACGTGGGCAGGGCTTGCGTTCGGCGCCGTAGATCCGCTTTGGGCGCCGGCCCGTTCTCACCGCCTCGGACATGACCCGGCGACAGGAGGTGACGATTTCCGCGGCTTCTTCGCCCTCGAGGCGACCGACCTTCCGCCAGGGGCTGACTGCGGCAGCGAAGCAGGCCTCGATCCGGATCACGTTGCCGACCCCGGCGAGCAGCCCTTGGTCGAGCAGCGCCGCCCCGACCTCGGCGCTCGGCTCCCAGCTCAACAGCCGCTGCACCGCGGCGCCCTGATCGAAGTCCGGCGCGAGAGGATCTGGGCCGAGCTGCCGCAACTGGGGGTCGCTGCGGGCGCGACGGGCGCTGGTCAGGCGCAGGAGTTTGCCGCTGGTCTGGGAGGCGATGCACGGCCCCGCGGCAAGCAGCAGCCACGATTTGCCGTGGGGCGCCGAGCCATCGCTGCGGATCAACCAGCGTCCGTTCATGCCGAGGTGGCTGTGGAGGACCTGGTCGCCGGAGCAATGCAGGAGCAGGTATTTACCGCGGGCCTCGACCCGCTCCAGCGTCGAGCCCTCGAGATCGCCGGCACGGCTGTGCAAGGGGGAGCGGGGGTTCGGGGCCTCGACCCGCTCGAGCCGGCGACCGCCAAGCGCTGCCTCGATCCGCAATGCAATCCGGTGGATCGTGTCGCCCTCGGGCACGGGTCCCTAGGCTCGGACGATGCGCGTGCGCCTGTCCCCGGGCGCGATCACGGCTTCAGCTTGTGGCCCGTCGCGAACAGCCACTGCGACCAGGCCACGAGGATCAGGGCCATCGCAGCGGTGACGGCGAACGAGAGCGCGATGCTGACATCGCTCTGGCCGAGGAACCCGTAGCGGACGGCGTTGACGATGTAGAAGAGCGGGTTGAGGTGGGAGACCGCCTCCCAGAACGGCGGCAGGATCTCGACCGTGTAGAAGACGCCGCCGAGAAAGGTCAACGGCAGGATCAGGATGTTGTTGACAAAGCTGTGGTGATCGAAGCTCTTGGCGTAGATGCCGACGACCGTTCCCAGCGCCCCGAAGACGACGACCAGAAGGGCGACCGCAACAAACAGGGCCAACGGCTGCTCCACCGGGACGCCGGTCAGCGGGATCGCCAACGCCATCAGGGCGATGCCGATCACGAGCGCCCGGAAGACGCCGCCGACGGTCAGCCCGAGATTCATCTGCCAACTGTGCATCGGGGCGGCGAGTACGTCGTTGATGTAACGGTCGTTGCGCGCCTGCAGGATCGAGGAGGAGTTGTTCGAGAAGGCAGCCTGGGCCATCGCCATCGCGATCAGGCCGGGGACGATGAAGACCTCATAGGGGAAGCCCTCGAACTCGCGGATCCGGCTGCCCAGGGAGAGGCCGAAGACGAGGATGAAGAGGAAGCTGGAGACGACCGGGGCGAGGATCGTCTGGCTCCAGAGCTTGGTGACGCGCAGCGTCTCGCGGCTCGAGAGGGCAAGCAGCGAACGTGAGGGGTCGGGCTTCACGCGCCCACCTCCGCGTCGAGTCCGGCGAGCCCGGCGGCGTCCGCCCGCCCGGAGACGGTCTGCAGATAGACCTCCTCGAGCGTCTTCGCGTCGAAGCGCCGCATGAGGTTGTCGGCGCTGTCGCGGGCGACGATCACGCCGCGCGCGATCAGGGCGATGTCCTCACAGAGCGACTCGGCCTCCTCGAGGTAGTGGGTGGTTAGGACGATCGTCGTGCCCTCCTGGTGGAGGCGGCGGATGTAGCGCCAGAGGTCGTGGCGAAGCTCGATGTCGACGCCGGCGGTGGGCTCGTCGAGGATCACCAGACGAGGCCTGTGTAGGAGCGCCCGCGCCAGCGTCAGCCGCCGCTTCATGCCGCCGGAGAGCTTCGTCGTCAGGGCGCCGGCCTTGGCCCGCAGGTCGAAGGCATCGATCATCTCGTCGGCGCGCGCGGTCGCCTCCCGTCGCGGCATCCCGAAGTAGCCACCGTGGTAGATCAGCGACTCGCGGACGGCGAGGAAGCGGTCGAGGTTCGGGTCCTGCTCGGCCACTCCGACGAGCCGCCGGGCCTCGAGCGTCGTGTGCTCGTGACCGAAGACCCTGATTTCACCGCTACTGGTCCGGATCAGGTTGCAGACGGCGTTGATCAGCGTCGTCTTGCCGGCCCCGTTGGGCCCGAGCAGTCCGAAGAACTCGCCCGCCGGGACCTCGAGATCGAGGCCGGCGAGCGCGGCGGTGCCGTCCTCGTAGGTCTTCGAAAGGCCCGTGATCGAGAGGGCTGGAGAATCCTGGTCCACCAGCGGGAGGTTAGGAGAGCGCCCCCAGCGGCTCAGGCTGCTCAGCCTCGGTCCCGCGTGAGTACCGCCCAGTCACCGGCGGGTGTGGTTCCCGATTCGATCTCCGTCCAGCCCCGCGGGCGGGCAAGGAAGGGCGCCACGACCACGTTTCGACTGGTCCGCTCGTCCGCGTAGAAGATCGTCGCGCCTTCCTCCTCGAGCGCCTCTGCGAAACGGCGGCCGGTCTCCTCGGTCGGCACATCCGCGGGCAGAACCTTGCCCTCGCAGCTCTCGTTGGGGAGCAGGTAGTGGCAGAGGTTTGTCGAGTAGGCGGGTGCCACGAGGACCGGCTCCCCTCCTGCCTGGGAGATCGCGGGCTGCAGTCGCTCATAGGCATCGCGAACCGGTGTCGGGCCGTCCCCGTAGCGGAACGGAAGCGCGACCAACAGGATCAGCGGCAATACCGCTGAGCTCGCTGCCGCCCACCGTTCGATTCCAAAGCGGCGGGCGAGAACGGCGGCGGCGAGACCGCCGAGCGCGATCAGGCCGGCCGTCAACCCGAACATGTAGGCCGGCCGCGGGCGCTGGGTGAGGATGATCACGGCGAGGACGACGATCGCGGTCGCGGCCAGGGCGGCCCATGCCCAGCGCTGCCGCCGCAGCATCGGCCGCCAGTGGTCGAGGTCGCGGCGCAGGGCGATCCCGCCGGCGAGCAGCACGGCCAGAAGCCCAACCGCCAGCACGCCCGCCCACCACTGGTTGAGATCGGCGCGCACGTAGTCGGGGTTGTCGTCCCCGGCGGCCGCATTGAACAGCGCGAGTTCGAGGCCTTGCGGCAAGAGCCAGACGTTCCAGGCCGTAAACGCCGCCATCGCACTCGGGTTCTGCCGCCAGGCCTCGCTCAGGGACGGCTCCGGCTCATCGAAGACCTTCGGCATCAGTTCCTGACACTGGGTGAAGGGGTCGCCGGCGAAGGCGTCGGGCTTGCGCTGCAACAGGTTGGTTGTATAGACCTGACAGACGTTGCGGGTGTGCTTCGCCTCGAACGTCTTGGAGAGCATCTCGCCCTTGACGGCGGAGCGTTCGAAGGCGGCCCCAATCAGCGCGACCGCGACGAGCAGCGGCAGGCCGAAGGCAACGGCCAGGGCCCGCGGGGAGGTCCCACGACCCGCCCGCCGCGCGCGGAACTCCGCCACGGCCATCGCGGCGAGGAGGATGACGGCAACGAAGGCCGCCTCCTGGCGGACGACGACGGCGCTGGCGACCAGCAGGCCGATGGCGGCACCGCGGCGCTTCAGGGTGGGATCGCCGGTCAGCAGCAGCGCGGCGCCGATCAGCGGCAGCGCCGCGAACAGATGGACCTCGTAGACGCTGTCGTAGATGATCGGCAGCGACGCCCACCAGCAGGCGCAGCCCAGCGCCGCCCAGGCGGGAAGCAGGCGACGCATCAGCGCCAGAACGAGCACCGCAAGGACGACGACGATCAGCACCCTGTGTAGATAGAGGGTCGTGACGAGATCGTCCGTGACCCACTGCATCGTGCCCAGGAACGCTGTGTAGAGCGGCGACCAGGCGAAGTTGACCATCAGATCGTCGGTCCACAGATCGGAGCTGCGAAAGTAAGAGGATGTGTCGCCGGCGGCGATGTCTCTGTCCCAGACGCTCCAGAGCCCGCGGACTTGGACCGCGAGCAACGCCAGATAGGCGAACCAGGGGTTGGCGGGCAGGCGCCCGATCCTCTCCACCCAACCGGCCGTGCCCCCGCCGGGCTCGGGCTCAGCGTGATCGGTGGCGCTCACGGGCGGACTGCCCCGAGGACGGGCACATACACGAGGGCTTGCGCACGAGGCTCCGGCATGGCTGAGAGGCCGGCTCGGGACTGGGCGCCTCGGTGAAATCGAGGTTGCGAGCGCGCGACGCCGGCGCCCGGCCCGCCTCAGGGCCGCAGGCTAGCAGCGATCTAGGCCCCTCAGAGCGGTCTTGAGGGCGTGCTCGAAGCGGCGGCCGGCGGCCTGCGGTCCGACCCTCAGCCGCTAACGTTCCCGACCTTGCCTTCGACCAGGGAGCCATCCAACCCCTCCACGGATGCGGGACCGACCGAGGGGTCGGAGGCCGCGCCACGCCCCGATTCCGCGACGAGGGCTCCGGGTGTCTGAGAAGGCCGGCGGCAAGAAGGTGGCGGTGGTGATGCCGGCGCTGAACGCCGAGAAAACACTGGCCGCAATGGTTGCCGAGATCCCGTCCGGCTGGGTTGACGAGATCATCGTCGTCGACGACCACTCGGCCGACGGGACCGTGGCGGCGGCCCGCGAGCTCGGACTCAACGTCGTCTGGCATCCCCACACGGCGGGCTACGGGGCGAACCAGAAGACCTGCTACATGGAGGCACTGCGCCACGAGGCAGATGTGGTCGTGATGCTCCACCCCGACGGGCAGTACGAACCCTCGCTGATCCCCGATCTGGTCGCCCCGATCGTCACCGATGGCGCCGACCTCGTGCTGGGCTCACGGATGATGGTGCCGGGGGCCGCGAAGAGCGCGGGTATGCCGCTCTACAAGCGGGCGGCCAATCGATTCTTGACGACCATCGAGAATTCCGTGATGAGGACCGATCTCTCCGACCTCCACACTGGCTACCGCGCCTACTCGAAGCGGCTCCTGCTCGAGGTTCCATTCCTGCGGAACGCAATCGACTTCAGTTTCGACAGCGAGATGCTGATGCAGACGGCACACCTGGGGCTGAAGATCACTGAGGTGCCGGCCAACACCCGCTACTGGGACGACGCTTCAAGCATCTCTCTGAAACCAGCGGCGATCTACGGCCTGAAGACGCTGCGCGCCGCCGCGCGCCTGGTCCTGCACCGCGTCGGGCTGCGGAGCCGGATCTACGTGCGCGCCGGCGAGCGGTAGGGGCGCGAGCGCTCCCGCGGCGATGAGGCGCCTGCTCGTTACCGGCGTCGCGCTAATGGCCCTGCCGCTGCTGGGCGGCGGCGGCGCCGTCGCAGCCAAGGATCCCGTGACGGGGTCTGCACAGGCGCTCGGCTTCCAGCTCGATGCGCACCGGGTCGGTCCCAAACGTCCGCTGTTCGACGGTCGCAAGCAGATCAAGCTCAGTTACCGGTTCTCGGCGAATCGCCCCGCGGACCTGCGGATCCTCGTCACCGATCGCCGCAGCGGCAAGACCGTGGCCCGCTGGCGGCAGCGGGCTGCCGAGCCCGGCACCCGACTGCGGCGCCGCTGGAACGGGGTCAACCGGCGCGGCCGCGCCGTCGACGACGGTCGTTACGAGTTCCGGGTCGGACCCCTGGGTCGTCCGGCCCGGTTTGCAGGTGGGTTCGAGATCCACGGTCACGTATTCCCGGTGGATGGGCCACACGGCGATCGCGGCGCAATCGGCGAGTTTGGCGCCCCGCGCAACGGCGGCCGTATCCATGAAGGATTCGACATCCTCGCCGGCTGCAGTACGCCGCTGGTCGCGGCGCGGGGGGGCCGCGTCAGGAAGGTTGGCTACGACGGCCGTCTCTACGGCTGGTTCGTACTGCTCAGCGGGCGCAAGAGCGGCGAGCGCTACTTCTACTCGCATCTGATCGCGCGGCCACCGATCGAGACCGGCGATCGGATCTACACAGGCGACCGGGTCGGACAAGTCGGCCAGACCGGCAACGCCGCCTCGACCCCGTGTCACCTGCATTTCGAGCTGCGCAAGGGTGACCGGCCGATCGACCCCAAACGGGCGCTGCGCGGCTGGGACCGCTGGAGCTGAGCGGGCGGGCGGGGCGGCGGGAGTTGGCGCCGCTGGCAGCGTTCCGGGCAGCGCTGCGCCGGCTGGGCCGTCGGTGCTTGCATATGCAACTGTGCAGGGATGAGTTCCTCCGATGCCACGGTCCCAGAAGCGGGCACCACGGCGGCGGGGGGGCTGCCGAGCGAGTTCGGCACCCCGACGCTGCGCAAGCGGGGCCTGCAGGCCCTGGCGGCGATCGCAGCGCTCGCCGCCGTTGTCCTCCTCGCGCCCGGTCTCGGTGAGATTCGCAGCGAGCTGAGCGACGCGGACCCCGGCTGGCTGGGACTTGCGGCCGCCCTCGAAGGGCTCTCCTTCGCCTCCTACATCGTCATGTTCGCGCCGATCTTCTGTGGGCAGATGGCCCGGAGGCGCAGCTGGCAGATCGGCGGCTCGGAGCTGGCTATGGGCTCCCTGGTGCCGGCCAGCGGCGCCGGTGGGCTGGCGCTCGGCGCCTGGGTGCTGCACAGCGGCGGCATGGACGGGGAGCGGATTGCCCGCCGCTCCGTCGCCTTCTTCCTGATCAAGAGCTCGGTCAACTTCATCGCCGTGGCCGTGATTGGAACGCTGCTTTTCATCGGCGTCGTCGGGCCCGAGCTCTCGCCGCTGTTGACCGCGCTGCCGGCGGCGCTGGCGATCCTGGTGATCGCCGCGGTGCTGCTGATCCCGCGCCTGGGACCGGGAGCCGACCCGGCGCCGGGGGCCTCGAAGCCACGCCTGCTCTGGAGCTTGGCCCGGCGCGCGGTGATCACCGGCACGGCCGAATCGATCGTGATCGTCCGCAATGGCGACCTCCGCGTGATCGCCGGCGCGATCGGCTACTGGGCTTTCGACAATGCGGTGCTCTGGGCCACCTTCCACGCCTTTGGGTTCTCGCCGCCGATCACGGTGATCCTGATGGGTTACCTGATCGGCCAGCTCGGCGGACTGCTACCGATCCCCGGCGGGATCGGCGGCATCGACGGCGGCCTGATCGCGACCTTGATCGTCTACGGCGTCCCCGCCGCCGGCACCGCGGCCGCGGTGCTCGCCTACCGGGTGATTCTCTTCTGGCTACCGCTGATCGCCGGCGGCATCGCCTTCGGGTCACTACGGCGCGACATGCCGGGACCGACCGAGCTGGCGCTTTGCCAGCCCGCCGGGCACGAGGCAAGCGCGGCCCCGAGCGCCGGCTAGGCCGAGGCCACCATGCGCTTCGGCTGGCGCGCGAAGCCGGCCTCCGCCAGCGCCGGCTCGAGCCCCGAGCCGAAGACCGGCTCGCCATCGATCTTCTCGATTCCGAGCCTCGGGACCGTTCCCTCGGTCGCGGCGAGGACGAGCGCCTCCAGCGCTGCGGCCAGCTGCTCGTCGTCCATCCGCGCCAGTCGCAGGATGCCCTTGCCCCCACGCTCGATGTAGATCATCGGCTCCCCGTCACGAGTCAGGACGTAGGCTCCCGGGACCCTGCTCGGCCGCCGGCCGCCGCGGCTCTCCCCCTCGTCTTCGGGACCCACCTCGCGCAGCGGCGGTTTCGGCCAGGGCAGCTGGGTGCCGTAGGGCTGGGCTGGATCGGTGGCGGCGAGCACGAGGTGCTGCCCCTCACCCTGGGAGAGGGAGCGCAATCTCTCGACAGCGCCGGCGAGCGCAAACTGGGCGCCGCCGAGGCCCTCGACGAAGTAGCCGCGCCGGGCCGTGCCGAGGATCTCGAGGTTGGAGAGCTCCCCGTAGAGCGTCGTGAAGCCGCCCGGGATCCCCTCGGCGAGCACCGTCTCGCGGGTGACGATCCCATAACGCTCAAGCATCAACTCAGCCTGCGCTCGCCAGCGCGGGCCCTGGGAAGGAGCGCCCTCGAGCAACCCTGAGACCAGCGACCAGCGCCCCTGAAGCGCCTGTCCGGTGGCGGCCCGCCGAGATGAGAAGCGCCTGGCGCGACGTCCCTCCGAGCGGGAGACGGCCCGCAGGCGGGGCGCCCGCAGGGGAGCGAAGGCGTCGTTGGTCACCTCGCCGGCCCAAGCCAGGTCCCACAGCGCCGCGTGCAGCTCCTCGGTCTCGACCTCTCCGAACTCGGCCGTGATGTCGAGCCAGAAGCAGGGCCGCTGGGTGAGTAGCTCCCGGATCTTGCGATGCAGCTCGTCGGCGGGCTTGTCGAGCTTGGCGTTCGCGGGCGGGGGACCCGCGAGCCGGACGTCCTCGCGGAAGTAGAGGGCGACGCGGCCGCTGCGGCCGACGGCTCCGGCCCCGATCCAGACGATCTCACCGCCCGTTGTCAGCTGATCGAGCCACGATTGCGAGTAGGCGCCAAGCCGCCGCGGCAGGACGTCACGCTCCCAGACCTCGGGTGCGAGGGCGACGCCCTGGAGGGGCACGAGCGCCTCGCGCAGACGGTCCGGCCCGGCGCCTGCGGGTCGGTGGGCGTCGACGTTCTGCCAGGAGGGCAAAAAGCGGGCGAGCTCACGGATATCGGCCGCCTCGACCTCCTTGCGGAGCACCGCGAGGCTGGCACGGCGGACCCGCCGTAGGACCTCGGGATCGCACCACTCGCGCTTGGTCCCGCCCGGGAGCAGCTCACCGCGGACGAGATCGCCGGCCCGCTCCATCTGCTTCAACGCCGGCCCGACATCAATCCCGTAGCGGTTGACAGGTTGAGCGGTGGGGAACGGTCCGTGCGTGCGTGCGTAGCGACGCATCAATGTGACCAGTGGCTCCGGCACCGGCTCGAGGAAGGTGTCCGGCAGCCCCGACGGCACCGGCACCCCGAGCGCGTCCCGGTAGAGGCCCCCGTCCTGGGCGGCGATCCAGCGCTGCTCGCCGGCGACCCGGACCTCGACGGCGCGGCGCTCATCTTTGAGCTTGGCCAACATCGAGGCGGCCGAGTACCCCTCCCGGACCCGCTGTTCGGCCTCGGCCTCGGTCAGATCGCCGAGCCGGCGGAGGATCTGCTCGAGGTGGTCGCGGTCGGAGGCGCGGGCCTCGCCGGCGCGCTGCTGCAGCGAGTCCTCGAGCTCATCGAGCGCCGCCGGGTCGATCAACTCCCGCAGCTCCTCCTGGCCAAGCAACTCGCGCAGCAGGTCGCGGTCGAGCGCGAGGGCGGCCGCGCGCCTTTCCGCGTTCGGGGTATCGCCCTCGTACATATACGTGGCGACGTAGTCGAACAGCAGCGAGGACGCGAACGGGCTCGCGCTCTGGGTCTCGACCTCGACGAGGGAGATCTTGCGCGAGCGGATGTCGCGGAGGATCTCCGTCAGGGCCGGCAGGTCGAGCACGTCCTTGAGTACCTCGCGGTAGGTCTCCAGGGTCACGGGGAAGCGTGGGAAGTCCTTCGCCACCTCGAGCAGCGACTGCGCCCGCAGGCGCTGCTGCCACAGCGGCGTGCGCTTGCCCGGGTAGGCGCGGGGGATCAATAGCGAGCGGCCGGCCGCCTCGCGGAAGCGGGCGCCGAACAGGGCCGAGCCGCTGAGCTCGCCGACGATCAGGTCCTCGACCTCGTCGGGCTCGAGGGTGACGATCTCAGGACTCGGGGCGTCGTCGGCGTCGGGAAGGTGGACGACGATCCCGTCGTCGGACCAGATCGCGTCGGCCTCGAGCTCGAACTCGTTGCGGATCCGCGCGCTCAAGGCAAGGCCCCAGGCAGCGTGAACGCGCCCCCCGAACGGGCTCAGGATGCAGAGCCGCCAGTCACCGATCTCATCCCGAAAGCGCTCGATCACGATCGTCTCATCGGAGGGAACGACACGCGTGGCCGCCTGCTGCTCGCGTAGGTAAGCGACGAGGTTCTCGGCGGCCAGCGCGTCGAGGTTGTAATCGCGGGCGAGATCCTTGGGGTCGGCGGCAACCGCCTCGCGCGAGAACTCGCCGATCGAGCGCCCCAGCTCAACCGTCCGGCCGATGCCGTCGCCGCGCCAGAACGGCACCGCCCCGGGTACTCCGGGCGCCGGGGTGACGATCACGCGGTCACGGGTGATGTCATCGATGCGCCAGGTGCTGGCGCCGAGCAGGAACACCTGCCCCGGCCGTGCCTCGTAGACCATCTCCTCGTCGAGCTCGCCAACGCGGCGGCCATCCGGCAGGTGAACGCCGTACAGACCCCGATCCGGGATCGTGCCGGCGTTGGTGACGGCGAGCTGGCGTGCGCCCTTGCGGCCGCGAATCGTGCCGGCGGTCCGGTCCCAGACCAATCGCGGCCGGAGCTCGGCGAAACGCTCGGAGGGATAGCGGCCGTCGAGCATGTCGAGCACGTTCTCGAATTGCTCGCGACCCAGCTCCTCGTAGGGCTCTGAGGCCTTGATCACCGCCTCGACCTCATCCACGTCCCACTCGCGGTCAGCGACCATCGAGACGAGGTGCTGGGCGAGCACGTCAAGGGGGTGCCGCGGGATCACGGTCTCCTCGATCTCACCCGCTCGCATCTTCTTGGCGACGACGGCGCACTCGAGCAGATCGGAGCGGAACTTGGGGAAGATCCGGCCCTTGGAGACGGCGCCGAGTTCGTGGCCGGCGCGGCCGACACGCTGGATGCCGCGGGCGACGGACTTCGGTGACTCGACCTGGATCACGAGGTCGACGGCGCCCATGTCGATCCCCAGCTCGAGGCTGCTCGTCGCTACCAGGCAGGGCAGGCTCCCGGACTTGAGCAGCTCCTCGACCTTGATCCGCTCCTCATGGGCGAGCGAGCCATGATGGGCGCGGGCGATCTCGGGCGGTGGGCTGTCGTTGTCGGGGTTGGCTTCCGCGTGCTGATCGGCGACCATCTCATTCAGCCGCTTGGCGAGGCGCTCCGCACCGCGGCGGTTGTTGACGAAGAGAATCGTGCTCGTGTGCTCGCGGACGAGCTCGAGGAGACGCGGATAGATCGCCGGCCATATCGAACGATGGTTGGGCTCGCCCGCGAGCTGGGGGTCGATCCGGTCGGGGCCGGGTAGCGGCGCCGTTCCGGCGCCGTCGTCAACCGCGCTGCCGATCGGGGCGGGAACCGTGCCGCCCGGGTCGGCCATGTCCTCGACGGGGACGACGATCTCGAGGTCGAGCTGCTTGCGGACGCCGGCGTCGACGATCTCGCACTCGCGGCCGGGACCGACGAGGAACTTGGCGATCCGCTCGAGCGGCTTTTGAGTGGCGGAGAGCCCGATCCGCTGCAGCGGCTTGCGGGAGAGCGTCTCGAGCACGCCCTCGGCCAACTCGAGCCGTTCGTCGTGCTCGGGGTTCTGGACGTGATGGTCGAGGCGCTCGAGGGTCAGGGCGAGGTGGGATCCACGCTTGGTCGGCGCCACCGCGTGGATCTCATCGACGATCACCGCCTCGACCCCAGCGAGGATCTTGCGGGCCTGCGAGGTCATCATCAGGTAGAGCGACTCGGGCGTGGTGATGAGAATGTCGGGGGGCGTCCGCAGCATCGCCTGGCGGTCCTTCTGCGGGGTATCGCCGGTGCGGAGCCCGACGGCCACCTCCGCCCCGATCCCCGCCAGCGGCGCCCGCAGGTTGCGCTCGACGTCGTAGGAGAGCGCCTTCAGCGGGGAGATGTAGACGATCTTGACGCCGGTGCCGAGCTGGTCCGTTCTGCGCGCGAGCGTGTCGATTCCCCAGAGGAAAGCCGCCAGCGTCTTACCGGAGCCGGTCGGCGCACAGATCAGCGTGCTGGCGCCGCCGGCGATCTTGGGCCAGCCCGCGGCCTGCGCTGGGGTCGGTGCCTCGAAGGAACGCTCGAACCAGTCCCTGCTGCGCTTGCTGAAGGCCGCGAGGGGATCCGGCTGGGTGTCCGTTTGGGTCGGTTTCGGCTTCGAGGGCAAGCCACCGATATTACGCGCCGCGCGGCGGGACCCGCATGCCCCGCCCCGACTCCGGCCCCGGAGCGGTATGGGGAGGTAGCCTGGCTCCATCCACTCGGCGGGGCACCGGCCACCGGCCAGACAAGGCGCTCCCGCTCTACGAAAGGAGCACCCCATGGAAGTGCCAAAGCGCCGGCGGCCATCGCCCGCCCTGATCGTCTCGATGGTCGCGCTCGGCGGACTGCTTGCCGGGACCGCGATCGCCGGGTCCGGCTCGCAAGCGACGACCACGATCTCGAAGAAGCAGGCGAAGAAGGTCGCCAAGCGACAGGCGAATCGGCAGATCACAAAGAGGGCTCCCGGCCTCGATGTGAGCAGCGCCGACTCGGCGGCGACGGCCGTGTCGGCCGGCACCGCGGCCTCAGCTCGACCGTTCGTCTACGCGAAGATCAAGGGGGATGGGACGATCGACACCGACGTCCCCCGGCGCAACATCGGATCGAGTCAGGTAACGAACCCGGGAACGGGCATCTACTGCATCGCACTTCCGTTCACCCCGACGAGCGCCGCGGCCACCCCCGGGGGTGGGGACGATTCGGCGATGATCGGACTCGGGTCGCAGACGCAGGGAATCTGCCCAGCCGGCACCGACGTCGTCGTGCGCAACTGGGACCTCGGCTCTAACGCGCTCGGGAACGAGTCGATCTACATACAGATCAACAACTAGCCCCGCCGGCTCGGCCTAACGTCCGAAGGGAAGCGAGTCCGCGACCTCGGCCAATCGCGGCGCGACCTTGTCCCGCTCGCTGAGCACCGGCTCGTGGATCGGCCACTCGATCGCGATATCGGGGTCATCCCAGGCGATCTCGGACTCGGTCTTGGGGTCGTAGAGCGAGGTCAGCTTGTAGGCGACATCGGCAACCTCGCTCAGCACCTGGAAGCCGTGGGCGAACCCGGCCGGCACCCAGAGCTGGTGATGGGTCTCGTCGTCGAGGACGTGACCTACCCAGGTCCCGTAGGTCCGTGACCCACGGCGCAGATCGACGGCGACGTCGAAGATCGCGCCGCGAACGCAGCGCACCAGCTTGGCCTGCCCGGGTGAGGTCTGGAAGTGCATTCCCCGCAACGTGCCCCTGGCGGCCGAGCGCGAATGGTTCTCCTGCACGAAGGGCCCCTCGATCCCGAACTCGCGCCAGTCGAGCTCACTGAAGGTCTCGAGGAGAAAGCCGCGGCTGTCACCGTGCACCTCGGGCTGAACGAGGACCACATCGGGGATTGAGGTCGGGTGGGCTGTGGCCATCGGGCCGCGGAGGGTAATCGAGTCTGGCGGGGTGAGCTTTCCGCGGCTGACGCTGGGCGTCGGGTCCCTGGGGGTGTGAGCGGTCCACCCCTTGGTTGCTTGGCGATTGCCGCGATCTGGCACACACTGTTCGGAGCAGTCCATCCGACCAGGAGCAGAGCCAATGTTCGCACTATCAACCTTCCTCCAGCAGACCCTGCGACGCGGGACGCGACCGCTTCTGTCCAGCTTGGCGCTGCTCCTTCTCCTGCTGATTCCGGCTTCGGCCCCGGCCGGCGGGCCGGAGCTCGAGAAGCCGGGAAAGCTGAAGCTCGAGAAGCTGTTCGGGGGCAGGGTCCTGAGCGCGCCCTTCGTGATGGACGTCCAGACGAACGCCGACAGCTCGATCCTGATCGCCACCAGCAACCTCGGCTTCCGCGGCCCGTCGGGAGCATCACTCGCGAAGCTGACGCCGGAGCTCGAGCCCGACCCGGCCTTCGGCGGAGACGGCGTCGTCGGCCCCACCGAGCTCGGCGCCGCTGATCGACAGACCTCCTCCGCCTCAGCCTTGATCGTGCTCGACGACGGCCGGATTCTGGTCGCCGGCAAGACCGGTAGAACGGGCGCCAAAGCGCCGCTCTACGTCAGCCGTCTACTTGCGGACGGGAGCCTCGATCCGAGTTTTGCGGAGGGCGGGGTGCGCCTCCTCGACCCGTCCCCGCGCCGTACCCAGACCCGCCACGATGCGCTGGCGCTGCAGCCCGACGGAAGCATCGTCTTCGGGTTTGATCTGCGCGGCGACGGTGAACCGCAGCTCGGGCTGACCCGGCTGAGCCCGGACGGTGACGTCGATCCGGCGTTCGGAGCGAACGGCGTCAGTCTGATCCCTTCGAAGCTGCTCAGGCCCGTACTGCTGCGGGACGTCCCCGCGTACAACTCGAGCGCCGTCTACGGCTACGACGTCGCCGCCGACTCAGAGGGCCGGCTCGCGGTCGTTTCCTCCGTCCGTGTCAAGAACCGGAAGCTGTTCGCCCAAGCACCCGTGGTCATCCGCCTCGACCCTGACGGCACTCTGGCCGGGAAGCCGGCGACGGTGCTCGACCGGCTGCCGCGGCGCAACGGCGAGTGGACCTCGCATGCGACGACGGTCGAGTTCGACGCCTCCGACCGGATCGTGGTTGGCGGTGGCGCCGGCTTCTTCCCCGCTGGGCGCGAGGGCCGCGCCTACCGGGATCGCGGCTTCTTCGCCTTCCACCGCCTCGAGCCCAACGGCCGGCTCGACCGCAACTTCGGGAAGCGCGGCCAGACGCTGATCCAGGCCAGGCCTGGGGATTACGACACCGGCGCCGCTGACCTGACGATCGCGCGAGGGAAGATCCTCGCCGCCGGCGAGTACGCAGGTGAGACCGGCGCCGGCTACCTCGGCTCGACCGCAGTGGCTCGGATCCGCAGCAACGGCAAGCCCGACCGCAAGTTCGGCGAGGGTGGCATCTTCCTTCTGAAGCCGCGTCAGGACGACGGCAGGGCGGTGGCAACCGACCCCGAGGGCCGGATCATCGCCGCAGGAACCGGCCTGCTGGCGCGGCTGCGCTGACAGGCAGCCCGGGGCTCAGCCCAGCTTGCGCCCGTACTGCTTCTCGTAGTAGTCCTGGTACTCGCCGGAGCGGATCGGGCCCCACCAGGACTCAGTCTCGCGATACCAGTCGACGGTGCGCTCGATGCCCTCGTCGAAGCCGACGGCGGCCTTCCAGCCGAGGGCCTCGGTGCGATCGGCCGAGAGTGAGTAACGGCGGTCGTGACCGAGGCGGTCGTCGACGTAGGTGATCAGTGACTCGTCGCGTCCGCAGAGTTCGAGGATCCGCTTGACGACCTCGATGTTCGGCTTCTCGTCCGGGCCGCCGACGTTATAGACCTCACCCGGCCGGCCGTGCTCGAGCACTGCGTCGATCGCGGAGGCGAAGTCCTCGACGAAGAGCCAGTTACGGACCTGCATGCCGTCGCCGTAGACGGGCAGGGGATCGCCGGCCAGCGCGTTGAGGATGCAGAGCGGAATCAGCTTCTCGGGGTATTGGTATGGGCCGTAGTTGTTTGAGGCGCGGACGATCAGGGCCTCGGCGCCGTAGGTGTGGTGGAAGGCGCTGACGATCAGATCGCCGCCGGCCTTCGACGCCGAGTAAGGGGAAGACGGGTCGAGCGGCGAGGTCTCTGTGAAGCTGCCCCGCTCGATTGAGCCGTAGACCTCGTCGGTCGAGATCTGCAGGTGGCGGATGCCGGCGTCGCGGGCCGCCTCGAGCAGGACGTAGGTACCGAACACATCCGTCTGGATGAAGGCGCCGGGATCGTCAATCGAGCGATCGACGTGCGACTCGGCGGCGAAGTTGACGACCGCGTCGCAGCCGGAGATTGCCGGGCTCACGGCGTCGCGGTCGGAGATATCGGCCTCGACGAAGCTGAGCCGGCCCTGATCGGCCTCCGCCAGGTTCTCGCGCCGCCCCGCGTATGTGAGCTTGTCGAGGACGACGATCTCGTCAGCTGGGTGGCTTGCCAGATGGCAGCGCACGTAGTTGGAGCCGATGAAGCCGGCGCCACCGGTGACGAGCAACTTCACGACTCCAGCTCCAGGTCCGCGAGATAGCGGCGCAGGGACTTCCGCCACTCGGGCAGCACGACCGGTCGCGGCCGCTCACTGACCAGTACCGAGTAGGCCGGGCGAGGGGCCCTGCGGGCCATCATGTCGCTGGTCGTCGACATCACCCGGGTCTCGTACCCGGCCTGATCGAAGATCTCCTGCGCGAACTCGAACCAGGTGCAGCTGCCTGTCCCGGCGATGTGATGGATCCCGTAGTCCTCACCTTCGACCAGGCCCACCAGCGCCATGCCGAGATCGACGCAGCTGGTCGGACAGCCGATCTGATCGCTGACGACCAGCACCTCGGGCTGCTCGCGGCCGATCTGCAGCATCGTCGCGACGAAGTTCTTCCCCGCCGGTCCGTAGAGCCAGGAGGAGCGGACGATGAAGTGGCGCGGATTCGCCACAGCGACGGAGGTCTCACCCCCGAGCTTGCTGCGGCCGTAGGCGCTGATCGGCGCCGGCAGGTCGGACTCGACATAGGGCGTCACCTTCATCCCGTCGAAGACGTAGTCGCTCGAGGGATAGACGACCTTTGCCCCGACCCGCTCAGCCGCCGCGGCGAGCAGCGCCGCCCCCTCGTCGTTGACCTTCATCGCGCCGCGCTCGTCGTCCTCGGCGCCGTCGACGTCTGACCAGGCGGCGCAGTTGATCACGGCCTCGGGCGCGTTGCCGCCAACCGCATCATCGATCGAACGTGGGTCGGTGATGTCGAGGTCGCCGCGGCCCAGCGGGGTCAGCTCGTGGCCACGCCGGCGGGCGGCGTCGATCACCTCGTGGGCGAGCATCCCCTCGCCGCCTGCAACCAGGATCCTCACGGCAGGTTCAGCTCCGAGTTGTCGCCGACGATCATCCGGATCGTCTTCGGCAGCCCGTCGCTGCGCGAGAGGCTGACGTTGCGGCCGAGCAGGCTGGCCTCCATCCTCGAGGCGAGGTTGCGGACCCGTGCGCCGCGGAGCAGGATCGAGTGCTCGACCTCCGAGCCCGTCACCTCGCAGTCCTCGCCGATCGCCGTATAGGGCCCGATGTAGGCATCGGTGACCCGGGCACCGGCGCCGATCACGGCCGGCCCGCGAACGGTGGTGCGCTCGAGCACGGCGCCTGCTTCGACGACGACGCGGCCCTCGACGTTGCAGTCGATCAGCTCGCCGCCGATGTGTGGCTCGATGTCCTCGAGCACGAGACGATTGGCGGCGAGCATGTCCTCGAGCTGCCCGGTGTCCTTCCACCAGCCCTTGACCCGGTGGTACTCAACCGCCCGGCCGTCATCGATCAGGCGCTGGATCGTGTCCGTGATCTCGAGTTCGCCTCGGGGCGAGGGCTCGATCGCCTTGGCAGCGGCGAAGACCGACGGCCGGAACATGTAGACGCCGACCAGCGCGAGATCGGAGGGAGGGTCCTTCGGCTTCTCGACGAGGCGAACGATCCGCTCGCCGTCGAGCTCGGCAACGCCGTATTGCTCAGGGTGGAGAACCTGGGTGAGCATGATCAGAGCCTCCGGCCCGTGCTCACGGAACGCGGCGACCAGTTCGGTGATCCCGTCGCGCAGCAGGTTGTCGCCGAGGTACATCACGAAGGGGCTCTGGCCAAGGAAGTGCTCGGCGGTAAGCACCGCGTGGGCGAGGCCGAGCGGCTCGCTCTGGGGCAGGTAGGTGACTTTCGCCCCGAGGGCGCTGCCGTCGCCGACGGCAGCGCGAATCTCATCGCCGGTCTCCGGTGAGATCACGATCCCGATCTCGGTCACGCCGGCCTCGACCAGCGCCTCGATCCCGTAGAAGAGCACCGGCTTGTTCGCAACCGGGACGAGCTGCTTTGCGGAGGTGTGTGTGATCGGGCGGAGGCGAGTGCCGGCGCCGCCTGAGAGGATCAAGCCCTTGAGGTTCTCCATGGGAGCGGCAGGCTAGCGGGTGTCCTGGGACCGTCGACGTCGGCTCAGTCCCGCTCGAGCGCCTCTCGCACCGCCGGCGGCTCGACCCCCTCGACGACCACGAGCTTGCGACGCGAATGCTCGCCCCTGGAGATGGTCACCTGCGAGGCGGGTACGCCGACCCGCTTGGCGATAAGTTTGCGCAGAGCGCGGTTGGCCCTGCCGTCGACCGGGGGAGCGGTGAGCCGGACGACGAGGGCGCCGTCGTGCTCGCCGACCACCTCGTCACGGGAGCCACCGGGGCGGACTAGGATCTCGAGCCCTTTGCCCACGGCGCCGGGCAGCACCTAGTAGGTGCCGCCGAGCTTGCGGTGATCCCAGCTCGCGGTACGAATCGGCTTGAAGTGGATTGCGACGCGCTTCGGTGCCTGCGCCTGGAGCGCCGCGGCCGCGTCATCACCGATCTCGTCGATGCCGTCGGCGTAGCGCAGGGTCAGCTCCTTGGCGAAGTCCAGCACCTGCTCAGGGTCGCGGATCAGCTCGGCCTCCGCCTCGATC
>JAQBGG010000095.1:0-2770 GCA_032122625.1 Acidobacteriota bacterium
GGACGGCCTCGCGCTCCGTGCCGCGGTCATGCTGCGCGGCCGTGATCTCGAGCGCGCCTTCATCACGGCGGGCGAAGCGCTAGCCGTGGATCCGGCGCACGAGAACGCGATCGCCGTGCAGGTGGGCGTCCGTAACCGTAAGCTGAACCCCACGTTCCGGTGGGGTCGTGGATGGTCGAGATTGGTCGGTGCGGAGCTGGCCGCCTGACCGGAACGACGCGTGAACGACAGCTCGTACGAGCCTCTTACGGGCACTCTCGAGGCGGGGGTCGAGCTGACGGCTCGGCCCGAGCGGCGCCGGCGGTGGGCGTCGGCGCAGAAGCTGCGGATCGTGCAGGAGACGCTCGAGCCCGGGGCGGTGACGACGTTGGTGGCGCGCCGCTATGGGATCAGCACCGGGCTGCTCTACACGTGGCGCAAGCAGGCGCTGGCCGGGGCGATGGCGGGTTTCCTGCCGGTGCGGATCGTGCCGGAGGAGGCGCCGGCGCTGTCGCCACCGGCAGCGGAGGATGGCGCGCCGACGCTGCGCCGGGAGCCGGCGCTGCCGGGCCGTCCGGCCGGGCTGATCGAGATCGAGCTGCCCTCGGGCGTTCGGCTGCGGGTCGGCGCCGACGTCGACAGCGGGGCTCTTGGCCAGGTTCTGGCGGCGCTGCGGGACCGATGATCGCGCTGCCGCCAGGGACTCGCGTCTATGTGGCCTGCGGCGTCACCGACATGCGGCGCGGCTTCGACGGCTTGGCGGCGCAGGTGCAGACGGCGCTACAGCTCGACCCCTACAGTGGGGCGCTCTTTATCTTCCGCGGCCGGCGCGGCGATCTTTTGAAGGCCCTGGTCTGGGACGGCCAGGGCCTCGTGCTCTATGCCAAGCGGCTGGAGCGTGGCCGGTTCGTCTGGCCGCAGGCCAAGGAGGGCGTGCTCACACTGACCACGGCCCAGCTGGCGATGCTGACCGAGGGCATCGACTGGCGCATGCCGGCGTGGACGGCGCGGCCGTTTGCGGCGTGCTGAAGTCGTTGATTCTGTTGCGACATATTGACTCAGAAACGAGTCTGGCCGGTAGCATGACATGGTGATGATCGCGGCAGTCCGGTACACTTCTGCTCGTGGAAAGCGCCCAACCACCCCTCGCCGATGAGCTCGCCATGTTGCGTCAGGTGGTGGCCGAGCGCGACGCCGAGCTGGCCACGGCCCGGGCCAAGCTCAGCCGGGCGACGATCGAGATCGAGCATCTTCGGGTCCAGCTCGCGGCGTTGCGGCGGGCCCGGTTCGGCCGTTCCTCGGAGAAGCTCGACCAGGCGATCGCCCAGCTCGAGCTGCGGCTCGAGGATCTCGAGGAGAGCGAGGCCGAGCACGTTGCCGCCGAGCCGGTCCGGCAGAAACGCGAGGCCCGGCCACGCCGGCCGGCGCTGCGCAAGCCGCTGCCGGCACATCTGCCGCGCGAGATCGTCGTCCACGAGCCCGAGCTCCTTTGCGACTGCGCCGATCGCCGGCTCGCCAGGATGGGCGAGGACGTCACCGAGGTGCTGGAGAAGGTCCCGGCCCGGCACAAGGTGATCCGCCACGTCCGGCCGAAATACGCCTGCCGGTGCTGCGAGCGGATCTTCCAGGCGCCGGCGCCCGACCTGCCGATCGAGAAGGGCCGGCCGGGGCCCGGGCTGATCGCCAATGTCGTGGTCTCGAAATACTGCGACGGCCTGCCGCTCTATCGCCAGTCGGCGATCCTGGCGCGCGAGGGCATCGACATCGACCGGGTCACCCTGGCCGACTGGGTCGGCCACGCCGCGTGGTGGCTGAGGCCGCTGGCCAGGCTCATCGGTACCTACGTCATGGCGAGCCCGGTGCTGCACACCGACGACACGACGATCAAGGTGCTGGCGCCGGGTCTCGGCCGGACCCGGATCGCACGCTTTTGGGTCTACGCCCTCGACCCCAGAACGTACGCTGGCACCGGGCCGCCGGCCGCGTTCTACCGTTACAGCCCCGACCGCAAAGGCGAGTGGCCGCGCGACCATCTGGCCGGCTTCAAAGGCTTCCTCCACGCCGACGCCTACGCTGGCTACGACGCGTTGTACCGTCCCAATGGCGGCCAGCTGTCGGTAATCGTCCCGGTCGGCTGCTGGGCCCATGCTCGGCGCAAGCTGTTCGAGGTGCTCGAGGCGACCAGGTCGCCGATCGCCGAGGAGGGGCTGCGGCGAATCCAGGAGCTCTATGCGATCGAGGCCGAGATCAACGGCCTGCCGGCGGCCCGGCGCCTGGCCGTACGGCAAGCTCGCAGCCTGCCGCTGCTGATCGCGCTCCAGCAATGGCTCGAAGCTCAACGACGCCGGATCTCGGGCAAGACCGCGCTCGGCCGGGCCCTGCAATACGCGCTCAGCCGCGGCGATGCGCTCACCCGCTACGCCACCGACGGCCGTCTCGGCATCGACAACAACCTCGCCGAGCGGCTGCTGCGCGGCATCGCGGTGACCCGCAAGAACTACCTGTTCGTCGGCTCGGATGCCGGCGGGCACCGTGCGGCGGTGCTCTACACGCTGATCGAGAGCGCCAAGCTCAACGGTCGCAACCCCGAGGCCTACCTCGCCGATATCATCGATCAGATGGCCAAGGGCTTCCCGAACACGCGCCTCGCCGAACTCCTGCCCTGGCGTTGGCAGCCCGCCAGCTCGGCACTCCGAGCAGCCTGAACGACAAGCCCCAAGCCCGCCGTGTCCCTCGGCTCACGCTTACGCAGAAGGCGCAACGGTCGCGAGTGAAGTCACCGCCGTCGTGC
>JAQBGG010000096.1:0-17084 GCA_032122625.1 Acidobacteriota bacterium
CGCCGGGCGCGTCCGGGCCGACGCCCCTGGCCCAACCGATCGAGCGATCGAGCACGACCTCGCCCTCGCGGCGAACGCAGAGGCTGACCGCCGGATGGACGCCCGACCGGAACAGCTTCTTGGCCGCGGACCAGATCCGAGCGACGTCGCGGTCGTCGAGTCCGCCGGCGGCTGCCGGCGCCTCGACGCCGAGCGTTGTGATCGGTTCGAGATCCTTCGGCACCTTGATCCGCCGGAGCGGGTCGGGGCCGACGGGCGGGCGGGGAATGCCGATGCTCGGGCTCATCGGTTGCTCAATCTAGCGCTCGGAGACCGCGCACCGATCCACATGGCCCCGGGCCACTCCGCAGACACCAAGGCGGATGAACGCCCGGCGCCCGGCTCAGTCCTTCGGCTTCTTGCCGGCGCGCTTCTTTGCCGCGAGCAGCGTCGCGGCCGCATCGGGCACGTAGGTGTTCGTGTCCCGAGGCGGCCGGACATAGCCCTTGTCCGACTGCCGTTCGGGGACCTCGATCTTCAGCTTCTCTCCGCGCGAGTAGGGGATCTCCGAAAGCAGGTGGCTGATGCAGTTGATCCGCGCGTTGCGCTTGATGTTCGACTCGACCACATGCCAGGGGCTTTCGGGGATGTCGGTGTGGATGAACATCTCGTCCTTGGCCCGCGAGTAGTCGACCCAGCGCGCTTGCGACTCGAGGTCCATCGGTGACAGCTTCCACTGCTTCAGCGGGTCGTCGATCCGACTCTGGAATCGGCGCTCCTGCTCGTCGTCGGAGACGCTGAACCAGTACTTGACGAGGATGATCCCTTCGTCAACCAGCATCCGCTCGAAGAGCGGCGCCTGGTGCATGAAGCGACGGTGCTCCGAGGTGGTGCAGAAGCCCATCACCTTCTCGACCCCGGCTCGGTTGTACCAGGAGCGGTCGAAGATCGCGATCTCTCCGGCCGCCGGCAGGTGGGCGACGTAGCGCTGGAAATACCACTGGGTCCGCTCGCGCTCGGTCGGAGCCGGCAGAGCGACCACGCGGGCGATGCGTGGCGAGATGTACTCGGTGATCCGCTTGATCACACCGCCTTTGCCGGCCGCGTCGCGGCCCTCGAAGACGAGCGCTATTCGGCGGCCCTCTCGTTTGACCCACTCGGCCATCACGACCAGCTCGGTCTGCAGCCGCATCAACTCCTTTTCGTAGAGCTTGCGCGGCAACTTCTCGGTCGTCGCCCCGGTGTCGTCGGCGGCTGCCATCTGGTCCTCCTCTTGTTGACGCTTTGATCCTTGCTCCCGGTGGGCGGGATCCTCGCCTTTCGGCGCGGCGAGTGTAACCGCGAGGCGTTCACCGGCTCGTAAGCTACAAGCGCGAGGCTGTCCCTATGCGCGCCCGAGCCCTTTCAATACCGTTCCTGTTGATTGCGGCGGCTCTGCCGGCGGCAGCCTTCGCTGCCGCCGGCCAAGAGCCCCTCGACCGCACGGCCACCCCCGCGGCCGTGACCTCGGGCAGCACTCCGGTCCTCCGGCTCAAGAACAGCCGCTTCGGCAAGGTGATCTTCGAGAAACGGACCGGTCTCGTCGCCTACCTGTTCACCAGGGACAAGAAGTCGAAGTCGAAGTGCGGGGGCGATTGCGCGAAGGCCTGGCCCCCGATCAAGACCAAGGGCCGGCCGGTTGCGGGCAAGGGCCTGAGGCGGGCCGACCTCGGTACCAGCAAGCGCCGTGGCGGCGCTCGGATGGTCACCTACAAGGGCCACCCCCTGTATTTCTACGAGCACGACCTGCCGGGCGAGATCCGCTGCAACGACGTCGTCGAGTTCGGCGGCAGCTGGTTCGTCGTCAACAAGAAGGGCAAGCCCGGCTGATTCAGCCGACGGCGATGCCCTGAGCCGCCGGATCCGCCGCTCAGCCGTCCTGCGGCGTGCTGAACTCCGCGATCTCGTAGGCCTTGCCCGGAACGCCACCGATGACCAGCAACTTGACCCCGTTGTCACCGGGGACCAGCTTGCGATCCTGACCGGAGCCGATCCGGGCGTAGACGCCGGGCTCGAGCGTGTGAGTCTCGTCCCCCGCGGTCAGCTCGACGTCTCCCTCCAGGACCACGTAACACTCCTCCTGGCCGTCCTTGCCATGGTCGTGGACGGGATAGCCGTCGGCGTTCGGAGGCATTTGCAGAATCTGGGCTCCGAAGGAACTCATGCCGAGGCCGTGACGGAGGAGTTTGAAGGAACCTCCAAAGTTCGTCTCGAGCTCGTCCTCGCGCTTGATGGTGACGTCGGCCATTCGCTCTCCAGTCCGGCGCGGTCGGCGCCAAGTCAGTTTCGTAAGTGAAACCTAACGCTATCGCGATCAGAGTTCGAGCAGAGTCCCGTCGGGGCCGAGGTTGGCGATCGGCGTGTCGGCGATCTCCGAGCGGGTGCCCCAGCTCTCGTGAATATGACCGCAGACCGCCATCTGCAGCCGGCGCTGTTCGATTGCGGCCCTGATCGCGTGGCTGCCGAGATGCTCGCCGGCCGCGCTCTGGTCACAGTGGCCGTAGGGAGGTGCGTGGACGACGAGAACGCCTTCAGCGGGGCAATCGCTGAGCCCGGCCTCGGCCTCCTCCTCGGTCAGGTCGAAGCTCCAGTCCCACGGTGTCGTCGGGATCCCCGCCCCGAGCCCGTAGAAATGAATTCCGCCGATCTCGGTTCCGGAGCCGTGCAGCACCTGGGCGGAATCCCACTCGGCGCAGGCTGACCGCAAAGCGTCCTCCGTCTCATTGTTCCCCGGTATGAGCAGCGTCGGGGTCTCGATCTTTGCGAGCTCGATGATCATGTCCTCGAGGCCCCGGTGCTGAGAGGCGAAATCGCCCGCTCCGATCACGAGGTCAACCTCGGCGCTGGCCTCGACAAGCCGGCGGGCGGTGTCACGGTCGCAATGCAGATCGCTGAAAGCGAGAACCTTCATCAGACGGCATCCTGCCAGTACGTCGGGCGGTGCAGCAGTTCGAGCTTGATCCCGTCCGGGTCGGCGCAGAAGACCGCGTAGTAGCCGGGGGTGTAGTCGTACTCGGTGGGCTCCGAGAGCAGTCGTCCCTCGCTGCCCGCGATCCAGCCCGCGCGCTCGTCGACCACTTCGCGGGAGGGGACATCGATGCAGACATGGTGGACGCCGACCGCGTAACGGTCGTAAGGGGTGGGGTGGGTGCCCGACTGTGCTTCACGGATCCCGATCGCCGAGACGCCGGAGCCCGGCACCGAGAGATAGTGGATCGTCTCGCCCCGCTCGCCGATCATCCGATCATGGTCGGTCCAGCCGATTGGCTCCAGCAGCCCGCGGTAGAAGGGCAGGCTGCGCTGCAGTGAGCTGACGACGAGGTCGATGTGGCTCAGCTTCGAGACGACGGCGCTCAGGACTGCTCCTCGACCTCGAGACTTCCGACCCAGAGCGTGCCGACATCGAGTTCGTCGACCCGAAGGCGCTTGAGCGTGGCGGCACCCGCGGGGCCCAGCCCGATAGCGCTCAGCCCGGTCGCCTTGGTTCCCTTCCTCTGATCCACGGTCCCGCCATCTTCGCACTCACGCCGAAGAAACATTCATCTAGTCTCCGCGGGCGGATGGAAGCGACTTCTGCAGAGACCGCGACGCTGGAGGTCGGCGATTCGATCGTCGCCTGCCGCGAGCTCTCACGGCGCTTCGGCGAGGGCGAGGCCGCCGTCGATGCCCTGCGCGGCGTCGCTCTCGACTTCCCAAGGGGCGAGCTGACCGCGATCGTTGGCCCCTCCGGCTCGGGGAAGTCGACTCTGATGCACCTCTTGGCCGGCCTCGATCAGCCGACCGCTGGTCATGTCTGGATCGACGGCGTCAAGATCACCGGGCTCTCCGATCGCGGAATGACCGAGTTGCGCCGGGAGAAGCTCGGTTTCATCTTCCAGTTCTTCAACCTCGTCCCGGTCCTCGACGCCGAGGAGAACATCGCCCTGCCGGTCCGGATAGCCGGTCACGAACTCGATCCGGAGTGGCTCGAGCAGTTGTTGGCCATGGTCAGCCTCAGCGACCGCCGCTCGCACCGGCCCTCGGAACTCTCCGGTGGCCAGCAGCAGAGGGTCGCGATCGCCCGCGCGCTTGCCTCCAGGCCCGCAGTGATCTTCGCCGACGAGCCGACCGGAAACCTCGACTCGAACTCGAGCGCAGGCGTGCTCGAAATCCTCCGCCACTCAGTCGATGAAGTCGACCAGACGGTGGTGATGGTCACCCATGACCCGCGCGTCGCCTCCTACGCCGACCGGGTCATCGTGCTCGCCGACGGCGCCGTGGCCGCCGACGAGCGTGTCTCCGGCGAGGACGACGTCATCCGGCTCATGCGGGAGCTCTGAGCGCTTCCATGCTGCGGCTCGCAGTTCGCGGGCTGGCCACGCACAGGCTGCGTGGCGGTCTGACAGCGCTGGCGGTCCTCCTCGGGGTGGCGATGGTCGCCGGCACACTGATGTTGAGCGATTCCGTCAACCGCTCCTTCGACGACATCTTCGCGGAGTCGAATGCCGGAGTCGACGTCAGCGTCCGCGCCAGGGTCGAGGTTGAGGGCGGCTTTGCGCTGCCGGAGTCCGGCACCGCGCTGCCGGAGGATCTGCTCGGGCAGGTCGAGGCCGTCGACGGCGTCGAGACGGCGTCCGGAGCGATCGGCGACGGGACCTCGATCGCGATCCTCGACGAGAACGGCGATCGCATCGGCCCACCACAGGGCGGTCCGCCGCACATCGTCTCCAGTGTCCAGCCGGAGCCGTTTACCCCCTTCAGCTACACCGACGGCGGGCCGCCGACGGCCGACGACGAGGTCGCGATCGACTCCTTCGCGGCGGCGGAGGAGAACTATGAGGTCGGCCAGACGATCCCGATCACCGGCGCCCGCGGCCTCACCGAGTACACGCTCTCGGGCATTGCGAGGTTCGGCTCCGGGGTTCCTCTCGGTGGCGCCACCCTGGCCGAGTTCACACTGCCGGAGGCGCAGCGGATCACGGGCAAAGAGGGCGAGTTCGATGAGATCGCGGTCGAAGCGTCGGACGGGGTCAGTCCCGAGGAGCTGCGCGATCGGCTCACTGCGGCACTTCCTTCCAGTACGGAGGTGAAGACCGGCGAGCAGGTCGCTAGCGACGACGCCGACGAGATCAAGGAAGGATTCGGCTTCCTGACCACAGCGCTGCTGATCTTTGCCGGGATCACCGTCTTCGTCGGCGCCTTCCTGATCTTCAACACCTACGCGATCACGGTCGCTCAGCGCACCCGCGAGTTCGGGATGCTGCGCACGCTCGGTGCCTCCTCGCGCCAGGTGCTGGCCGGCGTCGTCGCCGAAGCGGCTCTGCTTGGCCTGGTCGCTTCCTTGATCGGGGTGGTGGCCGGCGCCGGATTCGTCAAGGTTCTGCTTGCCGCGTTCAAGGCGCTCGGGTTCGAGCTGCCGCAGTCTGGATTGCCGCTGGAGCCGAGGACGGTTCTGGTCGCCTTGCTGGTCGGCATGATCTCGACGCTCGTCTCAGCGCTCATACCGGCTCTGCGCGCGACCCGGGTGAGTCCGCTCGAGGCGCTGAGCGAGACGTCCGGTGGAGGGGGAGAGGAAGCCGGGCGCAGGCGCACGGTGCTCGCCTCGCTCCTCGCCGTGGCTGGGATCGTCGTCCTCGGAATCGGCCTCTTCGCGATCAGCGGGTTCGGCTCCGCGCTGGTTGCGATGGGCTTCGGTCTGGTCCTACTGTTCATCGGGGTCGCGATGCTCGGCGGCCGCCTGGTCGCGCCGCTGGCCTCGCTCGTTGGCCGGCCGATCGAGCGCTTGCGGGGGGTGACCGGCCGGCTCGCCCGCGAGAACACGCTTCGCAACCCGGCGCGGACCGCGACGACCTCCTCAGCGCTGATGATCGGCGTCGCGCTGGTCGTCTTCGTCCTGATGCTCGGCTCGGCGATCACCAAGTCGGTCACCGACGCGCTCGACAAGACGTTCACGGGCGACGTAGCGATCTACAACGTCGATGGATTCTCGCCGATATCCGCCGACGTCGCGCCGGCGGTGCAGGATCTCGATGGCGTCGCCGCCGCCTCGCCGCTCGCCGCCGCCGGCGCCAAGGTGGTCGGCATCGACGGCGACCAGTTCGTCACCGGGATCGACCCCGGAACGCTGACCGCGGCCGCCCAGCTCGATTGGACCGACGGCTCCGACGCGACGCTGGCCGAACTCGGAACCAACGGCGCCCTGGTCGAGGCGAACTGGGCCGAGGAGAACAACGTTGCCGTCGGTGATCAGCTCACCCTGCTCACGCCGAGCGGCTCAGAGGTCGAGGTCGAGGTCAAGGGCAGCGTCCGCGATCGCGTCGCGCTGCTGGTCGACTCGATCGCGCTGCCGGTGCCTCTGCTCCGCGACAAATTCGACGTTCGCCAGGACTTCCTGGTGCTGACGAAATTCGACGGTGGCGCCACATTCGACGCCACCGACGCGCGGGTCAAGTCGCTCCTGCAGAGCGAGTTCCCAAACGCCGAGGCGCGCTCCCAGCAACAGGTCAAGGATGATCAGGAGGATCAGGTCAACGGGCTCGTCTACCTGATCTACGTCCTCTTGACGCTCTCGGTGATCCTCAGCTTGGTCGGCGTCGTCAACACCTTGGTCCTCACTGTGCTCGAGCGTAAGCGCGAGCTCGGCATGCTGAGAGCGATCGGGGCCTCCCGCAGCCAGATCCGCAGGATGGTCCGCTACGAGTCGGTGATTACGGCAATGATCGGGGCGATCGTCGGCGCCACGATCGGGATCGCCGTCGGGTTCGCCGCGGTCAAGGCGCTTGCCGACGATGGTCTGATCCTCTCCTTCCCGATCGCGGGAATCATCACCGTCCTCGTCCTCGCCGCAATCGCCGGGGTCGTGGCGGGAATCTGGCCCGCTCGGCGGGCCTCGCGGATCGAGGTCATGGAGGCTCTTCAGTACGAGTGAGGCGCGCTCAGCGGCGCGGCTTCGGCGTGTGAAAGGCGCGCAGCTCTTCCGCCAGCCTGATCGTTTCCGGGTCGATGAAGGCATCCCGGACCTCGAACCGTTCGGCGAGCTCGGCCCGCAGCGCGCCCTTCAGCTCGGCCAGTAGCGGGTCGTCCTCGCCCGGCCGCGGCGCCGGCGAGCCGAGCGCCTCGGCGATGCTGCCGGCCGTGGCCGGATCCCATTCGAGTCCGAGCGCCTCATATACCGGGACGAGTACGTCCCGGATCGCCTGCTCGTCGCGGAGGACGAGCACACCGCCGACGTGGGCACCACCGGCGACGACGCGCTGCCCGATCCCGGCGAGTTTTCGGCGGCCGCCCCAGTTGATGCTCCACTCGCCTGGGCAGTACTCGCCCGCAACCTCGCCGACCCGGGCGTCGAGGCCCATGCGCTGTAGAGCGCCGGCGATCGTCGTCGCCATCCCCTCAAAGCGGTCCCTGGTGCCGGCATGCAGGCTCGACTCGCGGCTCGCCCGCGAGAAGGCGATCGTGCCCTCGTGAAAGACGGCGGCCCGCCCTCCGGCCATCCGCTCCACCGGCTCGTAGCCCTGTTCGCGGGCGATCTCGAGCGCCCTGGGGTAACCCGGAGCGAGCCTGTCGATGCGACCGAAGGCGAGACTCCTGCCCGTGCGGTGGATGCGCATCGTCGCCGGCAGGTCGCCGCGAGCAACCCGTCGCAAAATCGCGGCTGAAACCCCCGTGCCGAGCGCGGCCTGCCCCTCGAAAGAGGCATCGATCAGGGCCAGGGGCGGCTTCGAGTTTGGGCTGGTGGAGTCTGAGCGCAATATGAGCGAAATCTTGCGAGTGTGAGCGTCCTCACACATATCTACCCGGGCCGATGCGATCGTGTGCTCGTCAACCAACCCCGGGTGCGTACCGGACAGAAGGTACGCCACTGCACTTGCCGCCCGGGGTCAGCACCCGCCGCACGTCCACATCCGTGGGCGCTGCCCGCATCCCGAGACACGCGTAATCGCCGTGCTCGGGGACTGGCTCGTGCGGCGCCCCAAACCGGAGGTGTCCCAGGTGCCCAAGACGAAGACTCTGATCAACGGAACACTGGCCGCGGCAGCGACCGCGGGCGCGCTGGCGTTCGGTTCCATAGGAACCGCCGCGGCTGCCCAGTTCGCAGATCTCGACGTGACCCTCGAGCGCTCGCATCTCGAGCGCGTGCTGGAGGCGGCGCAGCTGCGCAACGACTACCAGGGGGCCTACGAGAAGGCAAAGAAGCTCAAGGTCGCTCCGCAGCGAAACGCCGCTGCCGGGCAGATCGCCCCGGCGGCGCTGGAAGGCAAGTTCGAGGCGCTCCGCCGACAGATCCGCAAGGCAGAGCGCGAGCCAAAGATCGGCACCCCGGAGTCGGTCGGCGTCTCAAGCGGGACCCTCGAATCGATCGCCGCTTGCGAGTCGGGCGGCGATCCGGCCGCAGTCTCCTCGACGGGCTCCTACCGGGGCAAATATCAGTTCGACTACGGCACCTGGGCCGCTGTTGGTGGCTCCGGCGACCCGGCGGCCGCGCCCGAGGCGGAGCAGGACTACCGGGCGGCGCTGCTCTACGGGCGCTCCGGCTCCAGCCCCTGGCCAGTCTGCGGCTAGGCGCCAGGCGTTGTCTGGGAAGTGATTACGGCGGCGGCCTGCGGGCCGCCGCCGGCCGTTGAGTCCTCCCGGGACCCGCATCCGGCTCAACCAGCTCCGCTCGATTGCCGATGGAGGGTCGTGTCTTCAGAGGAGCAACATCGGGCGTCCCCCCGGGGCGAGGACTACGTGCTCGTCCAGGGCATCCGCGAGACAAGGGGAGCGCTCGCTCGCTGGTCCGGGCATCCCGGCCCCGTGCTCGGTCCGTGGTTTGCCGGCGGTCTGCTGATTGCCATAGGGCTGCTGATGGCCGTCTGGGTGGTCTCGCTGTTCAGCACGCCAGACGTGACGCCCTTCTTCATACCAGGCGTCAGCGCCACCGCCACGGCCGAGGACTTCATCCACGTCCTGACCAACAACCTGCTGGTCCTGGCACTGCACGCGACGGCCTGCGTGGCGGGGTTCATCGCCGGCAACTCGCTGCCGCTGGCCGCTCAGGAGATGACCGGCGCCAGTCGGTTCATCCATCAGAAAGCGGGCCCGCTGGCGATCGCCTGGGTCGTTCTGGTCACTACCTTCTCGCTGTTCGCGCAGGCCTTCGCCCTCGGCTTCGATGGCGCCACGCTCGCGGCCCAGCTCGACATCAGCTCGGGGCTGCTGATCGTCACCGTTCTGCCGCACGCGCTGCTGGAGTTGACGGCGGTCTTCCTGCCCCTCGCGGCCTGGCTGATCGCCAGTCGCAAGAACCAGTGGGAGGATCTGCTGGCGGCGACCTTCGTCACGGTCGGCCTGGCGATCCCGATGTTGCTTGCCGCCACCGCGATCGAGCTCTTTGTGTGGCCGCAGCTCCTGATCGAGGTCTCGCCGCGGCTGCTCTGAGCTGGAGCCTGCATCCGCCGTGCCGGATCAGCCCCCGCCGAGCATCGCTTGCCTGAACATCTCCTCCTCGTCCTCGAACAGGAAGCCAAATAGCTGCTTCCGCTCGAGCAGTATCCGCCGTTTGGTCTCCGTGATCGCCCGCCGCGGACGAGCTGCGATCTCGGCTGCGACCTCGAGCCCGCGAGGCCTCGCCTCTCCAGCCTCGACCAGCTCCGAAACGACCCCCTTGGCTCGCGCAGCGGATCCATCGAGCAGGCGCCCGGTAAGGCAGAGCTCGCGCGCGAGCGCCGCCGGAAGGGCAGCACGGGCCCAGGCGAAGGAGGGGGGAATCCCACGCGGTAGCTCGGGGAAGCCAAGCACGGCGGCCGGCTCGGCGATCCGCAGATCGGCTGCGAGCGCCAGCACGAAGCCTCCCGCCAGCGCCGGCCCGTGGACGGCGGCAACCACCGGCACGGGGCACTCCCCGACGGCGCCGAAGCAGGCCAGGCTGCTCTCGATCAGCAGCTCACGGTTGGCTCGGTCCCCGCCGAACTGGCTCGTGTCCACCCCGGAACAGAAGGCTGAGCCGGTGCCACTCAGCAGAACGGCGCCAACCGCCTCCGGGTTCAGCGTTCCGAGCGCGGCGGCGATCTGCTGACGGAGCTCGACGGAGAGGGCGTTGCGCTTCTGCGGCCGGTTCAGAGTCAGCTTGAGGACGGCTCCCTCGGTCTCCACGAGCAGCGGCTCGGCGCTCTGATCCCCGCCGCCGGGGGCCACCGGCCTAGGCTGCCCGACCCCGCGGCTCGTCACCATAGCGGCGGTCCAATAGCCAGGGAGCGTGGTGGCGCAGCTGTACGTCGACGCAACGCCGACAGCAGCATTCGGGGATCGTCCGGCCGGTCACAGGACAGACCGGACCGGGTGACCCTGGGTGTCGGGTGTGCCGGATGGCTCCGGTGAGGTCGAGCTCTCGGCGACGCTCACTCACTGCGCCCAAGGTAAGGCGCGCTCCGGCGGAATCAGCCGTCGGCAGGCAGATCCGCGATCGTTCCGCGATTTCCGTAAGACTGGCGACGATGGCCGATGAGAAACATGAGCTGTCCGAGCGGGTCAGCTCGCTCGGTATCAAGGTGCCGACTCGCGGCAACCGCCGTCTCGAGAAGTTGCTCGAGGCCGTCAACGCCGACGGTGAGATCGCCGCCCGCTGGTACATGCAGCAGGTCACGTCGGAGCGGCTCGGGATGTCCGATCACAGCCGGGTCCACATCCAGATCGTCGCCAACATCGCTCTGCGGATCCTGCGTCTCGCCGTCAAGGGCGGGATCGAGCCGGCGGTCGTCACCGACCACGGACTCGCCGAGCGCGATGCCGAGGTCGTGGTCATCGCCGGAGCACTGCTCCACGACAGCGGCATGAGCATCCACCGTGTTGATCACGAGGCCTACAGCCTGTTCATCGCCGATCGCAAGCTGCGCGAGTTGCTGGCCGGGATCTATGAGGAGCCGGAGCTGACGGTGATCGCCTCCGAGGCGCTGCATTGCATCATCGGCCACCGCCGTCGCGGCGAGCCCTACACACTCGAGGCAGGGGTCGTGCGCGTCGCCGATGCCCTCGACATGGCCCAGGGCCGTACGCGGATTCCGGTCGAGCGGGGCGACGTTGGCATCCATGCGCTCTCGGCGGCGGCAATCGACGATGTCGATATAGAAGGCGGCAGCGATCGGCCGATCCGGATCGAGATCAAGATGAACAACTCTGCCGGGATCTTCCAGGTCGACGACCTGCTTGCGACCAAACTCCGCGGTACTCCGCTCGAGGGCCATGTCGAAGTGGTCGCCCATGTCGTCGGCGAGACCGAGAAGCGCCTGATGGGCGAGTTCCGGATCTAGAATCTAGGCGCCTGAGCCGGCGCCGCCACGGCCCTCGCCGCCGGCGAAGCGCCCGGCGCCGCGGATCGCCACCTCGATCACCTCGCTGCCGACCTCGGCCTCATAGGCAAGGCCCGACTCGAGGTCCATCGCTGAGCCGACGATCGCCGCGCGGCGATCCGAGAGCATCGTCTCCTGTGGAAAGGCGGCGAGGCCCTCGGCCATTTCGAGGGCCCGCTCGAGATGCTTGCCGGCGGGCACGATCTCGTTCACGAGGCCCCAGTCGTGCGCCTCGGTGACCCCCATGATCCGGCCGGTGAGGATCAGGTCCAGCGCCCGGCCGAGGCCGACGATCCGCGGCAGGCGCTGGGTGCCGCCATCGACGAGGGGGACGCCCCAGCGGCGCTCCGGGTACCCGAGCTGCGCCGTCTCGGTCGCGACCCGGAGGTCGCACCAGAGCGCCAGCTCGAGCCCACCCGCCAGGCAGTAGCCGCTGATTGCCGCGATCGTCGGCTTGCTCGGGGTCAGGCGAGTGAACCCCATCGGGCCTTCCGGCCGGTCCATGTAACCGGCGACGAGGTCGTCTGGAGGATTCGGGCCGACAGCCGCGAGCGCCTTGAGGTCGGCGCCGGCGCAGAACGCGAGGTCGCCGGCACCGGTGAGAATCATCGTCCGGGCCTGCTCGTCGGCCTCGAAGCGACGGCAGCCGGCGAGCAGCTCGTCGGCGGTCTCGCGGTCGACCGCATTTCGCCGCTCCGGGCGCTCGATCGTCAACACAGCAGCGGCGCCGATCCGTTCGTAGCTGGTCCTCTCGGCCACGGGCGCATCCTATGCCCCCGCGGAGGCATCAGCCCGACCCTCCTCACACATCGCTTACCAACAGCGGGCGCCACGCCTGGGTCGTCCCTTTGGGGGCCGTCCGGGGCCCGGGGGCGTTAGGGACCCTAGGGCTTGCGGACCCGCTCGAGCTGCTCCCGCGCCCGCTCCTTGCGGGTATCCAGGCGGCCCTGGATCCATGAGAGCACGATCGGCAGCGCGATGAAGAGCGCGATCACGCCAAAGCCCCACATCGTGATCTCGAAGTCGGTTGGGCGGCCCAACAGGCCCTCGCCATCGGCTGCGCTCGCCGACGGCGCGCCGACGGCGGCCAGTGCCACCGTCAGGCCGGTCGGGGGCAGGGTCTTCCGCAGGAGGCGCCTCATCAATCGGCACCTTATCTAACTCGCACTACCATCCTCGGCCCACGTGTCTGAACTCGAAGCACTTCTACTCGGGATCGTTCAGGGACTGACTGAGTTCCTGCCGATCTCCTCCTCGGGCCACCTGATCCTCGTGCCGTGGCTGCAGGACTACACCTTCCTGCAGGAGAACCCGGAGTTCCACAAGACCTTCGACGTAGCGCTGCACATCGGCACACTCGTGGCGGTGCTCAGCTACTTCCGCGCCGACTTGGTGAAGATCACTCGGGCGTTCTTCAAGACGCTCCGTACGCGGTCGATCGGGCATGGGGACGAGCGACTCGCCTGGGTGATCATCATCGGCACGATTCCCGCGGTGGTCGTCGGCGCGCTCGGCTCGAGCTACATCGATGAGCACCTCGGCGAGCCCTGGATGATCGCCCTGGAGCTGATCTTCTTTGGACTGGTCTTGGCCGACGCCGATCGCCGGCCGCAGGAGGAGGACGTCGAACACGTCCGCCTCCGGCACGGCCTCTACATCGGGCTGGCCCAGGTGCTCGCCTTTGCGCCCGGGGCCTCGCGCTCGGGCGTGACGATCACGATGGGCCGCTACCTGCGTCTGACCCGTGATGCTGCGGCCCGGGTCTCTTTCCTGATCGGGATTCCGGCGATCGCCGGCGCCGGCGTGGTGAAGGCCTACGACTCGATTCAGAACGGCCTCCCCGACGGCGTTGTCGGACCGATGATCGTCGGCACGATCGCCGCCGGCGTCTCCGGCTATCTGGCGATCGCCGGCCTGCTCTCCTACGTGCGCAGTAACTCCTACAACGCCTTCGTGGTCTTCCGCGTGATGGTCGGCCTCGCGGTCCTGGTTCTGATCGCCACCGGATTGCGGCCGGCGACATTCTAGGCCCGCCACCTGGGTCAGCTCGACGACGAGCGTGGGATCTCTCACGTCATAGCCGAGGAATGATGGGTTGGCCCATCGACTGAGGTCAGCCGCGGCCGCCGGCAATCAGTCGCGCCTCGGGTGCCGCCCGCAGGCGTAGCATCGCGACGATCCCCAGTGCCGGTCCCGGTGCCAGCAGGACGAACGCCCAGCGCCAGGAGACGGCGTCCTCGACGAACGGCAGTAACCAGATCGTCGCCACGGTAAGGATGAAACCGAGCGCCAGTTGCAGAGTCAGCGCCGTCCCGACGTACTTCTGGTCGGCGAGCTCGGTGACGATCGTCGAGAACTGGGCCGAGTCGGCGACGACCGAGAAGCCCCAGATCAGACCGATGATCAGGACAAAGACCGTTGGGTCCCCGAAGAACAGCCCGATCGAAAGAGCGCAGGCGCCCGAGACGGCCATCATCAGAGCCGTCGTCTGGGTCCGGCCCCAGCGATCGCCCAGCACCCCCCCGATCCAGCAGCCGATTCCGCCCACCCCGATCACCGCGAACGTGGCGAAGGCCGCTGCCGAGCCCCCGGTCTGCCCCCGTTCCTCGAGAGCGGCCCCAAAGAAGATCACGAACCAGGCCCACATCGCGTACAGCTCCCACATGTGGCCGAAGTAACCGAGCGTGGCCAGCCTGACGCCGCGGTTGGAAAGGGCCCGGCGGGCCTGGCCCGGATCGAAGGCAGCGCGGGGGAAGGGAAAGGGGCCGTCGGGGACCCGGGCGGCGATCAGCCCGCCGGCAACCGTGAGCGCGGAGGTGACGATGATCACCAGACGCCAGTCGAGGCCGCCGAGGCCGTTGACGAGGTGCGGCAGCGCCGAGCCAACGGTCAGCGCCCCGACAAGGATCCCCAGCGCGGTGCCGCGACCCTCGCGGTACCAGGTCGCCATCACCTTCAGGGCCGGCGGGTAGACCTGGGCAAGCGCCGCACCGGTGAGGAAGCGCAGCGGCAGGGCAGTCAGCGGCCCGTCGGCGAAGACGATCAGGCCGTTCGCGAGCGCAGCGGCGAGCGCCCCCGCGAGGATCACGCGCTGCGGGCGGAAGACGTCGGAAAGGTTGAGCAGCGCCGCACTGAGTGCACCGACGACGAAACCCAGCTGTACCGCGATCGTCAGCCAGGCGGCGCCGCTACTGCCCAGATCCCAGTCCGACCGCAGTTGCGGGATCACGGCTGAGGCCGAGAACCAGGTCGACATCGAGAGGATCAGAGCCAGCGAGAGCAGCGCGAGGACGCGTCCCCGGCCGGCGGTCGTGCGGCTCTCGGATGGTCGGGGATCCAGCACCTTGTCTAGTTTGACCCCACTCGGGCGACTTGGTTCGGATCCGCGGGCCGGGCAAAAAAATGCGCGCGATCCGGGGCAGGGAGAGGATCGCGCGCCGCACGAGAGAGGAGTCTCGCGGTAGTTGGCACTCTGCTCCAGCCCTGATGCCCCGTGGTGAAGATCCGGAGACCGCCGTGTGAAAAGGCTGTGAAACGCGTCTGCCGCGTTGCATCGGGGGGCTCTGTGGGGGTTAGCATGGGTGAGCGGCGACCCCAGGTGGGCGACCGATCGCACGCATATGAGCGCACGACGCGGAACATTGAGGGTCGCGGTCATCGACCGGGACACCGCCTTTTTGAAGGTTCTGGGCAAGCGGCTCGACGCCGCCGGCTGGGAGTACCGCGTCCTGCCGGGGGGTGCTCCGGCCGATGAGCTGGTGGCGATGAAGCTCAACGCCCTGGTGGTTGACCCGACCGTCCTCGGCCCTGAGGAGGGGTGGGAGTTCCTCGATCGGATCTCAGGCCTGATGCCGGGCCTCGGGATCATCGCCTGCAGCACCAACTCCACCGTCGCCCAGCGCGTCCGCGGTCTGAGACTCGGCGCCGACGACTGGGTCTCAAAGCCCTGCCATCCCGAGGAGGTGATGGCCCGGATCGAGGCCGTGGTCCGCCGCCGCCGCCGCTCCCGGCCCGAGGCCGAGCAGGGGCCGCTCGTGGTCGGCGAACTCGAGATCCGCGACGACCAGTTTCAGGCATACGTTGCCGGCCGCACCCTCGATCTCACACGTCGAGAGTTCGAGTTGCTCGAGATCCTCGCCGAGGCGGCGGGCAAGGTCCTCGAGCGAGATGAGATCTACCGGCGGGTCTGGGGCTATGAGATGGCCCACGGCGATCGCTCGGTCGACGTCTTCGTCCGCAAGCTGAGGGCGAAGATCCAGAAGCACTCGCCCGGCTGGGACTACATCCACACCCACTTTGGGATCGGCTACCGCTTCGACCCGGAGCCGGTCGATCGCACAGCGATGGGGGCGCCCGAGGCGCTCGATCCGCTGTCCGAGCCCGAGTCCGGTGATCTCGCGGGCGATCTCGCCGAGATCTCCACCGAAACCTCATAAACAAGCGGTTTCCCGGCCCACGGCGCGGCCTCTCCCGAACCGTTCACAGCATTAACACACGGCGGCGACACCGGCGTAACAAGCTTCCGGTCATCGACTGCGACGCTGATGCTGCCGTCTGAGGGGGAATACCCATGCGGGCACCAGATCCGCGGCTGACGGCAGCCACGTCCAACGAACACAAGGAGTCAATCCAAAGTGAACTCACGCAAGTGGTTTGCACTCGCTCTTTCCGGTGGTGCGCTCGCCCTTGGCGTTGCGGCCTGCGGTAGCGATGACAGCACCAGCACGTCAGGCAGCGGCGACGAGCCCTCGGGCCTGTCCGGCAGCATCAACATCGACGGCTCGAGCACGGTCGGTCCCTTGACCAAAGCCGTATCCGAGCAGTTCAACCTCGAGAACCCCGATGTCGAGATCAGCGTCGGCGAGTCCGGCACCGGCGGCGGCTTCGAGAAGTTCTGCGTCGGCGAGACCGCGATCAACGACGCCTCGCGCCAGGTCGAGCCCGACGAGGAGAAGATCTGCTCGGAGAACGGCATCAAGTTCGAGGAGGTCACGGTTGCCAACGACGCTCTTACCGTCGCACTCAACCCGCAGAACCCGAACGACTGCCTGACGGTCGATCAGCTCGCTCAGATCTGGGGCCCGCAGGATCCTGCGACGAACTGGAGCGACGTCGCCGACGCAGATTCCGGCTTCAGCGAGGAGATCCAGAAGTTCGGACCGGGCACCGATTCGGGCACGTTCGACTACTTCACCGAGGCTGTGAACGGTGAGGAAGGCGTGCAGACGAAGCAGTACAACAACGTCGGCGAGGACGACAACCAGACCGTGACCGGCGTCGCCGGCTCTCCCGGTGGGATTGGCTACTTCGGCTTCTCCTTCTTCCAGGAGAACCAGGACACGATCAAGGGTGCCCAGATCGACGGTGGGGACGGCTGTGTCGCTCCCTCGGTCGAGACGGTCCAGGACGGCACCTACACACCGCTCGCACGAGCGTTGTACATCTACCCATCCGGCAAGGCCCTCCAGGAGGAGGCCACCCAGGCGTTCGTCGACTTCTACCTCGAGAACTCGAATGCGATCGGCGAGCAGATCGGCTACATCGGCCTGACCGATGAGCAGCTCACCGAGTCACAGGACAGGGTCGCCTCGCTGGCCGGCTAACGCCGATCGCAGAACGATCAACCGGTGGAAAGCTCGGGACACATCGCAGCCTCCGGGGTGCCGGCCATCACCCGGCCGCGCCGGGAGGCTGCGAGCCCGCGCTACGGCGAGACGGTCATCTACTGGCTGCTCGCTGCCTGCGCCGGACTCTCGGTGC
>JAQBGG010000097.1:0-5745 GCA_032122625.1 Acidobacteriota bacterium
CAACAAGGTCGACTACATGCAGGACCCGCCGCCGGCCGATCTCAAGCCGACGGTGAACGAGGCGGTAGGCCCCGATAGTTCAGCCCAGCGGTACGCCGAGTTCACGACGCTCTCGACGTACTACATGTTCATGAACCACGAGGTCGCTCCGTTCGACGACCCGAAGGTCCGTGAGGCGGTCAACGTCGGAATCGACAAGCCGGCCCTGGCCCGTCTCTTTGCAGGCGAGCTCGCACCCGGCTGCTCCTTCCTGCCGCCCGGATTCCCAGGCTACGACGAGGCGCTCGACACCACGGATTGCCCGTGGGGTGACCCGAACGCCTCGCCCGACCTCGAGAAGGCGAAGTCGCTGATCTCCGAGGCCGGTGCCGAAGGTGCCAAGGTGACCGTCTGGGGCAACAACGACGATCCGACCGACAAGGTGACC
Source organism: Acidobacteriota bacterium (assembly GCA_032122625.1). Classification (GTDB taxonomy): domain Bacteria; phylum Actinomycetota; class Thermoleophilia; order Solirubrobacterales; family 70-9; genus CAXMST01. The sequence continues at coordinate 428 of JAQBGG010000097.1, forward strand.
CAGGCCTACGCTGACCAGCTCAACAGCATCGGGCTGGACACGGAGGTCAAGATCCTCGACGGCGGCGTCTATTTCCAGACGATCGGCGATCAGTCAACGGAGGCGCAGACCGGTTTCACCAACTGGTTCGCGGACTTCCCACACCCTCTCAACTTCTATTTCCTGGTTGATGGGGCGACGATCCAACCGCAGAACAACCAGAACTTCGGCAACGTCGACGATCCAAAGATCAACGACGAGATCGAAGCGCTCTCTGCGGAGCCGGACGTGCAGGCGGTCTCCGATCGCTGGGCGGCGCTGGACAAATACCTGGTCGACTCGGCCGCGATCGCCCCTTACGGGCATCGCAAGCTGGCGACCTTCGTCTCGGACCGGATCGACTTTGACGCGGTCATCGTCAATCCGCTCTACCAGAACGACTACACCTCGTTCCAGTTCACGGACGGCTCGTAGCGGTCCGGACGGAGGCGAAAACGAGATGAGGACTGAGAGGGGGCGCCGGAGTGGCGCCCCCTCGATTTCCGGGCTTCAGGCGGCACAGGCACATTGAGCGAGGTCATCGGCGGCGAGCTCGGGACAACGGCGGGCGAGGTTCCGCCGGAGCTACAGGCGGAGCTTGCCGAGAGCGGTGAGCAGGGCACGAGCCCGTGGCGCCTCGGCTGGCGCCGACTGCGCCGCAACAAAGCGGCGATCGCCTCGGGGATCATCTTCCTGTTGCTCGTTGCGAGCACGATCGCCGCCCCGATCTGGGCGAACGAGGTTGCCCACAAGACCCCCTACGAGACCCCGCCCTCCGATGAAACGGTGGAGGTCGACGGCGAGCAGGTCTTCGTCATCGGCCTGGACGGCATCCCGGTCGGCCCGACCTGGGACAAGAAGTACTTCCTCGGCGCCGACGGCAACGGCCGCGACGTCATGGTCCGCCTCCTCTACGGCGGCCGCAACTCGCTCTTGATCGGAATCGGCGCAGCGCTGGTTACGACAATTCTTGCGATCGGCTTTGGCCTGCTCGGCGGCTACTTACGCGGCTGGACCGATGGCGTGATCGCCCGATTGATGGACATCCTCTGGGCCTTTCCCGTAATTCTGCTCGGCGTCGCCCTCGGTACGGCGCTGGCTCTCGGTGGATTCAAGGCGGGCCCGGTGACGATCGAGTCGGGCTCACTCCTGATACCGATGTTCGTGATCAGCGTCGTATACATCCCGTATATGGCGAGGCCCGTGCGCGGTGAGGTGCTGGCGCTGCGCGAGAAGGAGTTCGTCGAGGCAGCCCGCGCGCAGGGCATGGGTCCGCTGCGGATCATGTTCGGAGAGATCCTCCCGAACACGATCTCGCTGGTGGTCGTCTTCTTCCCGTTGATGGTCGCCAACGCGATCCTGCTCGAGGCGGCACTCAGCTTCCTCGGCGCCGGCGTACAGGCGCCGGAGCCCTCCTGGGGGACGATGATCGACGATGGCGTCGATCGGATCATCACCGCTCCCTACCTGGCGATCGTCCCCGGCGCCATGCTCGTCGCCACGGTGATCGCGCTGAACATCTTTGGTGACGGCGTCCGCGACGCGCTCGATCCGCGGGCCAAGGTCAGGATCGAGGGCTAGGGCACGATGGGCCGCTTCATCGTCCGCCGGCTGATCTCGATGGTGTTCGTGTTGTTTGCGGTATCGGTGCTGACCTTCGCGATCTTCAACGTGATTCCGAACGGCGATCCGGCCGTGCGGATGGCGGGCAAGAACGCGACCGAGACCCAGATCGAGGCGATTCGCAAAGACTGGAGCTTCGACGAGCCGGTCTACACGCAGTACACGACGACGATGCAGAAGATCTTCACCGGCGATCTGACCTCCTACTTCACCCAGCTCAACGTCGTTCAGGAGATCTGGAAGGGGTTGCCGCGAACCCTCGCCCTGGCTATTGGGGCGGGGCTGATCTGGATGGCGTTCGGGATCGGCCTGGGCCTACTCAGCGCGATGCGAGCCGGCGGACACACCGACCGCCTGATCACGGTCTTCGCCCTGATCGGGATCTCGATGCCGGTCTTCTGGATCGGCGCGATCGCCAACCACTACCTCGGCTTCAAGCTCGGCATCTTCCCGAACGGCGGCTATGTCCCGTTCGCAGACAGCCCGACGCAGTGGTTCTGGCACATGGTCCTGCCCTGGACCGTTCTCGCGATCCTCTTCATCGGCGTCTACTCGCGGGTTCTGCGGGCGGATGTGATCGAAACGATGAGCGAGGACTTCGTCCGCACCGCCCGCGCCAAGGGCCTCTCAGAGCGCCGGGTGCTGTTCAAGCATGTGTTGCGCAACTCGCTGATCCCGATCGTCACCCTCTGGGGGCTCGACTTCGGCTTCGTGATCGGTGGCGGCGCGATCCTCACCGAGGCGGTCTTCGACCTGCAGGGCGTCGGTCAGTACACGGCCGATGCGATCGACCAACTCGATCTGCCGCCGCTGATGGCGGTGACGATGTTCGGGGCCTTCTTCATCGTCTTCTTCAACGCCCTGGTGGACATCCTCTACGCCTACCTCGATCCCCGGATCCGCCTCGACGCATCGGAGAGCGCCGGATGAGCGAGGTCACCTCGACGGCGCCCGTGCTCAGCGTCGAGAACCTGCGGGTCCGATTCCAGACCGAGACCGGAATCGTCAAGGCGGTCGACGACGTCTCCTTCGAACTGCGCAAGGGCGAGGTGCTCGCGATCGTCGGAGAGTCCGGCTCAGGGAAGTCGGTCACCGCGATGAGCCTGATGGGCTTGACGCGGGGCGTCAACGCCACGATCGAGGGTCGGGCGATGCTCGGTGAGACGGACCTGATTGCTGCCGACGACGAGCAGTTGCGCCGCATCCGCGGCGAGGAACTGGCGATGATCTTCCAAGACCCGATGAGCTCCCTGAATCCCGTCTACAGGGTCGGCCCGCAGATCACCGAGATGATTCACGCCCACCGCGACGTCTCAGACGCGGAGGCCGACCGCCACGCGATCGAACTCATGGAGTCGGTCGGGATCCCGGCTGCGGAGGAGCGCTTCCGCGCCTATCCGCACGAGTTCAGCGGCGGCATGCGGCAACGGGTGATGATCGCGATGGCGCTCTCGCTGGAGCCGCGGGTGTTGATCGCCGACGAGCCGACGACGGCGCTCGACGTCACCATTCAGGCCCAGATCCTGCGCTTGATCGAGGCCCTGAACCGTGATCACGACGTCGCCACGATTCTCATCACCCATGATCTCGGGGTCGTCGCCGAGGTCGCCGATCGCGTCGTCGTCATGTACGGGGGCCGCGTCGTCGAGACCGGAACCCTCGATCAGATCTTCTATGAGCCGCAGCACCCCTACACCTGGGGACTGCTCGGCTCGGTCACCAGGCTCGACCGGCCCGGCACCGAGCGACTGGTCCAGATCAAGGGTCAGCCGCCCTCGCTGGTCGATCCACCGGTCGGTTGCCACTTCCGGCCGCGCTGCCCGTTTGCCTTCGACCGCTGCGGTGAGCTGCCGCCGCTGGAGGCACACGGCGTTGATCCCGCGCACCTCGATCGCTGCCTGCTTCCCGAGTCCGATCGAGAGCGCCACCGCGCCGAGCTCGCCGAGCAGACCGGGGCCGACGCAGCGTGAGCACGAACGGCTCAGAACCGCTGCTCGAGCTCACCGGCGTCGAGAAGCATTTCCCGATCAAGTCCGGAATCCTGATCGACCGCCAGGTCGGTGCCGTCCGGGCCGTCGACGGCGTCAGCTTTTCGATCGCCAAGGGGGAGACGCTCGGCCTCGTCGGGGAGTCCGGCTGCGGCAAGTCGACGCTGGCGCGAGCGATTCTGCAGCTTGTGCGGCCGACCGCAGGGTCGGTCCGCTTCAAGGGAACCGAGCTGACCGAACTCGACCGCAAGGGGCTGCGGCCGCTTCGCCGGCAGATGCAGATGGTCTTTCAGGATCCGCAGGCCTCGCTCAATCCGCGCAAGCGCGTCGGCCAGATCGTCGGCTCGCCGCTGAAGCTGCACAAGGTCGCCGCGGGTGCCGAACTAAAGCGCCAGGTGATCGATCTGCTCGAGCGCGTCGGGCTCGGCGCCGAGCACTACAACCGCTACCCACACGAGTTCAGCGGCGGCCAGCGGCAGCGGATCGGCATCGCCCGGGCTCTGGCGTTGAGCCCGGCGTTGATCGTCGCCGACGAGCCGGTCTCCGCCCTCGACGTCTCGATCCAGGCGCAGATCATCAACCTGCTCAAGGACATCCAGGATGAGTTCGGCCTCGCCTATCTGTTCGTCGCCCACGACCTCGGTGTCGTCCGCCACGTCAGCGACCGGATCGCGGTCATGTACCTGGGCAAGATCGTCGAGATCGGGCCGTCGGCCGAGGTCTGCGCGAACCCGATCCACCCCTACACCCTGTCGCTGCTGAGCGCGGTGCCGATCCCCGATCCGCGCGAGAACGCGCGCCGCGCCCAGATCATCCTCGAGGGCGACGTACCGAGCCCGGCGAACCCGCCCGAGGCCTGCCGGTTCCACACCCGCTGCTCCTACGCGACCAGCGTCTGCTCCGAGACCGAGCCACCGTTGATCGACTACGGCGACGGCCACTTCGCCGCCTGCCATCACCCACTCGGTCGCTAGCTCAGGGCTCGATCACGTTCTCCGGGTTCGGGCGCCGCTCGGGCGGGGCCTGGCTGTAGTCACCGAAGGGGCCGTCGCGCTGCTCGACAGCCGCCCGCACGCCCTCCTCGCGTACCAGGTCGAGCCACTCCTGGGCGTCGGGGGTGTGGCGCATCAGCCCGTCGAGGATCCCGCCGAGCGTTCTCGTGCTGGCGAGGCCCATGTTGTCGTAGGCCTGGTTGACGACCAGCTTCATCGCCGCGGTCTGTGAGGGCGGGATCGAGCAGATCTGCCGAGCCTGCTCGGAGACCGTCTCCTCCAGTTGCTCGAATGGGACGGCCCTGTTGATCAGGCCGATCTCCACCGCCTCTGTTCCGCTCAACTGGCGACCGCTGAGCGCCAGCTCCTTGACCTTGGTCAGGCCGAGTCGGTAAATCCACATGCCGCTCAGATAGGTCCCCCACATGCGCGCATAGGGGGTGCCGATCACGGCATCGTCGCTGGCGATCACCAGGTCAGCGCAGAGCGCCATGTCGCTGCCGCCGCCGACGCACCAGCCGTGGACCTGGGCGATCACCGGCTTCAGGGTGTTCCAGATGCTCATCATCTTCGGGGTCGGGCCGGTCTGCGGCTGGGTGACCATCGCGAAGTCGCGGCCCGCATCCCAGTCGCGAGGGTCCGCGCCCTCCTCCTCCCAGCCGGTGTTGCCGCCGGAGAAGTCATAGCCCGCACAGAA
>JAQBGG010000098.1:0-5112 GCA_032122625.1 Acidobacteriota bacterium
AAGACATCCTCGATCTCGCGCCGGGTCCGGGTCAGCAGATGCAGGTGCCCGGGCGAGACCGGAGGGGTGCCCGGCAGGGTGATGTCGATCGCGTCGGCCGCCAGCCGCTGATCCATCTCACCGCTCTCCAGTGCGGCGAGGCGCTCGGTCAGCAGGCTCTCGATCGCGTTGCGTACTTCGTTGCCGGTCTTGCCGACCGGGCCCCGTTGGGCCGGCTCGAGCTCGCCGATGCCACGCAGGATGGCGGTCAGATCGGCCTTCCTCCCTAAGTAGCGGACCCGGATCTCCTCGAGCTCGGCCGCCTCGGAGGCAGCCGTGATCACGGCCAACGCCTCCTCTCTGATCGCTTCGATCCGCTCAACCATTCTCGTCCGCCTCCGCTGCGGTCGCTCCGGCGGCCGAACATACCCGGTGCAGCGCTATCGCCGCTGTTGCCGCGACGTTCAGGGACTCGGCCCCCGCGCGGACCGGGATCGTCGCCACGGCGTCGCACGCTGCCATGGTCTCGGGATCGAGCCCGTCCCGCTCGGCGCCGAGGGAGATCGTGCGCGGTCTGACGGCCTCGATGGCGGCATCGAGATCCTCGCCGCCGTGGGCGTCGAGCGCCAGCCGCGGCCGCGGCGCTTCCGTGATCGCGCCACGCTGAGGCCGAGCGGCGAACACCGCGCCCATACTCGCTCGCGATGCCTTTGGTCCCCAGGGATCGGCGCAGCCCTCGCCGAGTAGCACCCGGGCACCCAGCAAGGCCGTCGCGGTGCGGATGATCGTGCCGACGTTGCCCGGATCGGCGACCCCGTGCAGGTATACGCAGGGACCGTCCGGCGGCGGCGACGGCTCAGGCAGGGCCCAGATCGCGATCGTCCGCGTCCCTGAGGCCAAGGTCGAGAGATCGGCCAGCAGGCCGGGATCGACCTCGGTGCCGGGCAGTCCCGAGCCGGCGGCGACGAGGACATCGGCGGGGATCCAGCCGGCGGCACGACCAGCCGCAAGCAGATCCTCGCCCTCGGTCACGAACAGGCCCTCTCGGTCCCGTCCGCGGCGTTCGGCCAGGCGACGCACGAGCTTCAGCTTCTCATTCCGCGGGCTGGTGATCATCTCTGGCATCTGCTCTGTCGGTTTCGGTTCGAAGGGATCTTGCTGCTTGTTGCGTTCTGGACAAAAAAAGGGCGGCCGCAGATTGCGGGCCGCCCGGGAGAGTCGTATGCGTCGGCGGCTACGCCGCGGCCTCCCGGGAAAGCTCGGCAAATCGGCGGAAAGCCTCTGGATCGCGGACGGCGATGTCGGCCAGCATCTTGCGGTTGACCTCGATCCCGGCCTCGCCGAGGCCGTGCATGAAGGTCGAGTAGCTCATCTCGTTCTGACGCGCCGCGGCGTTGATCCGCGTGATCCAGAGCCGGCGGAACTCGCGCTTGCGGTTACGACGATCTCGATAGGCGTAGTAGCCGGACCGCATGAGCTGCTCGTTGGCAAAGCGGTAGCTGGAGTGCTTGCGACCGTAGTAGCCCTTGGCCTGGGCCAGCGTCTTCTTGCGCCGGCGCCTACGGGCGACGGCGTTGGTTGCGCGAGGCATCGCCTAGCGCCCCTTTCTCCCCGCCAGCAACTGCTTGACCCGCGGCGCGTCGGCCTCGGAGATCTCAGTCGGCTTGCGCATCTGACGCTTCCGCTTCGGAGACTTCTTCTCCAGAATGTGGCTCGAGAAGGCGCGGTGGCCGCGCAACTTACCGTTGGCGGTCTTCTTGAAGCGCTTCTTGGCGCCCGAATGTGACTTCATCTTCGGCATCGGGACCGGGTATTGAAGCAGATGGGCCCGGATCGAAGACCGCGCCGAGGCCTCGGTCAGCCAGCCCGATCGATGTCAGGTCTTCGGGGCCTGACCGGAGGGAGCGAGCACCATGTGCATGTTGCGGCCCTCCCTCTGGGCTGCCTGCTCGACCACGGCGACCTCGGCGAGGTCTTCGCAGAGCCGGTCCAAAAGCGCCTTGCCGCGCTCGGGATGGGCCTGCTCGCGGCCACGGAACATGATCGTCACCTTGACCTTGTCTCGCTTGTCGAGGAACCGCTTGACGTGCCCCTTCTTCGTCTCGTAGTCGTGATCGGCGATCTTCGGCCGCAGCTTGATCTCCCGCACGTTGACCTGCTGTTGGTGCTTGCGGGCCTGCTTCGCCTTCTGCTCCAGCTCGTATTTGTACTTGGAGTAGTCGAGCACCTTGCAGACGGGTGGACGCGACTCGGGCGCCACCTCGACCAGATCGAGATCCGCCTCGCCGGCGATCTTGCGGGCCTCGTCGGTATCAACGATGCCGACCTGCTCGCCGTCGGGGCCGATCAGGCGCACCTGGGGCACACGGATCCGCTCGTTGATCCTGGTCGGGTCCCGGTCAGGGGGACGCCGGTCGAAACGTCGCGGGACCGGCACTAGGTGGAAAGAGCGGGGAGCTTCAAGCTACCTGCGGGGAATCGAGTGTCGGCGGCTGGGCAAGGGACGGCATGGGCGCTCAACGGCGCGGCGAGATGTCGTGGCCTTGCATTGCCGCGGAGTATATGCCAGAACGGCCCAACCGGCGCGGAGCGCTGAATGATCACTCATCTAGGCGGAAAGGCGGGCGGCCAATGCCGCGGTCGCGATCTGGCCGAGTTCGCCCTCGTCGTGGGAGCGGACCGAGGCCTCACGGCTCTCGAGCTCGCGATCGCCGACCACGAGCATGTAGGGAGCCTTTGAGAGCTCGGCGTCGCGGATCTTCTTGCCAACCGACTCCGAGCGCTGATCGATCCGAGCCCGGACCCCGAGTCCGCGAAGCTCGTTGAGAATCCCGTTTGCGGCCTCAACGTGGCGATCGGCGACGGGCAGCACGACCGCCTGAGTCGGGGCCAGCCAATCCGGGAACCGGCCCGCGTGGTGTTCGATCAGGATCCCGACGAAGCGCTCCATCGAGCCCAGCAGCGCGCGGTGAATCATCACCGGCCGATGATCGGCGTTGTCGGCTCCTTGATAGGTGAGCTCGAAACGCTCCGGCATGAAGAAGTCGAGCTGACAGGTGCCGAGCTGCCACGAGCGTCCCAGCGCGTCGGTTACGTGGAAATCGATCTTCGGTCCGTAGAAGGCGCCGTCGCCGGGGTTGAGCTGGTACTCCCTGCCCTGCTCGGAGAGGGCGTCGGCAAGCGCGGCCTCGGCCTGCTGCCACTGCTCCTCGCTGCCGATCGCCTTCGGCGGCCGGGTTGAGAGCTCGACGGCGACGTCCTCGAATCCGAAGGTCGCGTAGAGCTCGTCGATTGCCTCGCAGATGTCGATCACCTCGGCCTTGACCTGCTCGAGCGTGCAGTAGATATGGGCATCGTCCTGGGTGAAGGCGCGAACCCGCAGGAGCCCGTGGAGGACGCCCTCGCGCTCGAAGCGGGAGACGTTGCCGTACTCGGCGAGCCGCAGGGGCAACTCCCGGTAGGAGTGGCGCTCCGAATCGAAGACCAGGCAGGCACCGGGGCAGTTCATCGGCTTCACCGCAAAGCGCCGCTCCTCCGATCGCTCGCGCTCGGCCGGCTCGGCGAAGAACATGTTCTCGCGGTAGTTCTCGTAGTGCCCGGAGCGGTGCCAGAGCTCCTCGTCGAGGATGTCAGGGGTCTTGATCTCGGCATAGCCACGTTTCAGCAGTTGCGCGTCAACCTGTTCGCGGATCAGTCGCAGCAGCACCGTTCCCTGCGGCAGCCAGAACGGCATCCCCGGTGCCTCCGGTCGCAGCATGAACAGGCCCAGCTCGGGCCCGAGCTTGCGGTGGTCCCTGGTCTTCGCCTCCTCGATCCGCTCCAGGTGCGCCGCCAGATCCTTCTTGCTGAAGAAGGCGGTGCCGTAGATCCGGGTCAGCATCTGCCGGGTTTCATCACCGCGCCAGTAGGCGCCCGCGACCGAGTTCAGCTTGATCGCCTTGATCCGCCCGGTGGAGGGCGCGTGCGGGCCGCGGCAGAGGTCGGTGAAGGGGCCGTTGCGGTAGAGCGAGACCGTCTCCACGGCCTGATCGCGGACGAGGTCCTCGATCAGCTCCACCTTGAAGGGCTGATCCTCCGCCGCGAACCGCTCCAGCCCCTCCGCGGCGTTGATCTCGCTGCGCGCGAACTCCTCGTCAGAGGCGATGTGCTCCGCCATCTTCTTCTCGATCGCCTCGAAGTCGTCCTCGGTGATCTTCACCCCTTGCGGGAACTCGAAGTCGTAATAGAACCCATCCTTGATCGGCGGGCCGATCGAGACCCTGGTCCCCGGCCAGAGCTCGCAGACCGCTGTCGCCATCACGTGGGCGGCGTCGTGGCGGATCAGATCCAGCGCCTCGGGGCTGCGATCGGTGACGATCTCCAGCTCGGCGCCGTCGTCGAGAGGCGCGGCGAGGTCGCGGAGCTCGCCGTTGACCTTGACGGCCAGCGCCGCCTTCGCCAGACCGGGGCCGATTGCGGCGGCAGCGTCGGCGCCGCTGGCTCCCGCGTCTAGCTCCAGCGCGTTGCCGTCGGGCAGCTTGATCGTGAGAGCACTCATCCGGCGGGCAATCCTAGATCACTGGTCAGAGCGACCCGCGCGGGCGGCGCCGACAAGGGTTGAGCCGACGCAGCCGGCTCAACCGGTTAGGCCGATCGCACAGTCGGTCGGTACATCGGGATCGACCTGGACGAGCGGGGCGCGGGCCGGGTCGACGCCCTCGACCTCCCAGAGGGCAACTCGCCGGCGCCGAGACACCTCCGCGACGTCGGTAAACGGGGGCTCCCGCTTGGCCCCAAGCGTGAGCACGTAGCGGATCCCGTCCGGCGCGGGCCGACCGAAGCCGGCCGCCTCCGCGGGAAACGCCTCGACGCAGATGGGGCGCGCGCCGCGCAGCTCCCAGCCATAGAAGGCGGCTCCGTGGCGGTCCGCGAGCTGGCCCGCCGGCGCCAGCATCAGGACCGGCTTGCCGGTGAGCTGCGGGCGCAGCTTGGCAATCCCCGCCGTGTATCGCTCCGGACCGACCGGCGCGTTGGCCAACGCCAACGCGGCGGAGCCGCCGGCCGCCGCGACGAAGGCGGCGGTGAGAGCGCTGCGCGCCGCCAGGCTCCGGTCGCCGCGGAGTCCACGGAGCGGCGAGAAGCCGGCGTCGAGCA
>JAQBGG010000099.1:0-14020 GCA_032122625.1 Acidobacteriota bacterium
CGAGGAGAAGGAAGCCCCAGTCGGAGTGGCGGGCGGCGAGCACCGCGAGCAGCGCCGAGCCGATCAGATTGAGCCACAGGTAGATCAGCGACTGCGGCGACATCACCCCGCGCTGCGCCGCGATGAAGGCAATCAGGATCAGCACGGCGCCGAGGATCTGGATCAGATCTTCCATCGACCCATATCCTGACCCGTCCATGGCCTTCTACGTCACCACCCCGATCTACTACGTCAACGCCGAGCCCCACCTCGGCCACGCCTACACGACGATCGGTGCCGACATCCTCGCCCGGCACATGCGGCAGCGGGGAGAGGATGTGTTCTTCCTCACCGGGACCGACGACCACGGCGAGCCCGTTGCCCAGGCGGCGGAGAAGCTGGGAGTGACGCCGCGCGAGCTCGCCGATCGGAACTCGCAGCGGTTTCGCGACCTGATGCCGAAGATCAACGCCTCGAACGACTTCTTCATCCGCACCTCGGACCCCGAGCACGTAGCCAAGGTCCAGGAGGTGATCCAGCGCGTCCACGACAACGGCCACGTCTACGAGGGCACCTACGAGGGCTACTACTGCCCGCGCTGCGCCGACTTCAAGACCGAGTCGGAGATGGGCGCGGGCCATACCTGTCCGATCCACGAGATCGAGCTCGAGTTGGAGACGGAGGAGAACTGGTTCTTCAGGCTCTCCGCCTTCCAGGAGCCGCTCGAGCGACTCTATGAGTCGCGGCCCGACTTCGTTCAGCCCGACTTCCGCCGCAACGAAGCGCTCTCGTTCATCAAGGGCGGCCTGCGCGACATCTCGCTGTCTCGTTCCCGGTTGCGCTGGGGCGTGCCCGTTCCCTGGGATCCCGAGCAGGTGGTCTACGTCTGGTGGGACGCGCTGCTCAACTACTACACGGCGCTCTCCTACGCCCGGGAGGGAGAGGATCTGACCAATCGCTTCTGGCCCTGCACCTACCACGTGATGGCCAAGGACATCCTCAAGTTCCACTCGGTCTACTGGCCGGCGCTGCTGATGGCCGCCGAGATCGAGTTGCCCGAGCACCTCTATGTGCACGGCTACCTGCTGATGGGCGAGAAAAAGATGTCGAAGTCGCTGGGCAACGTGCTCGATCCATTCGAGGTGATCGAGCGCTTCGGCGCTGACGCCCTCCGCTTCTACTGCTTCCGCGAGGTCAGCTTCGGCCAGGACGGCTCGATCAGCCCGGCTGGGTTCGAGTCGCGCTATGAGACCGAACTGGCCAACGACTACGGCAACCTCGCCTCACGCACGCTGGCGATGATCGAGCGCTTCCGCGACGGAATCGTTCCCGAGGCCGAGGCCGACCCGGCGCTCTGTGACGGCGAAGGCGGCCTCGCGACCGTCGAGGAGGAGGTCTGCGAACTGCTCGACCGAGCAGAGCTGACACAGGCCCTCGAGCGGATCTGGCTGCGCGTGCGGCGACTCAACCGCTACGTCGAGGAGAGCAAGCCATGGGAGTTGGCCAGGGAGGCGGAGCGGGCCGGCGACCTCGACCGCGTCCTCTACAACCTGGCCGAGGGGGTCCGCGTGGTGACCCTGCTGCTGCATGCGTATATGCCTGAGAGCACCGACCGGCTGCTCGGCGCCCTTGGGGAGGAAAACCGCGCGCTGGCAGCGTTCGGCTCGCGGGCCGGTGGCCAGGGCGTCGAGCGGATTCCGCCGATGTTCCCGAAGCTCGACGCCGAAGCCTGAGAGCGACGGCGAATCAAAGCCACTGCCGCTGGGTTTAGGGTTCGGAGAGGCGAATCGGGGAGGAAGGGCGAGTGAGATGAGTTGCTGGCGGAGACTGCGGTTCGGACCGGCGGCTGTCTTGGTTTTGGCGGTGGCCCTGCTTGTCCTGCCCGGAATCGCCTCGGCGGCCGTTCGCTACGCCGCGCCGGCCGGCACCGGACCCGCCGGAAGCTGCCCGCAGGCGAACCCCTGCAGCATCGAGGACGCCGTCGAGCACGCGAGCGTCGCCGCCGGCGATGAGGTCGTGCTCGGCAACGGCGACTACAACCTGACCGAGACGCTGACGGTCGGCAAGAACATCACCGTGCACGGAGTGACGCCGGGGTACACGGGCTCGCGGATCATCAGCGAGGCCGAGCCATCGATCTTCATGATCCCGACGCAGGCCGTGGTCAGCGACCTGACGCTGATCAAGAGCGGCGACAAGGGTCAGGGCCTGGGAATCGCCAACGGCTTGGCCGAGCGTGTCCAGGTGATCGCGCCGCAGTCGATCGCCTGCGAGCTGAGCAGCGCCGATGCCGGCAACGCCGTGATCCGCAACTCGATCTGCAGCGGTGGGGTCTACGGCGTGCTCGCTCCCGCGACGGTGGTCGGGATCGAATTCGCGGTGCTCGACGGCGTCACCGCACACACCGACGGCGGTGAGTACTCGATCCTGGCCCTCGGTGAGAACGACGGCCAGATCAACCTCACGGCCACCAATACGGTCGCCCTCGGCGGCACGATCGCAAGCATCGGCGCCAGCGCCGAGGCGGGGAATAGCGCCCGGGCCGACGTGTCGATCTCGAGCTCGGCCTACGTGACGACGATGGAGACAGGGGCGATCACAACCCTTCCTGCTCCCGGGTCGGGATCGAACATCGCCGCAGCCGCGGTTCTGGCCAACCCCGCCGGTCGCGACTTCCACCAACTGCCTGCTTCGCCGACGATCGACGCCGGCGTCAGCGGACCCAACTCCGGCGCCCTCGATTGGGAGGCGGCGAATCGCGTCCAGGGGCCGGCGATCGATATCGGCGCCGATGAGGCTCCTGACGCGAGCAAGATCCTCGCACTGCTGGGCAAGAAGGTGAAAGCGAAGCGGACACTACGTTTCGAGGCGCGCTGCCTGAGCACGGCGTGCGGGATCAGCGGCAAGGCGGTCGTCAAGCCGAGGGGCTCGAAGAAGAAGACCCGCAAGCTGACGCCCGCGAGTGCCGGCCAGGGCGAGAAGACGAAGCTGAAGACGAAGCTGCCCAAGAAACTCGCAAGGCAGCTGAAGCGCAAGGGCGGCAAGGTCAAGGTCAGGGCGACCGGATTCGCCAACCCTGTCAGCTTCGAGCAGAAGGTGCGGAAGGTCTACAAGGTCAAGAAGGGTTAGCGGGTCGTGCCCGGGCGACCGGGTGGTCGACTCGGAGCACGGCGGCGGCGGTCTCAGGCATGGACGCCCCCGCACTTCGTAATCTCCGGACGATGGTTGATACCCACGCTCACCTCGCGTCCTGTGAACCCCCCGATGCTGAGTTGGTCGAGGCGGCGCTGGCGGCCGGCGTTCGGCGGATCCTCACGGTCGGCATGGACGAGGCCTCCAACCGCCGGGCTATCGAGGCCGCGGGGACCCACGAGGAGGTGTTCGCCGCAGTTGGCAGGCACCCCAACGCTGCCGCCGGCTTTGACGACGAGGCTGCCTCAGACATCCGCGGGCTCGCAGCCGACCCGCTTGTGCGGGCGGTTGGAGAGACCGGCCTCGACTATTACCGGGTCGGGGCTCCGCGCGGCGATCAGGTACGAGCCTTCGAGGCGCAAATCGCGATCGCCCGCGGGCTCGCCAAGCCGCTTGTGATCCATATGCGCGACAGCGCCGAGCCCGGCGCGGGCCGCGCGGTCTCCGACTGCTTCGAGTTGCTCGCCTCAGAGGCCGAGGGGGTGGAGGTGATCCTGCACTGCTTCTCGGCTGATCCCGCCTACGCTCGGCGCGCGGCGGAGCACGGCTGGTACGTCTCTTTCGCCGGCAATGTGACCTATCCCAAGGCGGTCGAGTTGCGGGAGGCGGCGGCTTTGATACCCGACGATCTGATCCTCGTCGAGACCGACAGTCCCTATCTGGCACCCCAGCCGATGCGGGGCCAGCGCAACGAGCCCGCCAACGTGGTGATCACCGCGGCGGTCCTGGCCGAGGCGCGGGGAGTCGATCCGGCTGAGCTCGAGGCTGCGGTCGAAGCCAACGCCGCGCGCCTGTTCGGGTGGTGACGCGATCACCCGCCTAGGCCAGAACTTCCTTGCCGATTCGAACCTGCTGGAAGCGATCCTCGCCGATGCGGCGCTCGATCCGGAGGACGTCGTACTCGAGGTCGGGGGTGGTGAGGGGGTCCTGACCGAGCGACTGCTCGAGGTCGCCAGCTGTGTGCACCTGATCGAAGTCGACCGGGGGTTGCGCTCGTTCCTCGACCCGATCGCCGAGCGTTCCGATTCGCTGCAGATTGTCTGGGGCGATGCGATGCGGATCGATCTCGACGGTTTCGACCCGCCACCGACGGCGATGGTCGCCAATCTCCCCTACTCGGTGGCGACCCCTGTGCTGTTGCGAACGATCTTTGAGCTGCCGACGATCCGTCGCTGGACGGTGATGGTCCAGCGGGATATCGCCGAGCGACTGCGGGCGCGGCCCGGCAGCCGGACCTACGGCTCGCCCAGCGTTCTCGTCCAGCTCTGCTGCGAGGTGCGGATGCTGCGCAAGGTCGACCCCGCGGTCTTCGTGCCGAGACCCCGGGTCAACTCGGCGCTGCTGGCGCTGCATCGCCGTGGTGCGACTCCGCCCTCCCCGCGCACGCGCGAGCTGATCCGCGACACCTTTGCCCATCGTCGCAAGACGATCCCGCGTTCGCTCGAGCTGGCGGCTCAGCGCCGCGAGAAGGAGGCTCAGGTTGAGGTCCAACCCGGGACGGGGCTGCGCTCTGCGGGGGTCCGCCAGCGCGCCCGTGACGCCCTTCGCGAGATGAAGCTCCCGGTCGACGCGCGGGCCGAGATGTTGCGTCCCGGCCAACACCTTCGGCTCGCCGAGGCGCTGCAGTGATCGCCCCCGCAAAGCTCAACCTCTGCCTCTACCTGGGTGCGCGACGGGAGGACGGGCTGCACGAGCTCTGTTCGCTCTTTCATCCGCTCAACCTCGCCGACCGGATCGTCGTCAGTGAGGCCCACGGCTCCAGCGATGAGGTGATCTGCGAGGGGATCGAAGGCCCGAACCTGGCGATCGCAGCTCTGGCGGCTCTACGCGATTCGGGCTGGGATCACCCGCCGCTCCGCGTCGAGATCGAGAAGCGGATCCCGGTTGCCGCCGGGCTCGGCGGCGGCAGCGCCGACGCGGCCGCGGTTCTGCGGCTGGCGGCCGACCGTGTTGACGGCCTCGAGTCGATTGCCGCCGGGCTCGGCGCCGACGTGCCTTCGCAGCTGAGGCCGGCGTTCACGCTCGTCGGCGGCGCCGGCGAGCGCCTCGAGCTCCTACCACCGACGGGCGACTGGGGGGCCGTCCTGGTGCCCGACCACCGCGGCCTCTCGACCGCCGATGTCTACGCGGAGGCGGACCGGCTTGGGCTCTGTCGCGACCCCGGCGCGCTGGCGCGGGTGCGAGAGCGGATCCTCGAGGCCGCGGTCGGGGGCGCGTCCCCACTCGACTACAGCGAGTTGCTTGTCAACGACCTCGGCGAGGCCGCGATCTCCCTCCGGCCCGAGATCGGCGAGGCCTTGGCAGCCCTGCGCGAGGCGGGCGCCGAGCATGCGCTCGTGACCGGATCGGGCCCGACGGCGGTCGGGCTCTTCCGGGACATCGCCAAGGCTGACGCGGGAGCCTCAGCGCTCCGGGACCGGTTTTCCGCAGCGATAGTCACCTCACCAGCGAGCGTCGCCTGATGCACCTGCCGAAGGATCGGGCCGGGCGGCTGAAGCTGGTAGCGGCGATCGCCGCCGCCGTTGGCGTCTATCTGCTCTACAAGCGGTTCTTCCCAGAGCTCGACCTGCAGCAACTGCTGGCTGACGTCTCCAGCACCCTGGGCCAGTGGACCTACGCGCTCGTCGCGATCTTCGCCTTCCTGGAGACCGGCGCCTTTGTCGGGCTCGTGGCGCCGGGAGAGACGGTCGTCGTGCTCGGCGGGGCCGTCGCCGGCCAGGGCGAGACCTCGGTCCTCCTGACGATCGCCCTCGTCTGGCTCGGGGCGTTTCTCGGGGACACCGCGAGCTTCTTCCTCGGTGCCAAGCTCGGGCGCGGCTTCATTCTCCGCAACGGCCCCCGTTTCCGGATCAGCAACGAGCGCTTCTCCCAGGTCGAGTCCTACTTCGAGAATCACGGCGGCAAGACGATCCTGATCGGTCGCTTCATCGGCCTGGTTCGGGCCTTGGCGCCGTTCATCGCCGGAAGCTCGGGGATGCGGTACTCGGCGATGGCTCCCTACAGCATCCTTGGCACGGGTATCTGGGCGACCTTCTTCACGCTGCTCGGTTACTTCGCCTCGCAGAACCTGGATCAGGTCGTCAGCATCGCCGAGCGCGGCTTCTTCTACTTCGCGGTGATCGTTGGCCTGATCATCTGGGCGATCGTTGCCGTCCGCTTCCTGAGGGCGCCGGCGAATCGCCAGCGGCTCGTCCTCGGCATGGAGCGCCGCGCCTCTCTGCGGCCCCTGCTGGCGCTCGGGCGCCGGCTCGCTCCCCAAGCCCGATTCCTCTGGGGGCGACTGACGCCGGGCGGACTAGGGATCGAGTTGACGGCGCCGCTTGCAGCCCTCGCTGTCGGCAGCTTCGTGTTCATCGCCTATGCGATCGTTCTCAGCGGGGACCCCGCGCCGACCGGCGCTGACATGACGGCAGCCGACATCGCCGCCGATCTGCGGACCGGCTGGCTCACCTCGGTTGAGAAGCTGATCACCGCTCTGGGCTCGTGGCCGGCGCTGGTGATCGTCGCTGGCGGCGCGGCGATCGGGTTCGCGGTTCGGGGGCACCGATCTGAGCTGGGCATCCTCCTCGCCGGCGTGGCCTTGCTGCTGCTCGCGGCTCCCGAGTTCAAGGATCTGGTCGGCCGGCCCCGGCCGGAGGGTGGACTCGTCTCGGTGACAGGAGACTCCTACCCGAGCGGGCACGCCGCCTATTCGGTCCTCTACTCGTGGCTTGCCGTGGCGCTGACGATCCGCCTGCGCCCCGGCTGGAGCGGAGGCACGGCGCTGTTGGCGGCGGGCATCCTGCTGACGGCGGCGATTGGGCTCAGCCGGGTCTACCTCGGCGTTCACTATCTGTCGGACGTCAGCGGGGGCTGGGCGCTGGGGGTCTGTGCTTTCGCGATCGCCACGGTGGTCTCGGTCCTCGTCGCCTACTTCCGGCACAATCGGCCCGATGAGTCCTGAGATATTGCTGTTCGGCGGCGCCGGGCTGATCAGCCTGCTGGCGTTCGCGACCCTGATTCTCGTGCCCGCAATCGGCTCCTTCGGCCGTGGTTGGGAGAAGGCGACCGCGGTGCTGCTCTCGCTGATCGTTCTCGTTGCCCTGGTCGCGATCGGGATCGCGATCGGCGTAACGGTGATCTACTTCTGGGACGACATCTCCAGCTTCTTCTCCTAGACGATCGATTCGACCGCTTCAGCCGATGGTCGAGAAGGGCTCCGAACCGATGCGTGATCAGCGCTGAACCGCCCTACCATTGGTCGGGTGGCGACCAAGCCCTCTTCCAAAGCTGCCGCCAAGCGGAGCGCCGGCCCATCCGTGCCGGGCGGGGATCTCGAGGCGCTCTCCGAGGCGATTGAATCCGGTGCCGGCCTGCCCGCCGTGGCACGTGCCGCGGCCGTTGCCCTGGGCGCGAGCGTCGCCCTGATCGATCGATCCAGTGCCGTTCTCGCCGTTGCGGCCTCCTCGAGTGCCGAGGAGGAGAAGCTGGTTGCCGGCAGTGGTGGCGTCGAGAGCGCCGAGTTGCGCGTCGCCGACGCCGTCGTCGGTGAGCTCCGTTACCGAGCCCGGGACAAGCAGGGTGCCCCGGGGGCAACCGTGCGGATGGTCGCGACGCTGCTTGGCCTCGAAGTCGAGCGGGCGCGCTCGCCCGACTGGGCCAGCGACGAGGCGGCCCATGACTTCACCAGCGCTCTGCTCGAGCGGCGGCTGACCGGGGCCGAAGACATCCTCGCCCGAGGCGCCGAGCTCGGCACCGACCTAAGCGCCGGGGCGGGGGTCGTATTCGTCCGGGCGCGCCCGCACGCCGCTCAGCCCGGCGCCTGGCGCGAGCGGCTGCTGCTGCTGACCCTGCGCGCCGTCCGCGCCGGTGGCTCCGGGGTGCTCGCCTACGCCTCCGCGGGCGAGGCGGGCGAGGCGGGCGAGGTGGCGGTGCTCGTGCCAACGGCCGAGCCTGCGCCGATCGCCCGCGCCGCGAGCGAGGTGCAGAGCGAGCTCGGCTCAGCCCTGCCGGGATTCGATCTGGCCGTCGGCTATAGCCGCCATGCGGCCGAGCCGACCGAGATCTACAGGGCCGGCAAGGAGGCGCTGCTCGCCGTCAACGTCGGCGAGGCGGAGGGCCGCGGGCCGCTCGCCTTCGAGGAGACCGGCTCCTACCGCCTGCTGCTGCCGGCGATGAGCGAGGATCCGGCCGAGCTGGAGCGTTTCTACGCGGAGACCGTGGCCCCCCTTGCCGCCTACGACGACCAGTACGAGACCGAGCTTGTCGCGACCATCGAGGCCTACCTCGACAATGACGGCAACGTCACCCCGACCGCCGAGTCACTGTTCACCCATCGCCACACCGTCCGTTACCGCCTCGAGCGCGTCAAGGAACTCTCCGGCCACGACCTCACCTCCACCGAGGGCCGCGAGAAGATCGGCCTCGGCCTCAAAGCGATGCGGGTCCTCGGCATCCCCGCTCCCGGCGGTCCTGCGACGGAGGGCCGGAGCCGGACCAGGCGCCGGAGCGACGCCGAATAGGCGGGCCACCGGCCCACCCTGCTGGTTTACCGTATCGAGATTCCTAACTCCGGGGAGAGGAATCAAACCTCTGCTTTCAAGACCAAAACTTGACGTGCTGTCGCTACACCACCCCGGATCGGTGCCCGAGTCTACGCAGGTAGCGGAGGTGTGACTCGTTCCGTCCGAGGGGCGAACTAACGTTCGCTCATGCCGCGATATTCAGAAGCCGAGGCTCGGGAGGCCGTCGCCGCCTCGCAGTCCTACAGCGAGGCACTTCGGCTACTCGGAATGAGGGTCGCCGGTGGGAATCACAAGCTATTCCGGCACTGGGTTGACGATGTCTGGCGCGTCTCCACGACGCATTTCGACCCCTATGCAAATAGGAGCGAAACACACCGGCAGACGCCGACGCCGCTCCAGGAAGTGCTGGTAGAGCACTCGAGTTACCCCCGCGCTCGCCTGAAGCAGCGTTTGTTGTCGAACGGTCTCAAGCAGCCCCGTTGTGAGCTCTGTGGCCAGGGTGATCGCTGGCGGGATCGTCAGCTGGCACTGATCCTTGACCACATCAACGGTGTCCCCGATGACAACCGACTCGAGAACCTGCGGATCGTTTGCCCCAACTGCGCGGCCACCTTCGACACCCACTGCGGTCGCAGGAACGCGATCCCCGAGACGATCCGGAGTTGCGCTCACTGCGGAGACGCATTCTCACCGGGCAACTACCAGCAGCGTTATTGCTCGAAGTCTTGCTCGGTCCACGCCCCCAAGCACGGGCTGATCGGACGTCCGCGGCTTCATGCTCGCAAGGTGGCCCGGCCACCGTACGAACAGCTGCTTGCTGAGATCGAGGCGTCCAGCTGGTCGGCGGTTGGGCGTAAGTACGGCGTCTCCGACAACGCGGTGCGCAAGTGGGTGCGTTTCTATGAGCGACAGCGACAACGGGAGCGGGAGGAGCGCGAGCGACAGGCGGCTGAAAGGGCGGAGGCCGACAACAAAGCCGCGTGATGGGTGATCGGGGCGGCACGGGGCGGGCGGGTCGGACTACGATGGCCGCGGTGAGTCCGCCTACCGTCCTGATCATGGCCGCGGGCCAGGGGACCCGGATGCGGTCCGCGGTTCCGAAGGTGCTACACCCGGTCTGCGGCCGGGCGATGGTTGCTTGGCCGATCGCAGCGGCCGAGGCGGCCGGGGCCGGCAGGGTCGCCGTGATCGTCAGCCCCGATCGCGACATCTCTGGGGTGATGCCGGATGGGATCGAGATCGTCCCGCAGGAGGTCGCCGACGGCACCGGCGGGGCCGTGCGGGCGGCCAGGCACCTGATTGAAGAATCGGAGACGGTGCTGGTCCTCTCCGGCGATGTCCCGCTCATTTCGGCCGAGATGATTTCGGCGCTGCTCGCCGGGCACGCTGAGTCGGGGGCGGCGGCGACTCTCGTTACCGCTGTTCTCGACGATCCCGGGTCCTACGGGCGGATCGTCCGTGATTCGGACGGCGATGTCGAGCGCATCGTCGAGACGAAGGCCGAGGGGGATGCGAGCGCCGAGCAGCTGGAGATCCGTGAAATCAACGCCGGTATCTATGTCTTTGGGGCCGAGCCGCTCGCCGCAGCGCTCGATCGGATCAAGAACGACAACGCGCAGGGCGAGTACTACCTGCCTGACGTTCTGGGACCGATCCGCGCCGCGGGCGGCCGGGTCGTGCCGTTCGTCTCCGACGACCCGAATGTGATCCTCGGGGTCAACTCCCGCGTTGACCTGGCGATCGTCGAGGCGGAGGCGCGGCGCCAGATCCTCGAGCGCCACATGCTCGCCGGGGTGACCCTCGTCGACCCCGCCAGCACCTGGATCGAAGCCGGCGTGGAGATCGACTCCGACGTCCGCGTCGAGCCCGGCTGCTCGCTGATCGGCAACTGCCGGATCGGCAGCGGCTCAGTGGTCGGCCCGCACACGACCTTGATCGACTCAGAGCTAGGGGGGGACGTCAGCGTCCCGCACTCCTACCTGGTCGAGTGCTCGGTCGCCAGCCGCTGCTCGGTCGGCCCCTTCGCCTATCTGCGGCCCAAGGCGAGACTCGAGGAGGGTGCGAAGGCGGGGACCTTCGTCGAGATCAAGAACTCGGTCGTCGGCGCCGGCTCCAAGGTCCCGCACCTGAGCTACATCGGCGACGCCGAGATCGGCGAGGGCTCGAACCTCGGTGCGGCGACGATCACGGCCAACTACGACGGCTTCAGCAAGCACCGGACGAAGATTGGCCGCAACGTGCGGACGGGGGTGGACACGACCTTGATCGCGCCGGTGGAGGTTGGCGATCAGGCATACACTGGCGCCGGTTCGGTGATCGGCGAGGACGTTTCTCCCGGCTCGCTTGCGCTGACCAGGTCCGAGCAGGTACAGATCGATGGCTACGCGCAGCGTAAGGCCGCGGAGCACAGCAAGGAGACCAAGGACAGTTGAGCACCGTCGAGGAACGACCCGCAGTGATGAGCTCGATCGCTCAGGACTACACCAAGAAGCTGATGCTCTTCGGCGGTCGCGCCTCGGGTGCGCTCGCGGCGAGGATCGCCCAGCGGCTCGACGTCGACCTCGGTCAGGCCGACCTCCGCACCTTCGCCAACGGCGAGGTCTATTGCCGGTACCGCGAGTCGATCCGCGGCGCCGACGTGTTCATCGTCCAGTCCACCGCGGCCAACGAGAGCGCGGGCTTGACCCCCAACGACGCCCTGATGGAGTTGCTCTGCATGGTCGACGCGGCACAGGGCGCCTCCGCTCACCGGATCATCGCCGTGATGCCCTGGTACGGGTATGCGCGCCAGGACAAGAAGTCGCAGCCGCGGGAGCCGATCTCGGCTCGTGTCGTCGCCAAGGTTCTCGAGGAGATCGGCGTCGACCGGGTGCTGACGATGGATCTCCACGCGGGACAGGTTCAGGGTTTCTTTCACGTGCCCGTCGATCACATGACGGCGATGCCGATGCTGACGCAATGGTTCATCGACCAGCACTTTGACGAGGAGCTGGTGATCGTCAGCCCGGATGCCGGCCGGGTCAAGGTCGCTCGTAACTTCGCCCGCAAGGTCGGCTGCCATTGGGCCGTCATGGAGAAGGAGCGGCCCAAGCAGCAGGTCGCCGAGATCGGCTACGTGGTCGGCGACGTGAAGGGCAAGACCGCGGTCCTGGTCGACGACATGATCGACACCGCAGGCACCCTCTGTGCCGCGGCCGAGACGGTGCTTGATGAGGGTGCCGCGCGGGTTATCGCCTGCGCCACCCACGGCGTCTTCAGCGGCCCGGCCTTCGAGCGTCTGCCTTACGAGAAGTCCCGCATCGAACGGATCGTCGTCACCGACACGATGCCGCTGCGCGAGGGCGCCCCGGACAACATCACCGTGCTCTCGACCGCCCAGACGCTCGCCGATTCGATTCGCCGGATCTTCAGCGACGACTCCGTCTCCGAGATCTTCGCCGGCGAGAACCAGCTCTTCTGATCCCGGATAGGCTCCCGAGCTAGCGATGGCGACCCCCCAGGAGCGAGAGCAGCTGGCGGCGGGGACGAAGATGGCGCTCGCCGCAATGGGGCTCGGCGTCTTCGTCATTGCCAACGACTTCACGGCGCTCGACGTCGCCCTGCCGGCGATCGAGGAAGACTTCGACGTCGATGTCGGCAGCGCGCAGTGGGTGATCAATGCATACGCCCTCGTCTTCGGCCTCGCGATCGTCACCGGCGGGCGGCTTGCCGACATGCTTGGCCGCCGGAAGGTCTTCTTCATCGGCTCTGGGATATTCGCCGGGTTCTCCCTGCTCGGCGCGCTGGCACCGGATGTCGGCTTCCTGATTGGGACGCGGGTCGGGATGGGGATCGGCGCCGCTCTGATGTGGCCGGCGATCCTCGGCATGACCTACGCGGCGCTGCCCGTCTCCAGAGCGGCGCTCGCCGGGGGCCTGATCCTTGGCGTCGCCGGGCTCGGAAACGCGGTTGGACCGCTGATCGGTGGCGCTCTCACCGACCTGATCAGCTGGCGGGCGATCTTCTTCCTCAATGTGCCGGTCGCAGCGATCGCCGTAGCCGTCACCGCGGCGAAGATTCATCAGCCTCAGGAGCGGGTCGATGAGCGGATCGACTACGCGGGTATGGCAACCCTCTCGCTCGGGCTGCTGTTGCTGCTAGTGGCCCTCGATCAGGGGACCGACTGGGGCTTCGGCGACCCCCGGGTCGTCGCAATGCTGGCCGGCTCCGCCCTGATGGTCACGAGCTTCGCCGTGATCGAGCCGCGGCTCGGAGAAAGGGCCCTGGTCCCGGCCAGCGTGATCCGCGACCGCGAGTTCGCCGCCGCCTGTTTGGCGACGCTGCTGATGTCGGCGGTGTTCTTCGTCGTCGTGCTCTACGTCCCGCAGTTCCTCGTCAAGGTGCTCGACTACTCGGCGCTGAAGGCCGGTCTCGGCCTGGTTCCGATGATGGGCACCTTTGCTCTCACATCGTTCATCTCCTCCGGCCTGTACGAGCGCTACGGAGCGAAGCGGGTGATCACCGCCGGTGCCCTGCTGCTGGTCGTCGGCGTCTTCCTGCTCTCGTTGCTCGGGGACAGTTCCGGCTACAGCTCTCTGGTTGCCGGGTTATTCGTGATCGGCGCCGGCCTCGGCCTCTTCTACTCGTCGGTGACGACCGCCGCGGTCACGGCCCTGCCCGAGGCGAAGTCGAGCCTTGCCGGCGGGTTGATCTACATGTTCCAGATCGCCGGCGGCGCCGTCGGGCTTGCGTCGATCACGGCGATCTTCACCGCGGTCTCGGAGAACAAGCTCTCCGAGCAGGCAGCTGCCGCCGGCGCCAAGCTCTCCGAGCAGCAGGAGTCGGTGCTGCATGGACTACTCGCCGGGACCGACGCCGCCACTCGCGCCCTGGCGCAGATCGCGCCCGCCAAGCAAGCTGAGATCGAGCAGATCGTCCGCGACTCCTTCGTCGACGGCGTCCAGGTTGGCTTTCGGGTCGTCGCCGGCGTCGCGCTCCTCGGCCTGATCGTCTCGGTGCTCTACGTCGGCGGCCGCCTGCACGACGGCGAGCCGGCGGCCGACTGACGCCGCCAATATCGTTGCGTCGATGAAGCGCGGCACCCTCGAGTGGTACGAGACCCTGGGCAGGGCCCTGATCTGGGCGGCGGCCCTGGTGTTGATGCTCTCGCTGGTTGGGGCGATCACGGTCGTGACCTCGGAGAGCTCGCTGCCGCTCTCCGAGGACGTTCAGCGCGAGGGCCGCGGATTCGCCGCGATCGCCGGGCTGGGCGCCGGCTTCGCCGCCGCCGGGATCCTCAGCGGCGTCGGCGCGATTCTCCGCCTGATGGTCGCCGAGCGCCTCGAGCGACTGCCCGCCGAGGAGGC
>JAQBGG010000100.1:0-6749 GCA_032122625.1 Acidobacteriota bacterium
CGAGTCGACGCCACCGCCACCGTCGATCGTGTCGCTGCCGTCGTCTCCGCTGAGCGCGTCGCCGCCGCCACCACCGATGATCTGATCGTCGCCACCGCCGCCCTCGATCTCGTTCGGGGCGGCGGAGCCGATCAGGATGTCGTCGCCGCCCCCACCCTCGAAGCCCTCGACATCGCCGAGCACGTTGTCCTTGGCCGCGGTCGTTCCGTCATCGACCAGCCCGTCGTCAGCCACGCCGTCGAGGTCGATGCTCAGGGGCTCACGGCTCTCTCCGCCGCCGCCGAGCTCGTCGATGCCCGGCCCGCCGGAGTAGACGTCCGCCTCGTCGAAGAAGTTCGTCGGCAGGTAATCGTCGCCGGCGCCACCGCTCGCTATGTCGCCGCCGTCGCCGCCGCTGACCTGGTCGTTGCCATCCTCTCCGTTGACGACGTCGTCTCCCTGATCGCCGTTGAGGTTGTCGTTGCCGCCGCCGCCGCTGATCGTGTCGTTGCCATCGTCGCCGCGGAGGTTGTTGCGGCCGGCGTTGCCGATCAGGGTGTCGGCGCCCCCGCCGGCAGTGAGCTCCTCGATGTCGCTGCGGAAGTTGTCACCCTCACAGCCCGGGCCGGGGCAGCCGGCGCCGTCGTTGGCGAGGTCGTCGAAGCTGATCGTCATCGCGGCCGTCCGGTTGCGGAAGTCCATGCGGTCGCTGTCGGGGCCGCCGATCAACTCGTCGGGCCCGTCGGGGTCGGCGCCGCTGAGAAAGAGGTCGTCGCCGGGTCCGGCGTTGATCACGTCAGCCCCGTCGCCGATGTTGATCACGTCGTTGCCGAGACCGCCCACGACGACGTCGTTGCCGCCCCCGTCGATCAGGCGATCGTCGCGGTCGCCGCCGGTCAGCGTGTCGGTGCCGGCACCGGCGAAGTCGTCGCCGTTGAGCTGATTCTCGATGTTCTTGCCGCCGACCAAGTTGTCGTTACCGGCACCGCCGAAGATCGCGGCCCGAACCTCGCCGGCGACGGAGTCGGCGACCGTCGCGGCATCGTTGAGGTCGTTGAGCGAGACCTCGAAGCTGCGCACGGTCGCCGTCGGACAGCTTGCGGTGTTGGCGACGCTGACGCAGGGAGCAGTCGCCGTGATCGCGACCGCGGGGGCGTCGGTGAAGACGTAGTTGGAGCCGGAGCGCGAGATCGTCAGCGCGTTCGCCTGCCCGGGATCAGCCGAGTAGACGATCGAAGCGCCGCCGGGTGACTGAATACTGGTCGCCGCGGCGGCGGTCGCAGGGAAAGCGAGGCAGAGGAGCGGGAGAGCCAGCAACTTTCCCAGCAAGATTAATCGCCTCACGGGGATCATCCTATGTCCGGCTCAGCCTGCTGTCAACGCAGCCGAGGTACTGAGCAAGGACAAGAGCCGCAGGTAGAACTGTTCAGGTAAGAATCTTCGCGATTCTCGTTTGCTGGGACGGGGGACTCAGTAGATCGGACGGGTGCGGCCGCTGCTCGCCCCCGGTACGGTCAGCCATCCGAGTGGAAGGCACCGGTATGAGGAGAGCAATGCAGAGAACAGGAAGACCCGCTCGCGCGGCGCAGACGCTGGCAACACTCGCTTGCCTGATCAGCGTCGGCCTGATCAGCGGGGCCACAGCCTCCGCGGCCACGCCATCGCCACCGCTGCCCGGGGGGCGTTACGTCGGTGAGACCGAAAAGCGAATCGACCGCTCGGTCAAGGTCAAGGTTCGCGGCGCCGGGAGCCGGTCCACCCTGAGCGGGCACGTGCGTTACCGCTGCGGCGGGATCAAGGCGCCCTTCCAAAGCGCCGACGGCACCTTCGTCGCCAAGCAGCGGGGCAAGGGCGGCAAGCTGCTCTTCAAGGCGACCGGCACCTTCGAGAAGATGAGCTTGGTTGTCGGCGAGGTCAAGCGCCTCGCGCAGAGCCGCAGAAGGCCTGGCTGCGGTGCGGCTGCGTTCACCGCGGCGCTGAAGAACTCGCCGCCGATCGAGACGCGGACGATCAGCTACGGACCGTTCCACACCGAGCCGACCTCAGGCCATGGAGGCCATGGCGGTGGCAACGTCGCGCTGGGTGAGCTCGAGAAGCCCTGCACCGACTGCTCGCTCGTCGGCATCCTCCCGGACCTACGCGAGGCGGACGGCTCGCGCGCCAACTTCGACACCGGAGCGATGCTGCATCACGTCGTCTTCTCGAATCGAAGCGAGACGGACGCGACCTGCGCGAACCGAAACCAGCGCATCTTCGGCTCCGGCAACGAGCGCAGCCCAATCGTCATCCCGCGGGGCTTCGGCCTCCCGGTCTCAGCCGCCGACGACTGGAGGCTGATCACCCACCTCATGAACATGGGTGAGCACGCCAAGCCGCTCTCGATCGAGGTGACCTACTTCTATGTCGAGGGCGAAGCCGGCCTGACCGACGTGGAGCCGTTCTGGTTCGACATCAACAACTGCGGCAACTCCGAGTACATGACCCCCGCCGGCAGGCACACCGAGACCTGGGATTACGCGATCCCGCCTCGGCTCGATGGTCAGATCGTGGCGATCGGCGGGCACCTGCACGACTACGGAGAGCAGATCAAGGTCGTCAACACGACCCGCGACGAGACGATCTGCGGCGGCATGGCCGGATACGGCACCGACGCCTCCTACATGGGCCACATCGAGAGCATCGGTGGCTGCATTGGACGACCCGTGGCCAGCCTCCGAGCCGGTGAAACGGTGCGCCTGCTGTCGCGCTATGACGCTCCCGAGCCGTTGCACGACGTGATGGGGATCATGTTTGGGTACCTGGCGCCCTCGAGCTGATCCGGGTGCGCCGGGCGGTCTTGCGGGTTTCTTGGGACTTCGGGATCAGGCGCGAGCTCGACTCAGCGACGACGGAATTTCATCGATGGAGCGAATCGGGCCTGCCGACCACCGGACCGTAGTTGGGGATGCGTCGGCGATCAGCCAGGCACTAGGCTGCGCCGATGTTCCCACCACGAGTTGGCGAGGTCTCGCGCAGGACCCGAACGGTCCGCGAACGTGACATCGAGCTCTTCACCGAGCTGACGGGCGATCGCAACCCCCTGCACTACGACGAGGAGGCGGCATTGAGCTCGCGGTTCGGCGGGATAATCGTCCAGGGCGGCGTCACCTCAGGCCTGCTCAATGCCGTCGTCGCCGAGGATCTGCCCGGGCCGGGCACCGTCTTCCTGCATGTGGATTGGGACTTCAAGGCGCCGGTGCGGCCGGGCGACGAGATCACCGCTGAGGTCGAGGTGCTCGAGGCGCGCGAGGACAAGCCCCTGACCAAGCTGCGGACGACGATCACCAACCAGGAGAACACGGTCGTTCTGGACGGGACGGCGCTCGTCTGGACCGAGCCTGTCTGATCGCTCCCATACTTGGCGGAGCGGCCCGAGGCCGAGGGCGGCCGGCTGCCGCCCTCGGTGGGCCTTCACCTTCGCGTGTGGCCCTAGCAGTGCACGAGCAAATGGAAGGGTCGATCGGCGAGCACGCCGTTTGAGCCGGCAGTCTGCACGAATATGCCGTTCGGACTCCCAGCCAGGAACGTGCTCATCTCCCCGTAGATCGTCGGCGTGCCGTTGCCGTTGCCGATCTGTGCGACCCAAACGCAGTCGCTGAGGTCGCGATCGAAGTCGACCGTGTACAGGCCGTTGCCGCCGAGCTTGGCGTTCGTCGAGGTGACGCCGCTGCCGCGAACGACGGACCCGTCCGCTGCAACTACCGCTGCGAGCGGGGTCGCGTCCTCGGCGGTCGCCTGTGCGCCCTCGGCGAGCCCCTGCGCGTCCTCGGCGGTCGCCTGTGCGCCCTTCGCGGCCTTGTTCGCCTTCTTCGCCTTCTTCAGCGCCTTCTTTGCGGTTTTCTTAGCCGACGCCGAGGTGTTGGCGTTCGGCCCCGACTCGGCGACCGCGGTACCAGCCACGGCTGCGATCAGTGCCAACACCGCGACCAGCATCGCGGGCGACGGCTTCCTGCGCCTCGTGTGAGACATATTGGGCTCCTCCCGTTGAGGCGGAGGACTGTCGAGAACTGTCCCCGAAGTTGCCCCCGCCGATTCGTTCTGCCAACCTAGCCGTCACGTGTGCGCTTTGCAACTAGCATCCACTCGGTGCCTGACGGCGTGCTCGCAATCGCCGTCGAGAAGAACACGAAACGGACTGCCGAACGGTCCGGAGGCTAGCGCGCCGTCGGGTGAGGCTGAAGCGGCAACGCGCGGCTCACACGAGTGCCGGGAAGAGCTCCGGCTGTGGCGCGAGGAAGCTGCGCTCGGTCGACGCCGATAGGGTGGGTGCCGTCCGGCAATCCGTCGGTACGAGTCAGGAGAAGGGAGTCAGCAATGGCAGCGATAGGGCACTCACGAGGGGTCAGATACACGATTGCGGGCCTTTCGTTGATCGTCGTCTTCTCGATCATCTCACCGGCGGTCGGTGGGCCGAGTCCGGTGAAGATCGCGAAGAAGGCGCTCAAGGTGGGCAAGCAGGCGAAGGGCAAGGCGAAGAAGGCGAACAAGACCGCCAAGGGCGCCGCCTCGACGGCGGACGGCGCCGCGGCCGAATCCGCACTCGCCCAGGGCCAGAACGTCTCCGGGCATGACTCGGTGCTCTCCTTCGGCGCGGTGGACCCGGCTGGGGCCAAGGTGGCCGAGGTTGAGTTGACGACGACCAGCGAGACGAGGATCCTCGCCAGCGCCTCCACAGTGATCGGCAACGACTTCAACGATGTCGTGATCTGCTGGCTGAACGGCGGCGGCACTCCCAATGACGTCGCCAACGACATCAGCCAGCGGGTGTTCAGTGATGCAGGCGATGGGGCGTTCGACTTCCAGGCGCTTAGCGTCAATGGATCGGTCGTGAAGCCCGCCGGAACGCACACGATCAGACTCTTCTGTGGCGCCTCAAACGGCGATCCGCTCGTCGACCGGATCGACCTGCTCGCATGGGCCTCGGCGCCCTGAGGGCAAGGACTTGAGTAAGGAGGGTCGCGGGTCAACGCGACGGCCGCCAGATCACCAGGCGGACGGTTGGTAGTCCTTGAGGATGCAGCCGTGGATGTCGTCGCCTGATTCACCGCGGACGATCGGGTCGTAGACCCGGGCGGCCCCGTCGACGAGGTCGAGGGGGGCGTGAAAGCCATCGTCGGCCATCCGCATCTTGGTTGGATGTGGCCGCTCGTCGGTGATCCAGCCGGTATCGACGCTGCTCATCAGGATGCCGCTTGTCTCGAGCATCTCCTGCGCGCTGGTTCTGGTCAGCATGTTCATCGCCGCCTTCGCCATGTTCGTGTGAGGGTGCCCCGGGCCCTTGTAGCCGCGGCTGAACTGACCCTCCATCGCCGATACGTTGACGATGTACTTTCGCCGCGCCGGGGCGGCCGCCATCGCCGGTCTCAGGCGGCCAATGAGGATGAACGGCGCCGTCGAGTTACAGAGCTGAACCTCGAGCAGCTCGATCGGATCGACCTCCTCGACGCCCTGGACCCAGCTGTTGGAGGCGTCGAGGTCGGGGACGAGACCGCCGGCGTCGAGCGCGGTCCCGGCCTCGATCCGTTGCGGCGATGCCGAGCCGGCGCTGAGCGCAAGGGCGGCAATCGCATCGGGCGTCGGGGACCAGTGCCGGCCGTCTCCGGCCCCCGGGTCGAGCCCCGCCGGCCGATCGCCATTGACTGCAGGGCCGATCGACAGGATCTCCGGAGCCGGGCCGTCGGGCAACGCGGCCCGCTCGGCCTCGGCCAGCAACGCGTAGGCCTCGGGCGAGCGGCGCACCGTCTGGGAGGCGTTGTTGATGAGGATGTCGAGCGGGCCCTGCCTGGCAACCGAGTCGGCAAGCGCGATCACCTGGCCGGGATCGCGAAGGTCGACGCCGACGATTCGGAGCCGGTCGATCCAATCTGAGCTGTCGGGCGCGGCGCGGAAGCGACGTGTCGCGTCACGGGGAAAGCGCGTCGTGATCGTCGTCTGAGCCCCGTCGCGAAGCAGGCGCAGAGCGATGTACATGCCGATCTTCGCTCGACCGCCGGTGAGCAGCGCGCGCCGTCCTCGCAGGTCGGTCCGTGCGTCACGCTTGCTGTGGTTGAGCGCCGCACAAGCCGGGCAGAGCTGGTGGTAGAAGGCGTCGACGTCGGCGTACCGCTGTTTGCAGACGTAACAGGCGCGCGGTTGCAGCAACCGCCCGGCTGTACTTCCAACCGCACGTGGGCCCAGTGGTAGACCGCGCGTCTCATCGTCGATCCGGTCGGGTGCACCGGTCGCCGTCGCTTCCGTCACGGCCTTGTCGTTGGCGAGGATTGCCCGCCGCCGCTCCGCGCGACGCCTCAACCGCACCGTCTTGTAAAGGCCCGATGTGGCCCGCTGGACCGCGAGCGCATCAGGATGGTCGACCGGCAGATCCTCGAGCTCAGCGATGACCCGCAGGCAGACCTCGAGCTCGGAGGCGTCGATGCTTGGGTCCGGGGGCTGCGTCATCGGGCGGACTCTAGGCGAGGGAGACAGCCTGCTCCATCGCGCCGCCGCCTAAAGCCGACCGACAAGGCCGGCCGGCCAGCGACGACCAGCTTCTTCGGTGTATAGGAGTCACTGCGAGAGCTCCGTAGCTACTCGCTCAGGCCGAAGTCGATCCCTCGTCGCCCGCGACCTGGGCGTGGATCGGTCCGCTCGTCTCGCCTAGGCTCTCGCCGCTGCGCCCGGTCCTGAACGCGATCACCTCGGCGAGGACCGAGACCGCCGTCTCCGAGGGCGTGCGGGCGCCGAGGTCGAGG
>JAQBGG010000101.1:0-2961 GCA_032122625.1 Acidobacteriota bacterium
GCGCGCTCGAGGTTTGCGTCGCTGAGAACGATCATTGGATCCTTGCCGCCGAGCTCCATCGCGACGCCGGTGAGCGTCTCGCCGGCCCGCGTCATCACCTTGCGACCGACCTCGGTGGAGCCCGTGAACATGATGAAGTCGACCGCATCGACGAGCGCGTTGCCGATCGCCGAGCCCTCACCGACGGTGACCTGGAAGACGTCCTCCGGGACGCCGCACTCGAGCAGGCCCTCGCGCATCAGCAGCGACGTCATCGGGGTCAGGGTCGCGGGCTTGAGAATCACCGAGTTGCCGGCCGCGAGCGCGGGAATGCAGTCGCCGAAGCTGTTGGTCAGGGGGTAGTTCCAGGGACCGATGACGCCGACGACGCCGATCGGGGCGTAGCGAACCGCGAGCTTGCGACCGAGCACAAACGGGGAGGCCGAGCGGACCTTCTCGTCGGCGAGGTATTTGGGGGCGTTCTTGGCCCAGAAGCCGAACGCGGATGCTACATAGGAGACCTCGGCGAGTTGCGCATCCTCATAGGTCTTGCCGTTCTCGCGCACGATCGTCTCGATGATCCGCTCAGAGTTGTCCAGGGTCCACTTCTGCATTCGCCGCAGGATTCGGCCGCGGCCCTCAAAGCCGAGCGCCTCCCAGGCGGGCTGTGCGAGACGGGCGCGATCGACGGCGGCGGTGACGTCCTCAGGGCTGCAGGCAGGGACGGTCGCGATCAACTCGCCCGTCGCGGGGTTGTGCACCTCGACGGTCTTGCCGGCCGGCTTGCCGTTCGTCTGTGCGCTCTTCTCCGGGGTTGCTGTGGGCTCCACTGCTGCCTCCTGGTCGGGTTCGCTTGTGATCGAGGTTACAGCCTCCCCAGACACCGTCAGGTGTGGGTCGGCCGCGGCCCGGAAGCGGGGGCAGCGGCCACGCGGCCGAGCATCGCAATCCGGCGCGAGACCGCGGTCAAATAGCCTTGGCGGCGATGGCTGAAATGGAGACCACGGAGCTGGCCGGCGGCGACTTGCGCCTCGACTTCCCACGCCCGGCCGTAGCCCGACTGACCCTGACCAACCCCGAGAAGCGCAACCCGCTCTCCCACCCCGTGCTCGACGCGATCGCCGAGACGCTGCCCCGACTCGACCACGGGATCGATCTTCGTTGCGTGGTGATCACCGGTGAGGGGCGGGCGTTCTCCGCCGGCTACGACATCGGCGCGATCCCCGACGAAAGCTTCGAGCGTGACGCCGAGGCGCTCGTCGCCCATCCCTTCACGGCGGCGATGGAGGCGGTAAGCGCTCATCCCTATCCGGTGGTCGCCGCACTCAACGGGCACTGCCTCGGTGGTGGGTTGGAACTGGCGATCCGCTGCGATCTACGCCTCTGTGCCGCCGAGGCAAAACTCGGAATGCCGCCCGCGAAGCTCGGTCTGATCTACGCGCACACCGGCCTCGAGCGCTTCATCGAAACGATCGGCCTGCCGCGGACGAAGGAGTTGTTCCTGACGGGACGCAACGTCGGCGGCGCCCGCGCTGAGGAGATCGGCCTGGTCCACGAGCTCCACCCCGCCGCTGAGATCGAGGCGGCCTCGCTCGAGCTGGCAGCCGAGATCGCCGCCAACGCGCCGCTCTCGATGAAAGGCAACAAGCTCGTGATCGAGACCCTGCAGCGGTTCCCACGGCTCAGCCCCAAGCAGGAGGAGGAGCTGGTCGAGCTGCGCCGCTCCTGCTTCTCCTCGGAGGACTTCCGCGAGGGGATCGCGGCCTTCGCCGACAAGCGCCAGCCACGCTGGCGGGGTCGTTGAGGCCTTCGGCGGATGCCCGGGGCGGCGGAAGAGAAGCATGCAGCGGCGGCGAGGGCCGCGCTATCGGCGGCTGATCCGTCGATGGCGGCGCTGATCGAGCGGATCGGACCGAAATCGCTCGCCGACCGCCGCGGTCCCGAGGAAGACGCCTTCGCCTCGCTTGCCCGGATCATCACCGGGCAGCAGGTCTCGACCAGCGCCGCGCGGAAGATCTGGACGCGGGTCTGTGGGGAGTTCGGCGGCCGCGAGCCGACGGCCACGGAGGCGGCAGAGGGCGAGGAGCGTCTCCGGGGCTGCGGATTGAGCGGTCGCAAGGCGAGCTACATCGCCGGAATCGGGGCGGCGATCGCCTCCGGCCAGCTCGACCCCAAGGCATTCTCCGGCGCCGACGATGAGTACGTGATCGAGGAGCTGGTCGCACTCCGGGGCCTCGGACCCTGGAGCGCCGAGATGTTCCTGATGTTCCATCTCGGTCGGCCCGACGTCTTCAGCGGCGGCGACCTCGGGCTCCGCAACGGCATCCGTATCGCGCTCGAACTGGAAGAGGCGCCCTCACCCGAGGAGGCGGTGGCCCTGGCCGAGCGCTGGCGACCGCAGCGGACGCTGGCCGCCATCTATCTCTGGGCCGCGGTCGCGGTCGAGCTACCGAGCTGACCCCGATCGCGATCGCCGGGCTCATAACCCGGAGGTCGCAGGTTCAAATCCTGCCGCCTATCGGTTCTCGCTACCACCGCTTATTCATGCCGATTGACGGGGCGCACAGAAGTTAAGCGCTTCTGGTTCTCGCGCGATGCGGGAGCGACGAGACCGGCCAGTGGCACTCTTCCTCCTCGTCCGGAGCGGGAGCGAACGCGCCGAGGGGACGACGACGGCTAGGCCGGGGAGGCCCGGCCTGCCGCCAGCTTCCCCGCGAAGCGCATCGCGCGGGGCATCCGGCGGGCTAATGTGACGGCGACGCGGTCCGAGCGGCGCATGTAGCCGGCTGCCGCGTCGAGCTCGAGCTGCGACGTGCGCTCCTCGCCGAGGGCGTAGATGTGCCATGAGCCCGGGACGCCCTTGAGCTCGTGTTCGCCCCGGTCTGAGAACTGCATGTCCGAGCCGACCACGAGCTCCTTGACGGTTGACGAGACGACGATCTCACTGGGCTCCGCGAGCGCGCTGACGCGCGCCCCGATGTG
>JAQBGG010000102.1:0-2915 GCA_032122625.1 Acidobacteriota bacterium
GCATCGAGGTCGGTCTCACCGAGCTCGAAGTCGCCGGCCTCGATCGCCTCCGCCCGCGGGTCGGCGTCCCCTCGGTGACGGCGCAGCATCGAGTCGTAGAGGCGCTGCCTGACCCGGATCGGAACCACTCGGCGGAGGCGCAGCGGGTCCCTCGCCAGCAGCCGGTCGAGCTTCGCCCGCTCCTCGGCGACGATCTCCATGTAGCGGGGCGATCCAAACAGCCCGAGGATCCGGACCTCGTCGAAGTACGAGCGGCAGAGCTCGGCGAGCTCGGCGTGGTCGAACTCGCGGAAGTGGTAGGGGTCGATGATCTCGTCCGGCCGGCCGAGCGTCAGCCGGTTTGGCGTTACGAACGTCGCGACGCCATCCGGCCCAAGGACCCGTGCGACCTCCGCCAGCACCCGCTCGGGGTTGGGCACGTGCTCGAGAGACTGCACCGACAAAACCGAGGAGAACTCGCCGTCGGCGAACGGCAGATCGCGCATATCGGCAACGACCGTCTCCCGGTCCTGGCCCTCGAGCGCCCCGGCCGAGATGTCGACCCCGACCGTCTCACGGGGTTCGAGCAGGTGGTAGCTGTGCCCGATCCCGCAGCCGAGATCGAGCAACCGGCCGGGCGGTAGCAAGTCGTCGGCCAGGGCGTAGGCGGCGACGTGGCGCTGCCAGGTCGGGTTGAAGCCACCGGAGGCGCTGGCGACCCGTTCGCCGGTGACCTTCATCGCGGCCGGGCGGCTCTGGGTGCCGGCCCATAGTGTGGAGCGCTGGAGTACACGGCAGGGAATCCTTGCACGGGTTCGGCGTGAGAGTCCGCAGCCGCGCGCGCCTGTGGCAAACTCCGCATCGTGAGCACCTCCGAAACGTCTCCCCGTCTCGAGATCCCAGCCGGCGTCACGAAGGGTCGGGTCGAGCAGGCCTCGCGCGAGTTCGCGACGATCTTCCACGACCTCAAGGAGCAGACGTTCGCGACGACGACGTGGCTCGGCGTGCCGCTTGTGAAGACGCCGGCAGACATTCTCGTCCTGCAGCAGATCATCGTCGAGACCCGCCCCGAGCTGATCGTCGAGACCGGTGTCTACGTCGGCGGTAGTGCCGCGCTGTTCGCCTCGGTCCAGGAGGCGCTCGGGATCGACGGCAAGGTGATCGCCGTCGATGTGGACCTCTCCTTCGTGCACGAGCGAGTTCGCGAGAACCCGCGGATCGAGTTGCTCGAGGGCAGCTCGACCGATCCGGAAATCGTCTCCCACATTCGCGCGGCGGCGAAAGGCAAGCGAACGATGATCGACCTCGACGCCGATCACCGGGCTCATCACGTGCTCGCGGAGCTCCGAACTTACTCCGACCTGGTCACTCCGAACTGCTACCTGGTGGTGGAGGACAGCTGGTTCGGTGGGCGGCCGGTGCGCGAGGACGCCGTTCCGGGCCCCAGCGAGGCCCTCGATGCGTGGCTGGCGGAGGATCAGCCGTTCGAGTCAGACCGCTGGCGGGAGCGCTACCTGCTCACGCAGAACCCACGCGGCTACATGCGCAGGGTGCCAGACGACTTGGCTCCGCCGCCGGGCCGAGAGCGCCCTGAGAACTTCCTGATCGGCTCGTTCGAGCTCTGCGGCGCAGGCGACGGTCCGCCGGCCTCCGAGATCGATCCGGAGACGATCGCCGATCAGCTCGAGGCCGCGGCGGGCGAGCCCGACCGCGAGGTCGATGCGCTCCGCAAGACGGTCGGCAACCTGGCCCGCGGCACGCGTCAGGCCGCTGTCGAGGCGGACGTGGATCGGCGCCGGACCGAGATCACGACCGAGAACCTGCTGCGTGAGATCAACACCCAGCGTGAGTTGCTCGAGGAACGAAACCGGCAGCTCGAGATCGCTCGCGCCGGTCTGCGCCGGATCGGTCAGTCGCTGCCCTATAGGGCCTATATGAAGGCTCGGCGTCTGCCCGGCATTCGCCAGCTGGCTGACCGTCGTCAGCGCTTCCGTGAGACGGCCTCGCAGAAGCAGCGTGAGCAACGCGAGATCGTTCGAGGGGAGCGCTCTGAGCGATTCGTCAACCACCATCGCGGCCAGTGATCGCCTTTGGGGCGGCGATAGCCTCGCAGGAGAAGTTCGAGCTCTACGCCCTGAAGGGGATCGAGCGCGTAGCCACCGATGAGACCAAGCTGATCATCAGGCGGGACCAGGAATGTATTTTCGCCGCCTACAACTCGATCATGGACGAGGCCGCAGCGGACCCACGGATTGAGGCGCTGGTGCTGATCCACGAGGACGCAGAGATCCGTGACGACTACCTCGAGGAGAAACTGCGCTGGGGGCTCTCCGACCCCGAGGTCGCGATCGTCGGCACGATCGGCGCGGTCGGCGTGCAGGGGATCGACTGGTGGCACCACGACTACGGCATCGGCTCCTCGATCCTCGAGCCAATCGATCCCGCGGTCCTCTACGAGACGCCGCTGCTGGAAGGCTCGGAGATGTCGGGCGCCGGTGGATTCGGCGATGTCGACATGGTTGACGGCTACCTGCTGAGTATGTCGCGCTGGGCGATCAAGGAGGTCCGCTTCGACGAGGTTGAGGTCGGACCTGGATTCCACGGATACGACGCCGACATCTGCTTCCAGGTGCGTGAGCGGGGTCGCAGGGTGTTCGTCGCCGAGATGGCCGTCGCCCACCACCGCAACAGCGTCTCGCCGACGCCCTACCGCGGCGACTGGCTGCGGGCGCAGATGGCGTTTCGCCGGAAGTGGGAGAGGCGGGGCATGCTGAAGCCCCCGAAGCTGCGTTTCCCGCCCTACATGAAGACCAAGCAGGAGCTGGAGGAGGCTGCGGCGCAGACCTGATTAGTGGTCACGCCCGTGAGGCTGGGGTTGGATGGGAACGGAAAGCCACCATAGGTTTCCCCTGCTGGATTCGCTCCGGGCGCTGGCG
>JAQBGG010000103.1:0-49036 GCA_032122625.1 Acidobacteriota bacterium
CCTCGAGGAGACGATCAACGCCACCGAATGCGACGTCGTGCTGACCGGGACGCCGATCGACCTCGGGCGGATAATCGACTCCAGGCACGCGATTCGCCACGCTACCTACGAGCTGCGGCAGGTCGGCGGGACCCCGATCGCAGAGCTCCTGGCGCCGATCGTCACCCGGGCCCGAGGTTGAGCGGCGAGCCGGTCGCCCGACGAACGCGACGTCAACGAGGATGAAGCGGAGACTCGCAGGAGGGCTGCTCCTCGCGGCCGCCGGACTGGCCGCCGGCTGCGGCACCGTCACCGCGGCCCGGGAGGGCGAAGACTCACCGCCTGCCGAAGAGCGGCCGAACATCGTTCTGATCGTCACCGACGACCAGACGCAGGCGGCGTTCTCCGCGAAGACGATGCCGCGAACGGCGCGCTTCTTCTCCGAGGCCGGTACCCGCTTCACAGATGCGATCGTCACCACTCCGGTTTGTTGCCCGTCGCGCGCGACGATGATCACCGGCCAGTACGCGCACAACCACCGGGTGCTCTCTAACAAGCTCGGATACCCAGCGCTCGCGCAAAAGCGCAACGTGCTGCCCGTCTGGCTGCAGCGGGCCGGCTACAACACGCTCCACGTCGGCAAGTACCTGCACAAGTGGCGGTCCGTCGTCGGCAACCATGTCGCCCCGGGATGGACCGAATGGCACACCCAGCGCGGGGCCCGCTACTACGACTATCGACTTGCCCATGCCGGCTGGCTGAAGGGACCGGAGCGCTACGGCCACGCGGCCGACGATCACCTCTCGCTCGTTCTCAACAAGATCGCCCGCCGGGTCGTCCGCCGCTACGCGGCGCTCGACGCACCCCTCTACCTGCAGTTCGACGCCTTCGCGCCGCACTATGACAATGGCCGTAGCCGCAGCCAGCGCTGCCGCGGCGAGCGCGCCGTTCCCGCCCCCACCGACCTCGGCAGATTCGCCGACGCCGAGCTGCCCCGATCGGCGGCCTTCAACGAGCGCGACCTCTCTGACAAACCCCGCTTTCTGCAGCGGTTGCCGCCGATCACTGCAGCGGGCGAGCGGAGGATCCGGCGCAGTTGGCGCTGCGCGCTGGCCGCCACCCTCGCCGTCGATCGCGGCTTCGCTGCGATCGCCAAGGAGCTGGCCGCGCAGGGCGAGCTCGAGCGGACCGCTTTCATCTTCATCTCCGACAACGGCTACGCCTACGGTGAGCACCGTGCCCGCCAGGGCAAGCAATTGCCCTACGAGGAGCTGATCCGGGTGCCGCTGCTGGCGAGCCTGCCTGCTGGACTCGGAGAGGAGCCGCGGCCGCGTCGGCTCGACCTGCCGGTCGCAAACCTCGACATCGCGCCAACAATTCTCGACCTAGCCGGCGCCCGACCATGCCGGGGCGACCGCTGTCGGCGGCTCGATGGCCGCTCCCTGGTGGCGCCCTTGGCGGGGGAGCGTAGCGACCGCGGCTTTGTCGATCGCGCGCTCGCGATCGAGTACGGGTCGGCTACCGATCGCAACTACTCAGCCGTTTCGCCCTGCAGCTACCGGGGCGTCCGCGTCGGCGGCCGGGTCCTGGTCGAGCACACGCGGGTTCCCGTCCGCGAGGCCGCGGGGGGTCGCTGCCGGCGGCAGCGCGAGCACGAGTACTACGACCTCACCCGTGACCCCGATCAGCTGCACAACAGCTACCGCGGCAAGGCGGGCCAGGCCCGGCTGCTGCGAAGGATGCGGCGGCTCTCTCGCTGCTCAGGTATTCCCGGCCGCGACAAGCAGGCGCCGGGCGTGCCTTACTGTGAATAGCGACCCCGCCCCGTCGCCGCTACGATCGCGCGGTGTCCCGGCGGCCCACCACTGTGCGTCCGCGCTCGACGATCCTGGCCGCGGCGGCCGCTGGTCTCTTGGCGGCGCTCGGAGTTTCGATCTGGGCGGCGCCCGGCGCCGCTGAGCCTCAGCTGCGGTCGGCGGTCGCGGGAGACGGGCGCGGTGGCTTTCAGGCCGAATCGGTGGGGCGCTTCGCCGATCCGATGTACGTGGTCGGGCCCGAGGGCGCCGACGGACTCGTCTTTGTGATCGAGCGCAAAGGCGTCATCCGGATGATCGAGGCCGGCCAGAGGGTGCCGGGCAGTTTCCTCGACATCCGCACCAAGGTCAGCACCAGACCGGGAGGCATGCTCTCAGCGGCGTTCGCACCGAACTACGCCGGCAACGGCCGCTTCTACGTCTTCTTCACCGACCGCAGGGGCAACAGCAAGGTCCAGGAGTACAGGCGCTCCGGCGACGATCCGCACGATGCGATCGAGAGTAGTGCGCGAACGGTGATCGAGATCAAGCACAAAGCGAACGCGACCCACAACGGTGGGCAGCTGCAGTTCGGGCCGGACCGATTGCTCTACATCAGCACCGGCGATGGGGGCGGCTCCGGCGATCCTGACGAGAACGCCCAGGACAAGCGCAGCCTGCTCGGAAAGATCCTGCGGATTGATCCGCGGCAGGCGACAGGGCGCGGCTACCGCGTTCCGGCGGGGAACCCGTTCGTCAAGCGACGCGGCCTTGCCGAGATCTTCTCGCTCGGGTTGCGGAACCCGTGGCGGTTCTCCTTCGACCGCGCCACGGGCAATCTGGTGATCGCGGATGTCGGGCAGGCCAGCCGCGAGGAGATCGACTACCTCAGTCCAAAGGACGCCCGCGGCGGGAACTTCGGCTGGGACGCGTTCGAGGGATCCAAGCGCTTTCGCTCACCGGACTCGAGCCCGCCGCCGGACCGCCACATCAAACCGATTTACGAGTACCGCCACGCCGGCGGCAACTGCGCGATCGTCGGTGGCTACGTCGTCCGCGACAGCCGCATCGAGTCGCTGTTCGGGAGGTATCTGTACGCGGACTACTGCAAGGGTCAGCTGCGCAGTCTGATCCCGCGTACCTACGGCGGCCGCGACGACCGCCCCCTCGGGATCAGCAAGGCCGAGGTCAACAGCTTCGGAGAGGACTCCGAGGGGCGGATCTACTTCGCCTCGCTGGCCACAGGCAAGGTCTTCGCGATCCTTCCCGAGTAGCGTGGGGGCCCGGATCGCGGGCTAGGCCCGCGGCTCGCCGATCAGCTCAGCGAGGCTCTCGACGGTCTGATCCCAGCTCAGCCGGCTACGCATCTCGGCGGTGCCCTCGCGCAGCTCTCTCATCAGCCCGGGGTCGCGAATCCGCTCGATCGCCGCCGTAAGCGAATCGACGTCAGGCCGGTAGGCGATGATTCCCGAGGGCGCCTGACCGTCAGCTTGGGAGCTGACGAGCAGCCCGTTGTGGCGATCCTCGACAACCTCGTTCATCGGCGGATCGTCGTTGGTGATGATCGGCATCCCGCAGGCGATCGCCTCGTAGAGGAAGACCCCGAGCCCCTCCCAGCGGCTCGGCGCGAGGCAGACGTCGCAGCCGGCAAAGAGCCGGCGGTGCTCATCGGTCGAGAGATCGCCGACCACGACCTCGACCCGAGGATCGCTAGCCGAAGCCTTCTCGAGGAACCGCGGATGGCGCTCGACCTGCGCCTTGATCAGCAGCCGCAGCTCGGGACCGGTTGTCCGCAGAAACGCCTCGAGCACCTCGCGGCGAGGCTTGCGCGGGCCCATCAGCCCGCCCGGGAAGTAGAGCCTGACGAGTTCAGGGTCGCGGTCTGCCTCGATCTCGAGCAGCTCGGGATGGATGCCCCAGCGGACCAGTGGGCTCTCGATGTTGAACTCGGCGTAACGGCGCTGCTCGCAGCGTGTCAGCGAGTAGACGGTGTCGAGCGCCGCGCGGGCCGGATCGACGTGCTCGGCCGCGAAGAACTCCCAGATGAAGCGACCCACGGTGCGGACGCCCGACTCACGCAGGGCCGCGATCTCGGGGAACTGAAAGCAGTTGTCAAAGATCACGACGTCAAGCCGGTTCTCAGCGGCCCAGCGCAGGTACTCCTCGGCCGGCACCGTCCAGCTGGACGCCTCTGTGACCCCGGACTGCTGCCAGTCTTCGGAGCGATCGATGAAGGCGGGCTGGGGTCCGCGGTCGCGGCTCGGCCGGGCCAGCACGTAGCTCTGGTGCCCGAGCTCGGTAAAGGCCGAGCGCATTTGGCGGGCGACATAAGCCTGCCCCCGGTTGAACCATTTGGTGACGATCCCGATCCGCACCCGACAAGCATCCACGACCGGCCCCGGCGAGGGGCTTCCGGCTGTCGCTGCCGCACAGCCCCTCACCCGCGGCTCCGGTATAGGTTGATCACGTGTCGGACCGCGATCCCAGCGCGCCACTGTCGGTCTTCCCGTTCGTGGTCGGCTGCCCCCGATCGGGGACGACCCTGCTGCAGACGATGCTCGACTGCCACCCGGACCTGGCCGTTCCACCCGAGTCCCACTTCATCCCCCGCCTGGGACGCCGCTTCGCCGACGGCTGGCATGGCTCGGCCAGGGTCCCGCGCTTTGCCGATGCGCTTTTCGAGGGCCGCAGGTTCCAGTACTGGGGCATCTCCCGCGAGGACGTTGTCGGCCTGCTCGAGCGCAACCAGCCGACCGACCTCGCGGCCGCAATCCGGCTGCTCTACGCAAGCTGGGCGGAGCGGGCCGGCAAACCCGCCTACGCCGATAAGACCCCCCGCTATCTGACCCACATCAGCCGCCTCAGCAAGCTCTTTGAGGAAGCGCGCTTCGTACACTTGATTCGTGATGGCCGCGACGTCGCGCTCTCGATGGCCGAGGCCTTTGAGCGGGGCCCGCAGACCGCTGCACAGGCAGCTATCTACTGGGGTACGAGGGTCGCCGAAGGCCGCGAGCAGGGCCTCGGGCTTGGATCCGGGCGCTACCTCGAGTTGCGCTACGAGGAGCTTATGGCGGATCCCGAGGCCACCCTGCGGCAGCTCTGTGAGTTCATCGACCTGCCCTTCGATCAAGCGATGCTCGCCCCTGAGCGGCGGGCCGAGGCGATCATCGCCGGCTATCCCGACGCCGGTGTGCACCGCAACCTGGGCCGTCCGCTGGAACGCCGACGCGACTGGCACCGGGCGATGCCCGACTCCGAGCGCCGCGACTTCGAGCTACTCGCCGGCGAGCTCTTGGCCGAGCTCCGCTACCCGGTCGAGAACGGCGCCAAGGGAGCGACCGCGGAGCGTCAGCGTCGCACCCTGCTCGCGAGCGAGTTTGAAGGGCTCCGCCACTCGTTGTTTCGGGCCGGGCGCAAGGCGGAGCGGCGCGGCGAGTTGCTTCGGCGTCAGCGGCGCACCCGCTGGGCCCGGCTCGGGGCTAGCCTTAGCCGCGGGGCCGCGAGGCTGCGTGGCAAACGCAAGCCGTGAGCGACGAGGAGTCCGCGCCCGGCCGCGCCGTGGCATAGTGCGGACGGCATGAGGTGTCGGCAATGCGGGTCGTAATGGCGCTCAAGGTCCGCAATGAGTCGGACATCATCGACGTCAATCTGCGCCACCACCTGAGCCACGGCGTCGATTTCTTCGTGGTCACCGACAACGACTCCGACGACGGCACCCGCGAGATCCTCCAGCGCTATGCCGACGCCGGTTTGATGGAGGTGATCGATGAGCCGCACGAGGACTTCTGGTCACGCGCGCACGCCTGGGTGACGAGGATGGCGCGGCTCGCCGCCGAGCGCCACGGCGCCGACTGGGTCCTGCACGCGGACGCCGATGAGTTCTGGATGCCCGTGGCCGGCTCGCTGAAGCAGGGTCTGGAGCGAGTTCCCGAGCGCTATCAGGTGGTGCTGGCGCCGAGGCCGGAGTTCGTCCCTCGCCCGCCCGGAGACGAGCCGTTCTACGAGCGGATGACGGTTCGGGAGCGCTACTCGCGGCTGCGGCCCAAAGTCGCCCACAGAGCGCTGCCCGGCGTCGAACTGCACCAGGGAGCCCACGACGTCGCGCTCTCCGAGCAGGCCGCGGCTTCGATCCTTCGGGACAGCCGGGCCGTCACCCGCTTTCCCGGCGCCGCCGGCGTCGCTGACGACGGCTCGCTGGCCTGGGCTCCCTATTGGCCCGCCCGCGTGCTGCACTTCCCGATCCGCTCCTACGAGCAGTACCGAGCCCGGGTAGAGACGATCGTCTTCCGCGGTGACCCTCCGGTGAGTGAGACCAGGAAGCGATTGCGGCGCCGCTACAACAACGACCGCCTCGACCGCAGCTACGCAAAGCTCGTCGCGGCCGAGCCCGAGATCGAGCGCGGGATCGAGGCGGGACGGCTCGTTGTCGATGAGCGCCTGCGCGACGCGCTGCGAGACAGTCCCGACCCGTTCGCGCCACGGTCCGCCGAGGTAGCGGATTCCGAGTCCGCGGAGCCCGCCGCCGAGCAGGCCGAGCTGGCCGAGATCGAGTACGACGCGATGCAGGCGATAGCCCGCAACCAGCGACTGCTGGTCCGCCGGCTCGATCGCCTCCAACGCCAATCAGGAAAGCGGAAGGCCCGCCTCAATCCGCGCCCCGGCACGCTGCCGGGACGGATGCTTCTGCGCCTGCGGCGCAGCCTATGAGCCAAGTCGGCCGGCGGCGGTTGACGGCGGTCCTGCTGATCGCAGCCGTCGCGCTCGCCGTCGCGCTCGCGCTCGGCGACGACGGCTCCTCGGACGCGACGGCCGACGGGCGCCCCAACTTCGTCGTGATCGTCACCGACGATCAGACGCTGGAGTCGATGCGGGTAATGGAACGGGTGCAGAAGCGGATCGGTGAGCGCGGCACCACATTCGACACCGCCTACGTCAACTTTGCCCTCTGCTGCCCTTCGCGGGCGACGCTCCTGACCGGTCAGTACGCCCACAACCACCTGGTGCTCGGCAACAAGGCTCCGATCGGAGGGTTCGAACGCTTCCAGACCGAGCACGGCAGCGACAACCTCGCCACCTGGATGCAGGCGGGCGGCTACC
Organism: Acidobacteriota bacterium; assembly: GCA_032122625.1. GTDB lineage: Bacteria > Actinomycetota > Thermoleophilia > Solirubrobacterales > 70-9 > CAXMST01. The sequence goes on from JAQBGG010000103.1 coordinate 6,870, forward strand.
GCACCGTGCACGTCGGCAAGTACTTCAACGGCTATGGCGACGACGATCCCGCCTTCGTGCCGGACGGCTGGGACGAGTGGTACGCGAGCACGACGCCCGGTCAGCGGGTCTACGACTATCGGCTGAACGAGAACGGGACTCTCGTCAGCTACGGCAGTGAGATCGACGACTTCAAGGAGGACGTGCTCACGCGGCGCGCGGTCGAGGTGATCGAGAGCCAGTCCGGTGCCGAGCAGCCGACCTACCTCTCGCTTGCCTACACGGCGCCCCACGACGGCGGCCCGAACCCGAGCCCGCAGCCGCCCGCCGACTGCGCCAACGCCCCAAAGCCCCCCGCCCGCTACGCCGAGAGCTTCGACTCCGAGCCGCTGCCGGCGCCACCGTCCTTCGACGAGGCCGACGTCAGCGACAAGCCACCGAGCATCAGCCGGCTTGCCCCGCTGAGCGCCGCTGCCGTCGAGCAGCTGACCCGGCGCTATCGCTGCACCCTGGAGTCGCTGCTCGCAGTCGATGATGGGGTCGGTGAGATCGTCGCGGCACTGCGCGACGCCGGCACGCTCGACAACACCTATGTGATCTTCACCTCGGACAACGGCCTCTTCTTCGGCGAGCATCGGATCCCGGGCGGCAAGGTTCGCCACTACGAGGAGGCGAGCCGGGTCCCGCTCCTGATCCGCGGCCCCGGTGTCCGCGCCGGAGCTGCGGTCAAGCAGCCGGTGATCAACGCCGACCTGGCGCCGACGATTCTCGAAGCGGCCGGGATCGCACCCGGCCTCGAGCAGGACGGCGTCTCCTTGCACGGGCTGCTCGCGGGCGAGGATGGCGGCCCCGACCGCGATCTCCTGATCGAAACCCGGACCTACGCCGGGATCAGGACCCACCGCTACGTCTACGTCGAGCACCACAAGGCTGCCGATCGGGGACTGACCGAGCTCTACGACGTGTTGGCGGATCCCGGCGAGCTCGACAACCTCTCCGCCGACCCTGCTTACGAGGCGATCCGCACGCGGCTCGCCGAGCGGCTCGCCGCGCTCGCCGACTGCGCCGGCGAGCGCTGCAGCTCGAAGGCGGCGAGCAGTGGCTGAGCGGCCGCCCGGCGAGGAGGGGGCCGGCGGCGCGGCGGCGCCGATGCCGTTCGTGGTCGGCGTCAACCGCTCGGGCACGACGCTCTTGCGGATGATGCTCGACTCCCACCCCGCGCTCGCGATCGGTCCGGAGACGCACTTCGTCCCCGATCTGATCGCGCTGCTCGAGACCGGTGACGCGAGGGTCGCAGACCTCGTCGCGACGATCAGGGGCGCTCGGGAATGGGAGGACTTCGGGCTGGGCGAGGCCGAACTGACGGCTGCCTTCGAGCGCCTTGGGCCCCGGCTTGAAGCGGGCCCGGCGCTGCGTGCCTTCTACTCGCTCTGCGCCCAGCGGGCCGGCAAGCCCCGCGCCGGCGACAAGACCCCCGCCTACGGTCGCTCGATGCTCCCTATCAAGGCGGCCCTACCGGAGGCGCGCTTCGTGCATGTGATCCGCGACGGGCGTGACGTCGCTCTCTCGATCCGGGACAGGGCCGGCGGCGAGCGTCCCGAGCGTCCCTTCGGGCGGATTGCGAAGCGCTGGAAACGTCGCATCGCCGGCGCCCGCGAGCAGGCCGAGCTGCTCGGGAAAAGCTACCGCGAGGTGCGCTACGAACGTCTGGTCAGCGAGCCCGAGCCCCTACTGAAAGAAGTCTGTGCGCTGCTCGAGTTGCCCTGGGACGCGGCGATGCTCACCTACACCGAGCGTGCCGCGAACCGGCTCCGGGAGATCGATAGGGTCCTCCCCGCCCGGGGAGAGCGCGCCGAGCTCAGCGCCGAGCGGCGGATGCAGACCCACTCCCGCGTGCTCGAGCCGCCCGATCGCGGTCGCATCGGTCGCTGGCGCCGCGAGATGAGCCCTGATGAGCGGCGCGAGTTCGAGGACGTGGCCGGCGACTTGCTGGCCGCGCTCGGCTACGAGCTGTGAGGTGGTTGTCGGCTTGAGGATCGGGATCGTCAGCAAGTGGTTTCCGAGCGGCCAGGGCGTCGTCTCCCGCCACCTGCGCTCAGCGCTCGATCAACTCGGGCACGAGACCTTCATCCTTGCTCGGCCCGGGCGCGGGCCGCGGGCCGCGCGTCAGAAGAGCGGCAGCGAGCGCCGAGACCCCGTCTGGGAGGCGTCGGGAGTCAGCCAGGCGAGCGCCCACGAGATTTCCGCCGGCGAGTACCTCGACTGGGCGGCCGAGCTTGGGCTCGACCTCGTCTTCTGCGACGAGAACTACCAGTTCGATCACCTCGCGGGCCTGCGAGCAGCCGGAATTCTCACGGTCGGACGCTTCGTCTGGGAATCGTTCGCGCCCGCCGATGTGGATGGCGCCCGGCGCGCCTACGACGTGATCTATTCGTTGACTCGCTGCGAGCAGCAGCGCTACGAAGAGCTGGGGATCGAGAGCCCCTATCTGCGCTGGGGCATCCACCCGGAGCTGCTGGGGGCCGGCGACCCGCGACCCGAGGACGGGCTCGTCCGTTACTTCTTCGCCTGCAGCTTTCTCGGGCCCCGGCGGCCAATGCGCGAAGTGCTGAAGGCATTCCGCCGGGTCGGCGGGGACCATCTCCGGCTCCGAGTTAGCGCGCAGCTGCCGCGCCGGGCCGAGCAGCTGCAGAGGGCGGCGGCGCGCGACCCGCGGATCGAGTTGCTGCTCGAGGAACTGCCCACCGCCGAGTACCTCGCCGCCTTTGCCGCCAGCGACGTCTGCCTGGCACCCTCTCGCTGGGAGGGTCTCGGTGTGCCGCTGTTCGAGGCGACCGCGCTTGGATTGCCGATCATCACCAATGACGCTCCGCCGATGAACGAGATCGTCACTGACGGGCGCAACGGGCTCCTCGTCGAATCGAGACCGAGCGGCACGGCCAAGTCGGGGATCGACTCCCACGACCCCGACGTCGATTCCCTCGCTGCCGCCATCGAACGGATCGCCGACCCTGAGCAGCGGGCCTCCCTGGCCGCTGGGTCGCGAGCCGTTCGCGAGGAGCGGTCCTGGGACCGGACTGTCGCCGACTTCGAGCGGCTGCTCGAGGGACTCGCCAGCGGTTCGGTCCTTCGCGAGTAGATCTCTCCAGCGCGCTCGTACTGATTCAATCCCGCGCATGTCGCGGCGGCGCCAGTCTGAGACCTCCGACGAGCACCGCGGTGAGCGCGCCGCTCACGCGATCTACGGCTCGGTGATCGTCCTCGCCGTGATCGTCGCCGAGCAGGGGACCTCGGCCTCGGCGGCACAGGTGATCGCTTCGGTGGCGGGGGCGGCCGTGGTCACGGCGCTGGCGGAGGTCTATGCGAACTACATCGGCGGGACGATCCGCTTCCGACGGCGGCTCTCGGCGGCGGAGCGAAACGTCGTCGAGCGCAACGTCGCCGTTGGCTTCGCCACGGCGATCTCGCCGATCGTGTTTTTTGTGCTCGCCGCCCTCGACGTGATCGACCTCGACACCGCCTTCGATGTCGCGATCTGGGCCGGCGTGGGCATTCTCGGCGCCCATGCGGCCGCCGCCAACCGCCTCGCAGGCTTCCCGATCACTCAGAGCGTGCTCTTCGGCCTCGCGTTCGCAGCGCTCGGCGCCGCGCTCGTCGGGCTGAAGGCCCTGACCTGAGCCGGCCCGCTGGGCAGGAGGTCCCTCGTCCCGCCGCTGCATCAGGGAGGCGCGCGCCGTTTCTCTCCCAAACTGGGGTCTTTTGCCCCCGGCTGACTTGAAGTTTGCGCGCCGATCGCCACCCTGAACCGTGACTGCAAACCCAAACGACGGAAGACTCCGATGCAAGATCGTGTTGAGGTCGAGGCCATGCTCCGCGCAGGAAAGCGCTTCGGCCAGATCGAAGATCGGATCAACGCGATGCACGTCAACGAAGAGGCAAAGTCGGCCCTGTGGCTGCTCGCATGGAGCGAGCAGAGGACGGACACGCGCCGGCCGATTCTCGAGGAGGATCCGAGCGAGGCTCTGCCGGCCGGCTGAAGAGGCTGCTGCTTCGAATCCGCTCGGCGGGACTCGACCACGATCGAGCGTGAGCGGCCGCCCGCGAGTAGCGTTAGTCGCGTGGCCGACCGCGACGATCTCGAGTTCACCTACTCGCTGATCGACCGGATCTTCCGGCTCAGCCTCGGCGAGTTGGCCGACTTCAGCGGCGCCAAATACGACGGTGATTTCTCGCTGACCCTCGAGCAAGCGCAGCGCCGCAAGCACGAGTACGTGGCGGAGCAGATCGGAATCGGGCCCGATCGGCGGATGCTCGATCTCGGCTGCGGATGGGGTCCGCTGCTTGCCTTCGCGCGTGAACGCGGGGGCAGCGGGGTCGGCGTGACGCTCTCCTCCGCTCAGGCCACCGCCTGCCGCCGCCACGGCCTCGACGTCCGCATCGACGACGCCCGCGCGCTCAGTCGCGAGAGCTACGGGGGCTTCGACGCCGTGGCGAGCCTCGGCGCGTTCGAGCATTTCTGCTCGCCCGATGAGTTCCGGGCCGGCCGTCAGGAGGAGATCTACTCCGGGATCTTCGAGCGGGTCGCCGGGGTGCTGCCCCCGTCCGGCCGCTTCTACCTGCAGACGATGGTCTTCGGCCCGAATGCGGGCGATCCCGAGCATGCCGAGATCAGCGCTCCCCGTGGCTCCGACGCCTGGTACCTGGCGCTGATGGGACATCAGTTCCCGGGCTCCTGGCTGCCCTCCGGGAGGGAGCAACTGATCCGCTCCGCCGCTCCCCACTTCCGACTCGTCGAGAGCACGAGCGGCCGGCTCGACTACATCGAGACGATCAAGCAGTGGCGCGCCCGCTTCGGCGAGCGCAGCTTGCGCAAGTCGCTGCTGAAACTGCGCCTGATCCCGCGCTGGCTGACCAGCTCCGAGTTCCGACTGGCGTTCACCTCGGGCGTCAGCGCCAACAGCGTCTGCTTCGAGCGCGAGCTGCTCGAACACTACCGACTCGTGTTCGAGCGAGCCTGAGCAGGTCCGTCGGCGAGGCTCGAGGCGGCTAGTCTCCGGGGCGCTCGTGTTTCTGCTCAAGCGTCCGGCGATCTGGTTCTGGTGCGTCGCCGCGATCCTGGTCCCCCCGTTGGGGCTGCTGGTTGGCTCGGCCGGGGCCTACCTCGCGATCCGGGCCGAGGACCGGAGCGCCACCTACGCATACGGCGGAGTCCTGCTGATCGACGTGCTCTGGCTGAGCTGGCTGCTCGAGGGTGTGATCGCGCTCTGAGCCGATTCGGCTTGGGGCAGCGCTAGCCGCGCGACTGGCTCTCGGCCTCGTCGCAGGCGACGTCGAGCAGCCCCTGGACGAGCACGTGGGCGCCCGAACCGACGCCGAAGGTCCAGTAGCGACGGAACCAGCGCCGGGCGTGCTCGTCGGTCGTTGCCGTGCGCATCGTGCCCTCGAGCAGCGTGCTCGCCGGACCGAGCGCTCGGGCGGAGAGGGCATACACGGTCTTCGCCCAGCCGGGTTCGTCGAAGGCGTCGAACTCTTCTGGCTCCACGGTCGCGTACTCGATCACCGGACGCCAGAAGCGCCCGACCAGCCCGAGCGCGATCTCTTCACCGGGCCGCTCGGCGAGCAGCACCCAGCCGCCCTCGTCCGCCAGTGCCTCCGTCGTGTCGAGCAGCGTCATTCGATCTGGCGCCTGCGGCGGTCGCTCACCGTGGAGAAGGTGGACCGCCAGCTCAGGGAGCATGCGAGCCGCTCCGAGCGCTCCGATCAATGGCTTCAGACGTCCAACCTCGATCAGGTCGACCCCCAGCAGTGCCTCCCAGGTCGTCTGCCGATCTGCCTCGACCGTTGTTGCCACCGAGTCCGACACGTCGTAGGCCGGCAGCAGCTCGTCGATCAGCACCGCTTGAGTATGACCGGCGCCTCCGGGCCCGAAATCCGTATGAAACCCCTACGTCTGGTCCGGCCCGCGGTCGTACGCTGGCAGGGATGTGAGAACACGCACCTGGTCAGATGGAGCGTTTCGGAGAGCGGTGGGCGTCGCGCTGCTCGGCTCCGCGGCGGCACTGCTGTTGCCGCCGGCCGCCGCCCGCGGCGAGGTCGTGCCGGTTCACCTCAAGGCGCGCCCAGCGCAGGTCAAGGTGGCGCCCGGCGTGAAGATGCGGGCCTGGACCTTCAATGGCACGGTACCCGGTCCGGTGATCCGGGTCACCGAGGGGGACACGGTCGAGGTCACGCTGAGCAATGCGAAAAAGAGGCGCTGGAAGGGCCACGGAAGCTTCCACTCGGTCGACTTCCACGCCGCGAAGATCGCTCCAAGCCTCGCCTTCACCGACGTCGCGCCTGGCAAGAAGAAGAAGTTCTCCTTCGTGGCCGGCACTCCCGGCGTGTTCATGTACCACTGTGGAACCTCGCCCGTGCTCGAGCATCTCGGCCTGGGGATGTACGGGATGATCATCGTCGACCCCGCCGAGGGCCGGCCACCTGCGCAGGAGGTCAAGCTCGTCCAGAGCGAGTTCTACGGCAGGGTCAACTCCGGGCGCCTGCACCCCTCCTTGAAGGCGATGCGGCGGAAGCCCCCCAGGTACGTTGCCTTCAACGGCAGGGCTGAGCGCTACGCCCGCCGACCGATCGAGGTGCCGGTCGGCGAGCCGGTGCGTATCTACATGGTTGACGCCGGCCCGACCGGAGCCAGCGCCTTTCACGTGATCGGAAATATCTTCGAGACCGTGCAGCCGGACGGTAACCCGGACTTCAGCCTCTCCAACGTCTCCACCCATCTCGTCGGCGCCGGGGGCGCCGCGGTCTTCGAGCTGACCTTTCCCGAGGCCGGTATCTACCCGTTCGTCGATCACTCGTTCCGCTCCGCCGACGCCGGGGCGGTTGGCCGCTTCATGGCCGTCGACGGCGCCTGACCGCACTGCTGCGCTGCGGACGATGGTGAGACGCGGCGGCGGCCCTCTGGGCGGCCTCGGCGGTGGAGAGTCCCAGCGGCGCGGAGTGGAAGCGCTCGCCTCGTTCTTCGCCGGCGCCGGCCTCCAGTTACCCGTCGGCCCCTATGCGGCCTCAGAAGCCTTGCCCGGCTGGGCGTCGGCTTCGGGGATGCTGATCAGCAGGGCGCCCTCGCCGGTGAGGTAGGCCTCCTCGCCGTGCTGGCTGACGTCCATGCCGATCGCCTCGTCGCGCTCGCTTGCGCGCAGCGGCGTCAAAGCACCCAGCCCTCGCAGGATCAGGAAGGTGGCGGCGAACGCATAAGCCGGAGCCACCAGTACCGCCAGAGCCTGGTCGGCAAGCAGGGCGGCGTTGCCGTAGACGAGGCCATCGGCGACGCCGTTCCAAGCGAACTGGGCGAAGAAGCCGATGAAGAGGATGCCGGTCAGGCCCGCGATGCCGTGGGCGGCGAGTACGTCGAGCGTCTCGTCGACCCGGGTGCGCGGGCGCCAGACGATGATCAGATAGCTCGGTATGGCGGCGAGGAAGCCGAGCACCATCGCCCAGGCGGGGCTGATGAAGCCCGCCGCGGGCGTGATCCCGACGCAACCGACGATGATCGCCGTAGCCGCGCCGACGGCCGTCACCTTGCCGCCACGGATCAAGTCGAGGATGAACCAGGCGACCAGCGCGCAGGCCGGCGTCAGCAGGGTATTCGTGAAGGCGAGTGCGCCGGACTCACCGGCTGACAGGGCGCTGCCCCCGTTGAACCCGAACCAGCCGAACCACAGCAGGCCCGCGCCGAGCAGGACGAAGATCGAGTTGTGCGGCAGCAGCGCCTGCCTCCCGTAGTCCTTACGCGCCCCGATCACCAGGGCGGCCGCAAGGGCCGAGAAGCCGGACGCCATCTCGACCGGCACGCCGCCGGCGAAGTCGAGCGTGCCGGCCTCGGCGAGGAAGCCGCCGCCGAACACCCAGTGCGCCATCACCGGGTAGACGAGGGTCGCCCACAGAGCGACGAAGATCATGTAGGGCCCGAAGCGGATCCGCTCGACGACAGCGCCCGAGACGAGCGCGACCGTGAGGATGCAGAAGCTGCCTTGGAAGACGAAGAAAAGCAGCTGCGGAATCGTCGTCCCGTCACGTGGCTCGAAGCCCACGTCCTTGAGGAAGGCGTGGTCGAAGTTGCCGATGAAGCCGCCGCCGTCTCCGAAGGCGAACGAATAGCCGATCACGGCCCAGGCAATCGTCGCGACACCGAGCGCCGCGATGCTCATCATGTACGTGTTGAGGACGTTCTTCGAGCGCACGAGGCCCGCGTAGAAGAGGCCCAGCGCCGGGGTCATCACGATCACCAGCGCTGTCGCGACGAGCATCCAGGCGGTGTCCCCGCTGTCAATCATCCCGACGATCCCCCGGTGCGGCGCCGATCGGAGTCACCGGGGTCACGGCGGCGTGGTCCGTCTCCCCGGTACGGATCCGGATGACCTGATCGAGCGAGTGAACGAAGATCTTGCCGTCACCGACATCGCCGGTCCGCCCGCCCTCGCAGAGCGCGTCGATTGCGGCCTGGACGTACTCCTCCGAGACGGCGATCTCGAACCGGACCTTCTCGGCCAGCCCCATCCGCACGGTCGTGCCGCGGTAGGTCTCGACCCTGTCGAGCTCACCTCCGTGACCTTGGACCTTGCTCATCGATACCCCTTGCACGTGGGCGCGGTAAAGCGCCTCGAGCACGTCGTTCGCCTTCTCGGGCCGAACGATTCCGATCACGAGCTTCACTGTCGTCCCTCTCTGGTGGTGAATGCCGGCACGGGCGCCCGACACTGCAACGGCGTCGCTCGGTCTCCCGATCCGCGTTCAGCCTAGCGGCGCGAACGGCAGCAAATGTGCGGCTTCCGAGAGCCGCGCGGGCGGCCCAGCTTGACGCAGCCCGGCCGGTGGATCCGAGGCTCAGCCGAGCAACTTCTGGACGCGGTAGAGGCGCTCGCCGCCAGGCGTCTCGACGACGACGTCGTCGCCGACCCTGCTGTCGCGCAGCGCGGTGCCGACGGGCGAGTCGGCCGAGATCCGTCCCTCGGCGACATCAGCCTCGGTCGAGCCGACCAGGGTCCACTTGTGGAGCTTGCCGCTCGCGGTCTCGAGCACCTCGGCGGAGGTGCCGAAGGCGAACGTCTCGCTACCGGCCGTGGCCTCGACAACGACGGCGCCGCGGAGCTTTCCCCGCAGCCGCTTGATCCGTGTCTCCAGGTGGGCCTGATCGTCTTTGGCGATGTGGTACTCAGCGTTTTCCTTCAGATCTCCGAGTTCTCGCGCCGACTTGATCCGCTCGGCCATCTCGTGACGCCCGGGCCCTTCGAGCTCGGCGATCTCAGCCTCGAGTTCCTCGAGTCCCTTTGGCGTGATCGGCTCGCCTGTCAGTTCTGATCCTGAGTTGCTCATCGGGGAACGGTCTCACATCGGCGGTCGCGGCGGGGCGGTCGCAAGCTCCTCGGGACCTCGGGCGCGCGGTAGAGTCGGTCGCGTGAGCGGCGAGGCGCAAGCTGAGATGAATCTGACGCTCGAGGTGCGGCGCGACGATCTCGGCCGGGCGCGGATCTTTGAGGAGCCGCTGGCGCCACCCGGTCCCGGCGAGGTGCAGATGCGGGTCGAGCGGTTCGCGCTCACCGCCAACAACATCACCTACGGGGTGATCGGGGAGATGTTGGGCTACTGGGATTTCTTCCCCGCGCCGGAGCGCGAGCAGGGTTGGGGGCGCTTGCCGGCGATGGGCTGGGCCGAGGTCGTCGCCTCCGAGGCCGAGGGATTAGAGCCGGGCGGTCGCTACTACGGCTGCTATCCGATGGCCCGCTACTGCGCCTTCAAGGCAACGCCCACCGCCGACGGCATCCGTGACGACAGCCCCCACCGCTCCGAGCATGCGCCGGTCTATCGGGCCTACGTGGAGACCGCCGCCGACCCTCTGCACGAGCCGGGGGAGGAGGCGGAGGACCGCCACGCGCTGCTCCGGGGGCTATTCGCGACGGCCTACCTCGCCGACGATTTCTTCGCCGAGGCCGACTACTTCGGGGCCTCTACGGCAATCGTGCTCTCGGCCTCGAGCAAGACCGCGATCGGCTACGCCCAGCGCGCCTCCAAGCGCGGCGTCGAGCAGATCATCGGCCTCACCTCGGAGCGGAACCGCGCCTTCGTCGAGGGCCTCGGTTTCTACACGAGCGTGCTCAGCTATGGCGAGGAATCAGAGCTTCCGACCGAGAGTGCCGTCCTGATCGACATGGCGGGGAACGGTGAGGTGCTGGAGGCGGTCCACGCCCACCTCGGCGATCGCCTCGAGCACTCGATGGTTGTCGGCATGAGCCATCACGACGCTGAGCGGGGTCCGGTCAGCGCGGGACCGCAGCCGCAGCTCTTCTTCGCCCCTGAGCAGATCAAGAAGCGCTCCGCGGAGCTTGGGCGCGAGGAGTACCAGCGACGTCTGGGCGCCGCCCTTGAGGAGTTCGTCGCCGCGAGCCCCGACTGGCTCGGGATCGAGCGCTCGAGCGGGCCGGAGGCGGCGAGCGCCGCATACCGCGACGTGTTCGAGGGCAAGACGCCGCCATCGGTCGGCAGGATCGTCTCGCTGCACTGAGTTGCACCGATGAGCGATAGGGAGTTCTCAGAGATCCGCTACGACGCCGATGGCCCGGTGCGGGTGATCACGATTGATCGGCCGGAGCGGATGAATGCGATCGGCCCGAACACCCACCGGGAGTTGGTCGAAGCGTGGGCTCGCTTCCGCGACGATGAGAGAGCCCTCGTTGCGGTGCTGACCGGAGCGGGGGAGAAGGCGTTCTCCGCCGGCGGCGACCTCAAGGCCTCGTTCGAGGGCAATCACGTCGTCCCGATCGATGCCTCCGAGCGCGCCGCCCATGCCCGCGGCGAGGCGGACGGGATTCTCGGGCCGAGCCGCTGGACCGACCTCCACAAGCCGACGATCGCCGCGGTCAACGGGCTGGCGTACGCCGGAGGGCTGGAGTGGGTTTGCTGGACCGACCTGGCGATCGCCGATCAGCACGCCAGCTTCGGCGTGACCTGCCGGCGCTGGAACATCGGCCTCGCCGATGGAGGCACGCAGCGACTGCCGCGAATCGTCGGCTACCGCCGCGCGATGGAGCTGATCATCACCGGCCGGGTGATCGATGCGACCGAAGCAGAGCGGATCGGCCTCGTCAACGAGGTCGTGCCCTCGGGCGGCTGCCGCGGGCGGGCGATAGAACTCGCCCACTCGATCGCTGCCTTGCCCCAGCCCGCGATCCGCACCGACAAGGAGGCGGCCCAGCGGGGCTTCGGCCGGCCGCTTGATGAGGGACTGCGAATCGAGGCCGAGTGCTTCAACCGGCTTCTGGAGACGCCCGAGATCCAAGAGGGGCTGCGGCGCTTCAACGAGCGCGATCACCCCGACCGCTCCCGGGGGTCGATGCCCGCGACCCCCGGGCTCGACCGGCCCAGCGCCGGTCAGTAGTTGATCTCGAGGCGACGGGCGACGGCGGCGGCGATCATCGCGGCGATCGGTCCCGCGGGATAGCCGGCGATCGTCCCCCCGCCGGAGCTGATCGAGACCATCCCCTCGGCGCTGGTCAGCTCGACCTCGACCGAAACCGGAACGCCCCGGGAGCCGAGTGGAGCCTGCTTGGCGAGCACATGGAGCAGGAGTGCAAGGCCACCGATCTGCTCGCTGCTGTAGCCGGCCAAAGCGACGCCGCTCGTCACCGCCTCCGAACGCATCAAATATGGGCCGTCGCCGTTGCGGGTCAGCTCGAAATAGGCCACCTCGAAAGGTCCGGTGCTGAAGTCGCGGAGCGCAATGTCGACCTCGGCAAACCCGTCGAGCGCGGTGAGACCGCCGCCCTCCGTTGACATCCCGATCGCCAACCGGCGACCGCGGACCAGGATCCTGTCCCCCGTTCCCCGGAGGAGCCGCAAGGCCGGCATCGCCGCGATCGCGACGAAAGCCTCACCGCCGTTCCCAGCCAGGTGGCGCTCGATGCGCCGCTCGCCAAGTCTCGGGACCAGGACCTGGGTGAGGACGGCGGCGATCAGGAGTGCGATGGCGACGAGGAGCCACGGAGTCATTCGCTGTAGCTTGCCAGCGTGAGCGAGACCGTTGGAGTTGATGTCGGGGGAACGAAGGTTTCGGTCGCCGTTCTCCGTGACGGCGAGCTCGGCCGGCCGGTGATCCGTCCGACGCGCACCGGCGGTGCTGACGAGTTGATCGCCGAGATCGTCGCCGGGGTCGAGGAGGTTCGCTCTCCCCAGACCGAGGCGGTCGGACTCGGTGTCCCATCCGTGGTCGATTTCGCCAGCGGCCGGCTGCGAAGTAGCGTCAACGTCCCGTTCGAGGATCTACCCCTGCGGGACGTCCTCGCGGAGCGGCTCGGACTCCCGGTCTTCATCGACAACGATGCGACCGTGGCGGCCTTGGCCGAGGCCTTTGACGGCAAGCGGATCGGCGTCGACAGCCTGGTGATGTTCACCGTCGGCACCGGTGTCGGCGGTGGGCTGGTCCTCAACGGCAGGGTCTACCGGGGCAAGACCGGCGCTGCGGCTGAGCTCGGGCATACCCTGATCGGGCTCGATCTCACGGCGGGTGCGCCCCCCGCCGCGGACTTTCCTCAGGCGGGGTCGCTGGAATCGCTGGCATCCGGCAGTGAACTCGACCGGCTGGCGCAAGCCGCGGCCGCGGCTGAGCCCGACTCCGCGCTCGGGCGCCGGGCGGCGGCCGGTGAGGAGGTCGGCGGGCCGGACGCCGTGGAGGCCGCTTTTGCCGGCGATCAGGTGGCGATCGACCTGATCCGGATACTTGGCGAGCGGCTCGGGATCGGGATTGCCAGCGCGATCAATGCGCTTGATCCAGAGGTGGTGGCGATCGGCGGCGGGGCCAGCGCCGCCGGTGAGCTGTTGCTCGAGCCCGCCCGTCGGACCGCGTTCGCCTACGTGCTGCCGGGCGTCGGCACCGAGACCGAGATCCGGCTCGCCCGCCGCGGGCCCGAGGCCGGCGTATTGGGCGCCGCTCTGCTGGCGGCGACCGAGGGCGCCTGAGCCTGGATTCACCGAGTCGGGCCTGGTACGTCGCTACCCTCAGTCCAATGTCATCTAGGCGCCTTGCCCTGGGCGGGGCTCTCGCAGCTGCGGCGCTGGCTGGCCTTGTCTGGCTGCTCGCCGGGGGCACTGGGGGCTCGGCCGACGAACCCGAGCCAATCGTGCTCGAGGACTCCGAGCTGGCGGCGCTCGACGGCGCTCCCTGCCCGCCTCGTTACGAGGTGCTGCGCGCCGGGCGCTTCAGCCCCGCAGAGGTCGCGCGAGCGAAGCGCGGCCAGTTCACGATCAACGGCGACGCCGTCCGACTCGAGGCCCCCGTCGATTGGACGATGAACCCCCAGCAGGCCCGCTCGTTCGCACACAACCTGTTCAAGTTCCAGTGGATAGACCCGCTGCTGTACGCCTACCGGACCGAGGGTGACGTCGAGGCGCTGCGGCAGGCGACAGACCTGATCCTCGACTTCGCCCGAGCCAACCCGCCCGACGGCGACCCCGTCGATGCCGATGTCTGGGACGACAAGCGGACCGGGGACCGCGGTCCCTACCTGGCCTACGCGCTCCGGGCTGCGAGTTGTGAAGGATTGCTGGACGCGGCGGGGGCCGAGTTGCTGCTGCGCTTGATGATCCGCCACGCCGGCACGCTCACCAATCCTGACACCTATAAACCGACCAACCACGGGCTTTTCGTCGACCTCGGCCTCACCCTCCTGGCCCGCCAGCTTGGCTCCCTGCCCCAGGCGCAGGAGTGGGCCGAACTCGGGCGGCAACGCTTTGCCGCGACGATCGCCGCCGGCACCGTCGCCGACGAGGGCTTCTGGCTCGAGCACTCGGCCGGCTACCAGATCCTGATCGCCCGCACGCTGAGCCGCTTCCTCGCGGTTCCTGGAAACGCGAACCCGGAGCTGACCGATCTGCTGCGGCGGATGCAGGACGTCGTCGGCTGGCTCGGTGAGCCTGACGGTCGCATTCCGCAGCTCGGTGACTCCGACCTCAAGCGCCTGCCCAGGTTCGCGGAAAAGCGAGCGCGGGGCGACCAGGGGATCCTCGAGCTGGCCGATTCGGGCCTCGCGGTGGTCAAGGCGACCGGCGCCTACCTGGCCGTCATGGCGAGCTACTTCTCCGACGCCCACAAGCACGCCGATGCGCTCACCTTCGACCTCTTCGACCGCGGCCGGCGTCTGATCACCGACACCGGGCTCTACCACAAGGACAAGGACGAGAACTTCGCCTTCGCCCACGCGACCCGGGCTCATTCGGTGCTCACCGTGGACGGGGAGGAGTTCCCGCGCGACGGCTCCGGGACCTATGGGAGCGGGATCCGCCAGACCGGTAAGGGTCACGGCTACTACGCGATCCTCGGGACCAATCCGGCGCTCGCCGATCAGGGGGTCGAGCATCAGCGGCTGTTCGTCTATCAGCCCGGACGGGTCCTGGTGATCGTCGACCGGCTGCGGGCCGAGGAGGCGCATCGCTACGCGCGCTTCCTGCAGTTCGCTCCCGGCGTCGAGGTCGAGAAGGGGGGCGGCGGGCTCCTGCTCGGCGGCGATGGGCTCGCCGGCACTGTGCTCACCAACCGTCAGGGTGGCGAGCGGATCGAGCTGGCGCGCGGTGAGCGTGACCCGCTGCGCGGCCTGACCTCACCATCGTTCCGCCGCTGGCTGCCGCGGACGACGGCCCGCCTCCGCAGCAAGGGCACCGACCTCGATCTGATCACGACGATCACCCTGGACGGTTCGCCGCTACGCAGCGAACTGCGGAGTTGGGACAAGCAGGGCATACGGCTCGACCTCCTCGACGGAAACAAAGCTGACGCCCGGCTCCTGATCGAGGAGGGGGATGACGGCGACTTCGAGATCGGGCTCGTACGCCGCTCCGACGCCTGAGTCCGGGTTGCGGCGGCCTTACGCTGCTGCGATGAGAGTGCGCCTCGCGATCTGTCTGTTGCCGGCGTTGCTGGTGGCCGGCTGTGGCAGCGGCCCGCCCGAGCAGTTCGAGGCTCGGGTCGAGGTCGCGGTCGTAGGCGAGACCAGCATCGCCTGGTATGAGCGTGGCGAGGGACCGCCCTTGCTGATGCTGACGGGCACCGGCTCGACGATGGCCGAGTGGGATCCGGCGTTGCTCGGTCTGCTCGCCGAGCGCCATCGGCTGATCCTCTTCGATTACCCCGGAGTCGGGCTCTCGGGGCCTTGGAATGGGGACTCGTTCGACTCGTTGGCCGAGACCACCGCCGGCCTGATGGACGAGCTCGATCTGGCCGCGGCCGACGTCCTTGGCTGGTCGATGGGCGGCTTCGTCGCCCAGCGCCTGGCTGTCGATCACCCGGAGAAGGTCTCCCATCTGATCCTGGCCGGGACCAACCCCGGCGGGGCCGAGTCCGTGCTCGGCACACCGGAGGCGCAGGCGATCGACAGCAAGCCGAACCCCTCCGATGAGGACATCCTGCGCGAGCTCTACCCGCCCGACCGCCAGGCCGAGGGTCGCCGGTTTCTGCGTCGGCTCGAGCGGGCCAGCCGAAGCGGTGAGATCCCCGACGACTTCGACGTTCCTGCTGCCACCACCGACTCCCAGGTCGGGGCCGAGGACCCCTGGCTGCGCAGCAATCGCAACTACCGCCAACTGGCCGGCATCGCCGCGCCGACCCTGGCTGCGGCCGGCCGCCGCGATCCGGTCGTGCCGCCCGTGAACCTGAGGCGGATTGCAGCCCGGGTTCCCGCCTCGGAGCTAACCATCTTCGACGGCGCCCACGCCTTCCTCTTCCAGGAGCGCCAGACCTTCACCAGGGCCGTCGACCAGTTCCTCGCGCGATGACTGCGGCCGATGGTTCAGCCGGCGGCGCCGCCCGGGCGCGGGCCTGGCGCGACGCGGTTCACGCCTCCGTCTGTGACAGTCGGACCGCCTGGGAACACGGCGCCGTCGTTCGCGCCTCCCGCTACCCGAGCTATCACGACTTCAACCTCGTCCAAGTCGAGGACGATCCAGGCATCGACGTCGGGGCCTTGATCGACTTCGCAGAGACGACACTCGCAGGGCTGGACCACGGCCGCATCGACTTCGACCTGATCGAGGTGGCCGAGCCGCTGCGAGCTGATTTCGAGGGACGCGGCTGGGTTGCAGGACGCCTGCTCTGGATGCGCCACGAGCAGACTCCGCCGCGATATTCCGATCAGCCGCAGCTCGAGGTCGTCGAGGTGGACTATGGGGCCGTCGATCATCTGCGCCTGGCCTGGGCTGTCGACGAGCACCCGGATCAGGATCCGACCGACTACCTCGAGCAGGCACGTGAGGTAGCGCTGCTGCGGGGCGTGCAGGTGCTCGCGGCGAAGACCGGAGAGGCATGCGTCGCCTATGCCCAGCTCGAGCATGACGGCGGCTCCGCCGAGATAACTCAGGTGTACGTGGGAGCCGAGCATCGTGGCGCCGGGCTCGGCACCGCCTTGACCCCGGCCGCGATCAGCGCCGCCGGCGAAGTCGCCGATCTCTGGATCCTCGCCGACGACGAGGGTCGCGCGAAGGATCTCTACAGGCGTCTCGGCTTCAGGCCGGTCTGGACGACGATGGAGTTCACGCTGTGGCCGTGAGGCCGGGGCCGAAGGTCACACTCCTCGCCACGCGGCGATCATCGCAGCGGGCGACTGTCAAGAACCCCCTGATAATCAGGGAGTTCTTGACACTCGTCGGAACAGGGGGATGCGAGGGAGCCTGCTGCCTATGCAATGCTTAGGTAATGGCGCAGGATCTGAGTCTCGGTGAGGCTGCGAAGCAGGTTGGAGTGAGCGTTGACACGTTGCGGCGCTGGGACCGCGACGGCAAGCTCGAGACCTCCCGTGACGGGTCGAATCGGCGTCGGGTCCCGGTGGCGGAGGTCGAACGCCTGCGCGCCGCCCCGCAGAGGCATCAGACCGGAGCCTCGGCCTCGCCGCGGAACCGCTTCAGCGGCGTCGTCACCTCGGTCGAGATCGACGGCGTGATGGCGCTGGTTGAGATCGAGTCGGGCCCGCACCGGATAACCGCCGCGATCACCCGAGACTCGGTCGAGGAACTGGGGCTCGCCGAGGGAGTCGAGGCGACGGCGTTCGTCAAGGCCACCTCGGTGATGGTCGAGCGCGCCTCGTCGTGACTTCGTCGCGGCAGGGCGGTGCCGGCCGCGCCCGGACTCCGTGGCTCTCCGAGTTGGCCGGTGGGCTGGGCGATTGCGGCCTCTTTCTGCCGATCGCGATCGCGATGATCACGCTCAACGGCCTCAACGCGACGGCCGTCTTCGTCGGTGTCGGCGCCATCTACGTGGCCACTGCGCTCTACTTCCGTGTGCCCGTTCCCGTACAGCCGCTGAAGGCATTCGCGGCGGCGGCGATCGCGCTCAATCTCGGCCCCGAGGTGCTCGCGGCCGGAGCACTCCTGATGGCGCTGATCATCGGCGTGCTCGGTGCCAGCGGACTGGCCGGATGGCTCAGCGCGCGCTTTCCGCTGGTCCTCGTCCGCGGCATCCAGGCCGCGGTCGCGCTGCTGCTGCTGAAGGCTGCCGTCAGCCTCGCCGAGCGCGGCAACTGGGAGGGTCTGCCGGCGATCGACCCCCTGCTCAGCGGAGCGATCGCCCTCGGCGCTTTCATCGTCTTGGTCCTTGCCCGCAACCGCTCCCTGCCCGCCAGCCTGATCGTGCTCGGGGCTGGTGCGCTGGTCGGCGTCCTCGCCGGCAGCCTGCCGGATGGGGTTGGCCTCGGCGCCCAGCCGGTCAGCCTCGCGGTGCCCGACGGCGCCGCCTTCGCGACCGCGCTGACGGCGTTGGTCATCGCCCAGATCCCGCTCACATTCGGCAACGCCGTGGTCGCCACCTGTGACGCTGAGCGTCAGTACTTTGGTGAGCGCGCCTCCCGCGTCGTCCCCAACCGGATCTCAGCGTCGATCGCGGCCGGCAACGTGATCGGCGGGCTCAGCGGCGGCATGCCCGTCTGCCACGGTGCCGGGGGTGCGACCGCGCACTATTCGATGGGAGCCCGGAGCGGACGTGCGACGGTCGCCGCCGGCGTGATCTTCATCGGCGCCGGGCTGTTGCTCGGCGCCTCCCTGCCTGCCGTGCTGATGGTCCTCGCACCGGGGGCGCTCGCCGGGATGCTCGCTTTCGTCGCCTTCGAGCACGGCCTACTCGCAGCCCGGCTCGAGCGCCTCGACGATCGCCTGATCGCGGCGACGGTCGGCGTCGTCACCCTGCTCGCCGGGAACCTCGCGGTCGGATTCGGAGTGGGCGTCGCTCTCGTCCTCCTTCGCCGGGCCCTCGGCGGCGCCCCGGTTGCCACCGCCGAGTCCCCGGCCTGAGTCCTGGGGGCTGGGCCGCTCCGGGGACATCTAGGATCCCCCCCGGAGCAACGCTTGGCCAAACCCGACGGAGCAGAGCAGGGAGTCGACACAGGGATAGTCAGGGGCCTCGTGCTGCTGACAATGACGGCGGGGATGATCGACGCCGTCACGTTCCTCGGCCTCGGCGAGGTGTTCGCGGCGAACATGACCGGCAACCTGGTCGTGCTCGGTCTCGCGATCGCCGGGGCGCCAACGCTCTCGATCGACGGACCGGCCGTGGCGCTCGCGGCATTCCTGGCCGGCGCCGCTCTGATCGGTCGCGTCGAGCGGCATGATCAGCCTCGGCGTTACTACGTGCTGCACCTCGTACGGATCGAGGTCGCCGTGATCGCGGTCGCGACAGCGCTGGCGATCGGATTCGACGGCGACGAACAGTTCCGGCGCCTCGTGATAATCGCCGTTCTCGCGGGCCTGATGGGGGTCCGGAACGAGACGATCCGGCGGATCAACGTGCCGGAGTTGCGGACCACGGTCCTGACCCTGGCGATCGCGGGCTTCGCGGCGCACGAGGCCGAAGGGGCCCACAACCAGTGGGGTGATCGTCTGCGCTTCGCCGGGATCGTCGCGATGATCTCTGGCGCGATCATCAGCGCCCTACTGGTCCTCAATACCGAGGTCGTCTGGGCGCTCGCGGCGATTACGCTGGTGGAGGGCCTGACCTTGCTCGTCCTCGTTCGCGGTCGGTCCGCGCCGACCGGCGCCGGCGATACGGTGCGCGCATGACCGCAGAAGAGTGGATCGCAGCCTTCGCTACCTCGGTGGGCGGCGACGCGCCAACGCCCGAGGAGGTCGAGAAGCTGCTCAAGCTTGCCGCAGTCGCCGCGCACTCCTCGGAGCGGACCGCGGCGCCGGTCGCCTGTTGGATTGCCGGGCGGCTGGGGCTCGACCTCGACGAGGCGTACGAGGTCGGCGACCGGATCGGCTGAAGGCCGGCCGACCGGCTCGCCGGTCACCCCCTGGCGTCGGTGCTGCCGATGCGCGACAATCGCGAGCGATCGCGACTATTCAGGAGGGCCGATGGCCACCGAGGAGAGAGTCACCTACTGCCGGATCTGCGAGCCGCTCTGCGGGATGGTGGCTACCGTCGAAGACGGCGCGGTGACCAAGCTCCGGCCCGATTCCGAGCACCCCCTCTCGAAGGGATTCGCCTGTCCGAAAGGGATCGCGATGACCGAGATCCAGAACGACCCCGATCGGGTCACGCATCCGCTGAAGCGAGCCGCCGACGGTAGCTTCGAGCGGATTCCCTGGGAGCAGGCGCTGGAGGAGATCGGCGAGCGGCTCGGCGCGATCAAGCAGGTCCATGGCGGTGGCTCGATCGGCTGGTACATGGGTAACCCGGGCGCCTTCAGCTACTCACATCCGCTCTGGGCCAAGGGCTTCCTCGACGGACTCGGCTCCCAGCACTACTACACGGCTTCCTCCCAGGACGTTTCGAATCGCTTCGCCGCTTCTTCGTTGCTTTACGGCTCGCCCTTCGTCCTGCCGATCCCCGACCTCGAGCGCTGCGAGATCCTCTTCATGGTCGGCGCCAACCCGATGGTCTCCCACGGCAGCGTAATGAGCGCGCCGAGGATCAAGGACCAACTGCATGCGATCACCGGGCGGGGTGGCCGGGTGATCGTCGTCGACCCGCGGCGGACGGAGACCGCGAGCCAGTTCGAGCACCTCTCGGTCAACCCCGACAGCGACGCCTGGCTGTTGCTCTCGATCCTGCACGTGATCTTCGGCGAGTCGCTGCAGGATGGCGCCGCCGCCTCCGAGGCCCGGGGGATTGGCGCGCTCGAGGCTCTGGTCGGCGGCTTCCCGCCGGAGCAGACCGAGACCCACACGGGCGTCGCTGCCGCCGAGGTCCAGGCCCTGGCCCGCGATCTGGCCGCCGCCGACGGCTGCGCCGTCTACGGCCGTACCGGCTCATGCCTCGGCCGCAGCGGCACGCTCGTCAGCTTCCTGCTCGATGCGCTGGCACTCGTCACCGGCAACCTCGATCGTGAGGGCGGCTCGCTGTTCGGCCAGGGGGCGATTCCCTTCGATCGCGTCGCTGAGCTGATCGGCGCCGGGACCTACGGCAAGCTGCGCTCGCGGATTGGCAGCTTTCCCGAGGTGCTGGGCGCGCTCCCGGCCTCGCTGATGGCGAAGGAGATCACCACCCCGGGCGAGGGACGGATGCGGGCCCTGTTCGTCTCCGCCGGCAATCCGGCGCTTAGCGTTCCCAACGGTCCGGAGCTGGAGGCGGCGATGGAGGAGCTCGAGCTCTGCGTCGCCGTCGACCTCTACGTGACCGAGACTTCCAAGCACGCGGACTACGTCCTCCCGGCAACGACGTTCCTCGAGCGCGAGGACGTCCCCCTGCCGTTCCTCTCCCTGTTCACTACGCCGTTCATCCAGATGACCGAAGCCGTGGTCGAGCCGCGTGGGGAGGCCCGCCAGGAGTGGGAGATCATCGAGGAGATCGCCTCGCGAGTCGATGTCGTTCCCTCCTCGGTGCTTGCCCTGCGGCTTCTGGGTCGTGTCGGGATCAAGATCTCGCCGCGACGGTTGGTCGAGACGATGCTCAGGCTCGGCCCCGAGGGTGACAAGTTCGGCCTCAATCGCAACGGTCTCAACCCCGCCAAGCTGTCCGCCAACCCGCACGGGATGGTTCTCGCGCCGAGCTGGGAGGGCGGCAACCTGCGTGGCAAGCTGCGCCATGACGACAAGCTCGTCCACCTCGACCCGCCCGAGATCGGGGCCGCGGTTGAACGCCTGCAGGCTCTGAACGGCAGTGGCGTCTCCGAGGAGTTCCCCCTGCGGTTGATCGGGCTTCGCGAGCTGCGCTCCCACAACTCCTGGATGCACAACTCCGAGAAGCTGATGCGCGGCGATCGGGTGCACCGCGCCCGCATCCATCCCGACGATGCGATGGCTGAGGGGCTCGCCGATGGTGATGGGGTCCGGATCAGCTCCCCGCACGGCGAGGTCGAGCTGATCGCGAAGCTGACCGACGAGGTCAAGCGCGGCACCGTGGCTGCGCCGCACGGATGGGGGCACGCCGGCGGCTGGGAGACGGCCAACGCGGCCGGCGGCTCAAACATCAATGAGCTCGCCTCCTCCGAGCCCGAGGACCTCGAGCCACTCGCCGGCATGGCCTTCTTCAACGGCATCCCAATCAGGATCGAGCCGGTCGCGACCGCGGTTGGGAGCCCCCACACGGCTGAGGCCGTCGCCCGCTGAGACCGGCGGGACGCCCCTGCAGGCCTGCTTCGAGTGCTCGACCTCGACGTCCAGCTCCTTAGCCTTGCCGCCGCTGCCGCGGTGATGGCCGCGGCCTGGCTCGTCAGCCTCGCGCTCCAGGATGCGTCCGTGGCGGACATCGCCTGGGGCCTGACCTTTGTCGCGATCGCCTGGACCGCACATCTGGTCGGCGACGGCGCCGCCGATCGGAGCCTCCTGATTGCCGTGTTGGTGACGGTCTGGGGTCTGCGCCTTTCGGTCTATATCTGGTGGCGCCACGACGGGGAGGACAAGCGCTACGTCGCCATGCGCAATCGGCAGGGAGCGGGCAGCTTCGCGATCCGCAGCCTGTTCACCGTCTTCCTCCTGCAGAGTGCGATCGCCTGGGTCGTCTCGGCGCCGGTTCAGGTCGCGGCCACAGATCCGACGCCGTCAACGCTGGGGGCGCTGGCCTTGATCGGCGCCGCCGTGACCCTGTTCGGGATCGCCTTCGAGGGGATCGCCGACCTCCAGCTCTCCCGCTTTCTGGCCGACCGGGACGAGAGCGGCAAGTCGGTGATGGACGAGGGCCTCTGGCGCTACTCCCGCCATCCCAACTATTTCGGCAACGCGACGCTCTGGTTCGGGATCTGGCTGATCGCGCTGCAGACCGGCTCCGCCTGGTGGACGGTGATCGGGCCGATCGTCATGACCTTCTTCCTGCTCAAGGTCAGCGGCGTCGCTCTGACGGAGAGGAACGTCCGCGCCTCACGGCCCGGATACGTCGACTACATCGAGCGCACCAGCGCGTTCGTCCCGCTGCCTCCAAAGCGCTGAGGGTGCCTGATCGGGACCCGCCTCACAGCCCGATCACACGCACGGCCGCGCCTATGAAAGGCTGGGAGAGAAGAGAGGCGGACGCAGGTGAGCCGCCTCGGGGTCGAGAGGAGTCGCCAAGGTGCAGATCGGGATGATCGGATTGGGTCGGATGGGCGCGAACATGGTTCGCCGCCTGATGCGCGACGGCCATCAGTGTGTTGTCTACGACGTTGATGCCGGCGTCGTCAGCGAGCTAGCCGGGGAGGGAGCGACGGCCGCTGATTCGCTCGCCGACTTCGTCGCCAAGCTCGAGGCTCCCCGTCACGCCTGGATCATGGTCCCGGCAGGCTTCGTTCGGGCACGGTCGACGAACTCACCGGTCTGATGGAGGCCGGCGACGCGATCATCGACGGAGGCAACTCCTATTACCGAGATGACGTCGACCGCGCCGCGGCGCTGCAGCCGAAGGGCATCCACTACGTCGACGTCGGCACCAGCGGCGGCGTCTGGGGCATCGATCGCGGTTACTGCCTGATGATCGGGGGGCCCGATGAGGCTGTCCAGCGGCTCGATTCGGTCTTCGCGACGATCGCCCCGGGGATCGACGGCGCTGCCGAGCGCACGCCGGGCCGCTTGGGTGAGGCGACGCCGTCGGAGAACGGCTACCTGCACTGCGGGCCCTCCGGCGCCGGCCATTTCGTGAAGATGGTCCACAACGGGATCGAGTACGGCGTGATGGCCGCCTACGCCGAGGGCCTGAACATCCTCAAGCACGCGGACGCCGGCTCCGGGAGCGCCGAGATCGACGCCGAGACGACTCCGCTCCGCGATCCGCAGTACTACCGCTACGACCTCGACCTCAAGGAGGTCGCCGAGGTTTGGCGACGCGGCTCGGTGATCGGCTCCTGGTTACTCGACCTGACCGCGGCGGCACTGCTCGACTCGCCGAATCTGGATGAGTTCGGCGGTCGCGTCTCCGACTCCGGCGAGGGCCGCTGGACCCAGCACGCCGCGATCGACGAGGGCGTTCCCTCACCCGTTCTGAGCAGCGCCCTGTTCGAGCGGTTCTCGTCCCGCAACGAGGACGAGTTCGCCAACAAGCTGCTCTCGGCGATGCGCAAGCAGTTCGGCGGCCATGACGAGAAGCCTGAGGAGTCATCCGGGGACGCCGGCTCGTGACCGGCGAGGCGAGTACCGAGCTGCCGACGAGCGCCGCCGGCGGACCAGGGGCGGGCGCCGGGGCCGAGCTGCCCGACCCACACCTGATCGTCCTGTTCGGAGCCGGTGGCGACCTTGCGGCGCGGAAGCTGATCCCGGGGTTCTTCCACCTGCAGAACGCCGGGCTGTTGCCCCAGCAGTGGCGCCTGGTCGGTACGGCCGAGCAGGACTACGACGACGACGGGTTCCGCGACCACGCCCGCGAGGCGATCGAGCAGTTCGGTCGCTCCGGTGTCACAGAGGGCGATTTCGAGGACTTCCAGCAACGGCTCAGCTACGTCCCTGTGAGCGCCGGTGCTGGGGCCCTGGGTGAGGCCGTGGCGACGGCGCGCCAGGCGATCGACGGCGATTGCCGCATGCTCCACTACCTGGCGGTGCCGCCGCCCGCCTTCGGCGCGATTACCGAGACGCTCGGCGGCCTCGGTCTGACCGGCCCCGAGGCCAGGGTGATCATGGAGAAGCCATTCGGTCACGACTACGCGTCGGCACACGCTCTGAACACATTGCTGCACGGGGTCTTCGACGAGAGCCAGATATTCCGCATCGACCACTTCCTCGGTAAGGAGGCGGTCCAGAACGTGCTCGCCCTGCGCTTTGCCAACGGGCTCTACGAGCCGATCTGGAACCGCAATAACGTCGAGTACGTGCAGATCGATGTGCCGGAAACGCTCTCGATCGGCTCCCGGGCCGGTTTCTACGAGGGCACCGGTGCCTACCGCGACATGGTCGTGACCCACCTGTTGCAGCTGCTCAGCTTTGTCGCCATGGAGCCGCCGGCGAGCCTCACCTCCGAGCATCTGGTGGCGGAGAAGATGAAGGTCTTCGAGGCGATCAAGTCGATCGAGCCCGGGGCCGTTGTCCGCGGCCAGTACGAGGGCTATCTGCAGGAGGACGGGGTGGCGCCCGACTCCGATACCGAGACCTTCGTCGCGGTCAAGGTCGAGATCGACAACTGGCGCTGGGCGGGGGTGCCCTTCTTCCTGCGGACCGGCAAGTGCTTGGCCGAATCCCGGCATCTGGTCGCGCTCGATTTCCGCGAGCCACCGATGCGGATGTTCCCCGGGGAAGTCCAGCACCAGGGGGCGAACCAACTCGTCTTCGAGTTCGCCGAACCGGGCGAGATCACCGCCGACTTCCAGGCCAAGGTGCCGGGGCCGACGATGGAGCTGGGCCCGGCGCGGATGACCTTCCGCTATGCGGAGAGCTTCTGCGCCGAGAACCAGCTCGAGGCATATGAACGCTTGATCCACGACGCGATGATCGGCGACGCGACTCTGTTCACCCGCGCCGACGGGATCGAACGGCTGTGGGAGGTGAGCACGCCGGCGCTGGAGGATCCGGGGCCGGTGGTTAGCTACCCGAAGGGCTCCTGGGGCCCGAAGCAGGCTGAGGAACTGGTCGCCCCCTATCGCTGGCGGCTGCCGGAGTAGCTTGAACGCAGAGCAAGATACGAGGCGAGGAGCACCGATGAACCCGAACCAAGAGCTGCACGAGCTCGGACAGAGCATCTGGATCGACTCGATCACCCGCGAGATGGTCGGCAGTGGAACCCTGCAGCACTACATCGACGACCTCGCCGTGACCGGGCTGACCTCGAACCCGTCGATCTTTGACAAGGCCGTCGGCGGCTCCGACGACTACGACTCCCAGATCCGGGAGTTGATCGATGGCGGGCTGGCCGGCGAGGATCTCTTCTTCCAGCTTGCGATCACCGACCTCCGAGCCGCGGCAGATCTCTTCGCGCCCGTCAACGAAAGCACCGACGGCGTCGACGGCTGGGTCTCACTGGAGGTCTCTCCGAAGCTGGCCTACGACACGCCGAGGACGATCGCCCAGGCGGCCGAGCTCGCCGCCGAGGCTGACCGCCGCAACCTGTTCATCAAGATTCCGGGCACTCCCGAGGGCCTGCCGGCGATCACCGAGTCGATTGGCGCCGGCCTCCCGGTGAACGTGACGCTGCTCTTCGACCACCGTCAGTACGAGGCTGCGGCTGGGGCCTACATGGAGGGCGTCGAGAGGCGGATCGAGCAGGGTCTCGATCCGGCAATCGGGTCCGTTGCGTCCGTGTTCATCAGCCGCTGGGACGTGAAGGTCGCCGGCCAAACACCCGAAGAGCTCAGCGACAAGCTCGGGATCCTCGCCGCAACCCAGTGCTACGTCGCTTCCCGAAGGCTCTATGAGAGCGATCGCTGGCTGCGCTTGGAGAACGAGGGCGCGCGCAAGCAGCGACTGCTCTTTGCCTCGACGTCGACCAAGGATCCGGCGCTGTCAGACACGATGTACGTGACCGCGCTGGCCGCGCCCGACACGATCAACACGATGCCCGAGGAGACGGTGCTGGCCTTCGCCGACCACGGCGAGCTGACGGGGCCTCTATCCGCTGCCCCGGAACCCGTCGATGCGCTCGCCGCTAGCTTCGCCGAGGCGGGTTTCGACCTCGATCAGATCGGGCTCGAGCTACAGCAGGAGGGAGCGCAGATGTTCGTCGACAGCTGGGAGGACTTGCTCGCCCAGATCGAGTCAAAGAGCGCCAAGCTGGGCGCCGCCGAATGAGCCAGGGGGGTGAGCCCGGCTATCAGGACCTCGATGCGTACGGACATCTCGCGGACCTCTATGAGGAGACCGAGACCCTCCACCTGAGGGACCTGTTCGCCGCCGACTCCGACCGCGGCGCGCGCCTGACGGCCGAGGCCGAGGGCTTGCGGCTGGACTTCTCGAAGCACCGGGTGACCGATGAGATTGTCGGGCGCCTGCTGGAACTGGCTCGCGAGGCTGGTCTCGAGCAGCGACGTGACGCGATGTTCGCCGGCGAGCACATCAACTCGACTGAGGATCGCGCCGTCCTCCATGTCGCGCTGCGGATGCCGGCCGGCTCCTCGCTGGAGGTCGACGGGCGGGACGTCGTCAGTGGTGTCCATGAGGCGCTCGGGCGGATGGCCGACTTCGCGGAGCGGGTCCGGGCCAGGGAGTGGATCGGCCACACCGGCAAGCCGATCACCAACATCGTCAACATCGGTATCGGCGGCTCCGACCTCGGACCGGTGATGGCCTATCGGGCCTTGCGCCACTACGCCGATCGCGAGCTGACGGTGCGGTTCGTCTCCAACGTCGACGGCACCGACTTCGCCGAGGAGACGCGTGACCTCAACCCCGCCGAGACCTTGTTCATCGTCGCATCAAAGACCTTCACCACGCTGGAGACGATGACCAACGCGCACACGGCTCGCGACTGGCTCCTGGCCGGCGTCGGCGGCGATCAGGCGGCGATCGCCAGGCACTTCGTCGCGCTTTCCACCAACGCCGAACAGGTCAGCGAGTTCGGGATCGACACGGCAAACATGTTCGGCTTTTGGGACTGGGTCGGTGGCCGCTACTCGATGGGTTCGGCGATCGGGCTCTCGACGATGATCGCGATCGGACCCGAGGCGTTCGGGGAGATGCTCGCCGGCTTCCACGCGATCGATGAGCACTTCCGGACGGCACCGCTGGAGCAGAACCTGCCGGTTCTGATGGGCATGCTGAGCTTCTGGTACGCGGAGTTCTACGAGGCCGAGACCGTCGCCGTGTTGCCCTACGACCAATACCTGGAGCGGTTTCCCGCTTACCTGCAGCAACTGACGATGGAGTCGAATGGCAAGCACGTGCGCCTCGACGGAACCCGCGTGGTCGGCCCCACCGGGCCGATCTTCTGGGGTGAGCCCGGGACCAACGGCCAGCACAGCTTCTACCAGTTGATCCACCAGGGAACGCACCTGATTCCCTGCGACTTCATCGCCTTCGGCCGCAGCCTCAACACGCTCGGTGACCACCAGGACAAGCTCGTCGCGAACGTCTTCGCGCAGGCCGAGGCGCTCGCCTTCGGCAAGACCGAGGCCGAGGTCCGGGCCGAGGGCGTTCCCGAGGAACTCGTTCCGCACAAGGAGTTCGACGGCAACCGGCCATCGAACGTGATCTGCGCCGAGCGACTCGACCCGGCCACCCTGGGCAAGCTTGTGGCGCTATACGAGCACTCCGTGTTCACCCAGGGGACGATCTGGGGGATCAACAGCTTCGATCAGTGGGGGGTTGAGCTCGGCAAGGTCCTGGCCGAGCGGATCATTCCCGAGCTCCAGGGTCAGGGCGAGCCCAGCCACGACAGCTCCACCAACGCCCTGATCGACTGGTACCGGGAGGCCCGACGCGGCTGAGCCAGGCCCGTGGACGAGCTGATCCCGGCTCTCTCGGTAGTGCGGACTCAGCCGCGGGACTGCGCGAGTCTCTTACGGTCGTCCGGAAATCGCTCGAGCAAGATCGAGAGTCGAAAGGACGCCCACCGGCACGCGGCCTTCGTCTCGGACGATCAGGTGAGCGACGCTGTGCTCGGCGAGGATCTGAGCGGCACGGTCGAGGCTCTCGTTGCGATCAACGCTGATCGACTCGGTCCCGGCGATGTCTCCCGCGGAAAGTCGGTCGAACTGGCCGCTCGCGGCTGCCGCGATCAGATCAACATCACTGATCACCGGAGGCTCCCGCGAGTCATCGACGACGACGACGGCGTGGACGCCATGGTTGCTCATCAACTGGGCGACCTCGTCAAGCGGTGCATCCGAGGGGACGCTGACGATTCCGTCACTCGCGAACGAGTTGACGCCGAAGCCCGCGAGTGGGCTCGATTCGGGCACCGCCGGCGAGATCGGCTCGACATTCTCGGAGTTCATGGGGCTACCGTAGAACTAGAGCCAACTGTCCGCGTCAGTATTGACTACTGGACCGCCCGGGTAATCGGCGCGGATCTGTGCTGAGGCATCGAAGGAGGACTGAGTATCCGCCGGCGCGCGGCGCCAAGGGCACCTGATCGGTCTGGGCTCATCGCTCCGAGCCCGTGGCGGTAACAACCTCGATCGAGAAACTCGCGCTGGCCCGGGATCCGGGCTCGACCAGCGCCGGACCCGGATCAGCGGTGAGGGCGTCGGTCGGCGCTGTCATCGGCTCGATCGCGAGCAGCGGGACTGACCGGGGTGAGTAGAGCTGCGTGAAGGGAAAGCCCGCGTCGAGCGCGAGGCGCACCGTGCGCCCCCCTCCGCTCAGCGTCAGGGGTTTGCCACTCGGCGGCGCGAGGTAGAGGTCGTCGAAGGCGCGCTCGGCAAGGGCCCCCGCGGCCGGGACTTCGGCGTCGCGCGCGCCGGTCGGTAGGCCACGATCGTCGAGCGGGAGGCGATCGCCGAGCGGCAGATCGATCCGCCAGCTCTCGCGCGCCCCACCGGAGGGTGCCAGGTAGGGATGGAAACCGAAGGCGATCGGTACCGGCCCGCGGTTGCCCGCATCGATCGTGGTCGTGATCGTCAACCTGCCGGCGGAGATCGCGGCGCTGTAGCCGAGTCGGTGCTCGAACGGGTAGCCGGCCATCAGCTCGGGGTGCTCGCTCCACACGAGTTCCGCTTCCAGGGCTGCCGCCCCGCCCGAGCTCTCGTGCCGGCTGACGCGCCAGCCCTCGAAGGCGGTCAGCAGGCCGTGCATCGGTAGGCCGTTGCCGTCGCGTTTGACCAACTCGCCGGCCCGGCCCAGGTCGACCGTCTGTCCGCCGACCTCGAAGCGGTCCCGGCTGAGCCGGTTTGCCCATGGGTAGAGCAGCGGGATCCCCATCGTCGAGCGCTGCTCGATGTAGCCGCGCAGTCCGTTGCGCTGGCCAAGCACCTCCTCGCCGCGGTGTCGCAGCGAACAGCAGATCATGCCCGCCCCGGGGACGAAGGTCGCTTCGAGTTCGCGCTCGGCGCCGGCGATCGTCAGCCCGCGATGGCCGTCGATCTCGCGTGCCCCGATCACGCCCGGGTTCGATTCGATCGGTCGATCACCGCGCTGGGGCGGGGCGGAGGCGGCCGGTGCTCACGATCTCAGGGGGTGTCCTGGAGCACGACCCGAGCCGGGGCGCCGTCGGAGCCCTGCAGCCGCAGCGGAAGGCAGAGCAGCTCGTAGGGGCCGGGCGCGATCTCTCGCAGGTCAAGGCCCTCGAGAGCGACGATCGGCCTCCCGAGCAGCGCGTGGTGGGCATCGGCGTCGCCGATCGAGAGGTAGTCGATGCCGATCAGGCGGATCCCCCGATCGAGGACGAACTCCGCCCCCGAGCCGTCGAGACGGATGAAGTCGTGCGTGAACTCGTCTCGCTCCCAAAGCCGGGAGTTGGTCGTCTTCAGAAGCACCCGTTCGGCGCCCTCCGGGATCGCCGCTGCCCGCAGAGCCTCGGCGTCGATCGGGCGCAGACCCCGGTCCGCGAGCTCGACCACCTCGCAGGGCCCGATCATCGCCGCCAGATCGAGCACCTCGGTGCCGCCGGCGCCGTCATAGAAGTGGGAGGGACCGTCAACGTGGGTTCCCGTGTGGGCGCCCATCTCGAGCCGCGACACGTTGGCGCCGGCGCCCTTGGCGAGGGCCGAGTCGAGCATCCGCGAGAAGCCCGGGTTGTCGTGGTAGATCGGCATCCCCTCTCGGATCGGCACCGAGATGTCGTGGATCGCCATCCGTGAGTCCCGATCAGCTGGAGGCCAGCAGCGCGGCGCCGATCGCGCCGCCGAGGTCACCGAGCTCAGCAACGTGGAAGGCCGGCGGATTGTCGTGAGCGAAGAGGTTCTTCTCCATGCGCCTCTCGATCTCCGGTCCGTAGCGCTCGCCGAATCGGACCCCGAGGCCGCCGCCGAGGACCACGGCCTCGACGTCGAGCAGGTTCACGGCTGAGGCGATCCCGGCACCCAGCGCCTTCACGGCCCGGTCGACCAGCTCGAGCGCGAGATCGTCCTTCTGCTTGATCGCCTTCTCCCAGACTGCGCTCGTCAGCCGGTCCTTGCCCTTGTGCTCCATCACGTCGAAGAGCACGGTCTTGCGGCCCTTCTTGACCTGCCGGCGGGCCTTCGCCTCCATCGCCGCGCGCCCCGCATAGGCCTCCATGCAGCCGCGGTTGCCGCATGGGCAGCGAGCGCCGCCGCGCTTGACGACGACGTGGCCGATCTCGCCCGCGGCGCCGCGGCCGAGCCAATCGCGACCGTTGAGGACGATGCCGCCGCCGACCCCGGTGCCCCAGAAGACACCGAGCAGACTGCGGTATGGCCGACCGGCGCCGAGCTTGAACTCGGCGGTGGTCGCGACCTGGACGTCGTTGCCAACCTGGACCTTTGGCCCGAGCGCGGCCTCGAGCGCCTCGGCGAGGGCAAAGGTGCCGTTCCAGCCACTCAGGTTCTTCGCTCCGCTGACAGTCCCGGTGCTCCCGTCGGCTTCGCCCGGGGAGCCGACGCCGACACCGGTGAGGGCCGCGGTCTCGTAGCCGGCCGCCGCCGCACCCTCTCGCAGGCACTCGGCCATCGCTGCGGCAATCGCCTTCGGGCCGCCGCTTTGCGGCGTCGCGGTGCGGGCCTCGCCCAGCACCCTGCTGCGGGCGCTGACGACCACGGTCTGGATCTTCGTCCCGCCGAGATCGATACCGCCGCGTGCCTTGGCCCGGGGACTCATCGTGGGTAAGGGGTCGCCATCAGGGCGAGCGTATACGTATCGAGCCCGCCGTGGCGTCCGTCGAAGGCGGCAGCGGGCGGCTCCGGCGGAGCCTGGGCTCGGGGTCAGCAGGCGACTTACATAGAGTGGTCGCCGTCACCATCAAGCCAAGGAGTCAGCAGTTGTCAGAACGTGAACTCGACGCGCTCGCCGTCAACACGATCCGCACGCTCGCGATGGACGCCGTCGAGAAGGCGAACTCCGGTCACCCCGGCGCGCCGATGGGACTGGCGCCGCTCGGTTACGTCCTCTTCTCGCGGATCATGCGCCACAACCCGGCCAACTCCGGCTGGCTCAACCGGGACCGTTTCATGCTCAGCAACGGGCACGCCTGCATGCTGCAGTACTCGCTGCTCCACCTCTGCGGCTACGACGTCTCCCTCGACGACATCAAGCGGTTCCGCCAGCTCGGCAGCCGCTGCCCCGGTCACCCGGAATATGGGGTGACCGACGGGGTCGAGGTTACGACCGGCCCGCTCGGCCAAGGCTTCGCCAACGCGGTCGGCTTTGCGCTCGCCGAGGCGATTCACGCCGAGCGCTACAACCGC
This sequence comes from Acidobacteriota bacterium, assembly GCA_032122625.1. Taxonomy (GTDB): domain Bacteria; phylum Actinomycetota; class Thermoleophilia; order Solirubrobacterales; family 70-9; genus CAXMST01. Next base: position 38,495 of record JAQBGG010000103.1, read on the forward strand.
GAGGGCCACCGAGTCATCGACCATCACACCTACGTGGTGCTCGGCGACGGCTGCATGGAGGAGGGGATCTCCTCTGAGGCCGCCTCATTGGCGGGCAACCTCGGGCTCGGCAAGCTGATCGCGATCTACGACGACAACGAGATCACGATCGAGGGCTCCACCCACCTCGCCTTCCGCGAAAAGGTCGCGGGGCGCTTCGAGGCCTATGGCTGGTCGGTGCACCAACTCCCCAAGGACTCGAACCTGGAGCAGATCGAGCTGGCGCTGCGTGAAGCCCAGGGTGTAACCGACAAGGCGTCGCTGATTGTTCTGCCGACCGAGATCGGCTACGGCTCGCCGAACAAGCAGGGCAAGGCTTCGGCCCACGGCTCCCCACTGGGCGAGGAAGAGATCAAGCTGACGAAGGAGAACCTCGGCTGGCCCTACGCCGAGCCGTTTACGGTCCCCGAAGAGGTGCGGGAGCTGTTTGCAGGCGTCGTCGAGCGCGGGACAGCGGCCGAGGAGGAGTGGTCGCAACTGTTCGAGGAGTACACCGAGGAGAATCCCGACGCCGCGGCTGAACTGATCCGTGTCTCGGGGAGGCACGAGCCGCATCTGCCGGAGATCTCGGAGCTCCCGACCTTCGGGCCCGATGAGGATCCGCTCGCCACCCGGGCCTCCTCCGGCAAGGCGCTGAACTGGCTCGCGCCGCGCGTACCCGAGTTGATCGGGGGAGCCGCCGACCTGGCGCCCTCGACGGCCACGCATCTCAATGATCAGCCGGATGTGCTGCGCCACCACTTCGACGGGCGCAACCTTCATTTCGGTGTCCGCGAGCACGCGATGGGAGCGATCATCAACGCTCTGACGATCGAGGGCATGCGCGCCTACGGCGCCACCTTCTTCGTCTTCAGCGATTACATGCGGGGAGCCGTGCGGATGGCCGCGATCATGGAGATCCCCTCGATCTTCGTCTGGACCCACGACTCCTTCTGGGTCGGTGAAGACGGCCCGACCCACGAGCCGGTCGAGCACCTGGCAGCCCTCAGGGCGATGCCAAACCTCCAGGTCGTAAGACCGGCGGACGCGAACGAGACCTTCCTCGCCTGGCACTGGCTGTTGGGCTCCTGCGACGCGCCCACCGCGCTCGTCCTCACGCGTCAGAAGCTGCCCAACATGGACCGCTCGCGGATCCCCGACGACGCGATCGCCCGCGGCGCCTACATCTACCGGAACCCGGTCGCCTACCGTGATCCGGAGCTGATCCTGATCGGGACCGGCTCAGAGGTCTCGCTCTGCGATGCGGCGGCCGACCTGCTCGAGGCCGAGGGGGTGGCGGTGCGGGTCGTCTCGATGCCGAGTACATCCCGGTTCAGGGCCCAGGATCGGGAGTACCGCGACCGGGTGCTGCCACCGCTGGTCAAGAAGCGGCTCTCGGTCGAGGCGGGCTCGACCCTCGGTTGGAACCGGTGGGTGGGCGACGAGGGCGAGGCCTTCGGCATCGACCACTTCGGGGCTTCCGGCCCCGGCCCCGAGCTTGCCGAGAAGTTCGGTTTTACGGCCGAGAACATCGCCGCCCGGGCGACGGCGCTGCTTGGATGAGCCTGGCGCCGACATACGGCAGCGACGGCTTCCCGAAGATCGGCGAGTACGCGTTCCTCTCCGACTGCCATACGGGCGCTCTCGTCGCCCCCGACGGCGGGATCGAATGGCTATGCCTGCCCCGCTTCGACTCCCCCTCGGTGTTCGGGTCGTTGCTCGATCGCGATGCCGGCCGCTTCCGGATCGGGCCCGAGTACCGGGTCCCGATCAGCCGTCGTTACCTGCCGGGCACCAACGTCCTCGAGACGAACTGGGCCACCGATGCGGGCTGGCTGATCGTCCGCGACGCGCTCGCGATCGGACCCTGGCGCGAGGACCGGATCGACCACCACGCCCGCACACCGACCGACAACGACGCCCGTCACATGCTGATCCGCTACGTCGAGTGCATCGGCGGCGAGATCGAGGTCTCGATGCTCTGCAACCTGATGGACGACTACGGCCGCTCGCGCGCCGAGTGGAACCTGGTCGGAGATCGACACAACGCCGACACCCGCCTGGCGGACGGACTGAAGCTGCGAATCATGAGCGACATGCACCTCGGCGTCGATCAGGGGGTCGTGATGGCTCGACACTGGCTCAAGGAGGGGGAGTCGTGCTTCGTCGCCCTGAGCTGGGATGAGCCGCTGGAGGACCCCGAGACCGCCGATCAGGCGTTGGAGGAGTTGCTGCGCACCGAGCGCTTCTGGCGGCGCTGGCTCTCCCGCGGCCGGTTCCCCGACCATCCCTGGAGGGTCCACCTGCAGCGCTCGGCGCTGGTGCTCAAGGGCCTGACCTACCTGCCGACCGGCGCCACCGTGGCCGCCCTGACCACATCGCTGCCCGAGACCCCCGGCGGCGAGCGCAACTGGGACTACCGCTACACCTGGATCCGCGATGCCACGTTCACGCTCTGGAGCATGCACATCCTCGGCTTCGACGCCGAGGCGCGGAACTTCATCCTGTTCATCGCCGACCTCTGTCGGGCCGAGGGCCCGGAGCTTCAGATCATGTACGGGATCGACGGCCGCAAGGATCTGACCGAGTCGACGCTCGACCATCTCGAGGGCTACGCGGGCTCGAAGCCGGTGCGAATCGGAAACGGCGCCTTCAGCCAGCGCCAGAACGACGTCTTCGGGGCACTGCTCGACTCCGTCTACATCCACACCAAGGCTCGCGAGCACATCCCCGCTGAACTCTGGGAGATCGTCGCCGATCAGGTCGAGGGGGCGGTCAGCGTCTGGCAGGAGCCCGACCAGGGGATCTGGGAGGCGCGAGGGGAGCCCCAGCACTATCTCTCCTCGAAGCTGATGTGCTGGGTCGCCCTCGACCGTGGTGCCCGCCTGGCCGACGGCCGCGATGAGCAGGAGCTGGCCGAACGCTGGGGCGGCATCGCCGCCGAGATCCGGGAGGACATCCTCACCAGGGGGGTCAGCGACGCCGGCGTCTTTCGCCAGCACTACGACACCGAGGCGCTCGACGCATCGACGCTGCTGATCCCGCTGGTTCGCTTCCTACGGCCCGATGACGAGCGCCTGCGCAGCACCGTGCTGGCGATCGCCCGCGACGTCAGCCAGGGCGGGCTGACCAGTGGGGGCCTGGTGCTGCGCTACATCGTCGAGGAGACCGACGACGGGCTGCACGGGGAGGAGGGGACGTTCTCGATCTGCTCGTTCTGGCTCGCCTCGGCGCTCTCAGAGATCGGCGAGCCCGAGCGCGCCCGGGAGCTGACCGAGCGGCTGCTCGGCATGAGCGGCGACCTCGATCTCTACGGGGAGGAGATCGAGGCCCGCTCCGGACGGCAGCTCGGCAACTTCCCCCAGGCCTTCACGCACCTGGCCCTGATCAACGCGGTCAACCACGTGATCGCGGACGAGCTGATGGCGGATTCGCGCGACGGCCAGACCGCGGTGTTCACGGAGATGCGGGGCCGGCGTCCGTGAGGGTCGCCTGCGGCTTCGACCATGGCGGCTTTCCGCTGCGGGAGAGGATCTTCGCCGCGGTTCGCGAGGCGGGCCACGAGCCGCTGGACCTCGGCGCGAGTGAGCTCGACCCCGATGACGACTATCCCGACTTCGCTCTCGCAGTCGTCCGCTCGATCCGCGCCGGAGAGGCGGAGCGCGGCATCCTCGTCTGCGGCTCCGGCGCCGGCGTCGCCGTCGCCGCGACGAAGGTCGAGGGGATCCGGGCCGCGATGGCACACGACACCTACACCGCCGCCCAATGTGTTGAGCACGATGCGGTCAACGTCCTGGCGCTGGGCGCCCGCGTGATCGGCCCGGTGATCGCGGCCGAGCTCGTTGCCGCGTTCGTCGGGGCGGAGTTCAGCGGCGAGGAGCGCCACGCGCGCCGCCTGCGCAAGGTCGAGTCGATCGAGCGCGACGGGCTCGATGCCCGGCTGGGCTGAGCGAGCTCTGGCTCTTCGGGCCCCCGCGCGGGACTCCCACACACTCGCCGCGGGTTTCCCCGGTACCCGCCCGATTCGTCGGTCCCTACGGTGGGCTTGATGCCCGGCGCCGTCGAAGAGCAGGACGAGATGCGCGAACCGAGGGCGCCCGAGGACCGGGCGCTGATTGACATGCGCGGGGTGACCCGCAGCTACTCGGTCGGCGGCGGCACGGTGGTCGCGCTGCAGGACGTCGACCTGCGGGTCGAGCCGGGCGAGTTCATCGTCATCCTCGGCCCCTCCGGCAGCGGCAAGACGACTCTGCTCAACATGATCGGCGCGCTCGACACGCCGACCGCCGGGCGGATCGTGATCGACGGACAGGACATAACCGACGCGAGCCGGAAGGAGCTGTTCGTGTTCCGCCGGCACTCCGTGGGGTTCATCTTTCAGAGCTTCAACCTGTTCCCGGCCCTGAACGCGCTCGAGAACGTGCGCTTCGGGGCCGACGTGGCCGGTCGCCCGGATGCCCTCGACGCCGCCAGGACGACGCTCGAGCAGGTCAGCCTCGGCGATCGCGTCGACCACTTCCCGCACGAGCTTTCTGGCGGCGAGCAGCAGCGGGTGGCGATCGCTCGCGCCCTCGCCGCCGGCAACCCGATCGTGCTCGCCGACGAGCCCACCGGCGAGCTCGATTTCACCACCGGTGTGCAGATCCTCGATCTGCTGCACGGGGTGACCCATTCGGCCGGCACGGCGGTGCTGGTCGTCACCCACAACCGCGAGATCGCCCGCGTCGCCGACCGCATCATCGAGCTCTCCAGCGGGAGCATCGCCGCAGACCGGCCGAACGAGCCCGCCGACGTGTCGACCTTGCGCTGGTAGGCATGGATGGTTTCGGCGCCCGTTTCTGGCTGACCTGGTCGTGGCGTGATCTGCGCCGGCGCTGGCCGCTGGTGCTTGCGATCGGACTGCTGCTCGCGGGTGGGACCGGCCTCGCCGCGGGCCTCGGAGGCATGGAGGGCTGGCGGGTCGACTCCAACGACCGCAGCTTCGCGGCGCTCTCCGTCCACGACATCCGCGTCGAAGTCGAGGAGGGCGGCTACGCGCCGGCCGGTGCGCTGCGCGACGCCGCGCTTGCGATCCCGGCCGCTGAATCGGTGGATGCGGTTGCCGAGCAGCTGGTCGCGCCGACCCAGATCGATGCCTCGGCCCTCGCTCCGGAGCCGGTTCTCACCCCCGGGCAGCTGATCGGGGTGGAGCCCGGGGAGGATCGGGCCGTCGACGGGGTCACGGTGACCGGGCCCCCGGTCGACGCGATCGCGGTCGAGGAGGGCCGCGGCTTCGGTTCGGCGGGCGCAGTCGCGATGCTCGACCCCCTCTACGCGGAGGAGAACGGGATCGCCGCCTCGGGCACGATCGAGCTCGCGGGGGGCGCGACGCTCGAGCTGGCCGGCCTCGGACGCTCGCCGGAGACGTTCTTCGTCAGCGGTCCGGGCGGGGCCTTCAGCGCGACGGAGGACTTCGGGACCGTGTTCGTGCTGCTGCCGACGGCGCAGCGGCTGACCGGCAGGGAGGGCCAGGTCAACGGCCTGGTGTTGACCCTGAAGCCGGGCGCCGACCGCGACGCTGTCGCTGCCCAGCTCGAGCGCGCGATCGGTCGCGAGCTGCCGGGGCTCGGGGTGAACCTGAGCGTGCTCGAGGACCTCGATTCCCACCGGATCCTCTACGACGACGCCGAGAACGATCAGCAGCTCTTCAACGTGTTCGCATTCCTGATCCTCGCCGGAGCGGCCTTCGGGGCGTTCAACCTGATCAGCCGGACGATCGAGTCGCAGCGGCGCGAGATCGGGATCGGCATGGCGCTCGGCGTGTCGCCTCAGCGCCTCGCGGTGCGGCCGATGATGCTCGGCCTGCAGATTGCGGTGATCGGGGTCGTGCTCGGCGTTGGCGTCGGGCTGCTCGTCAACGAGTGGCTGCGGGGCCTACTGGCCGATCAGCTGCCACTGCCGATCGTCGAGGCGGGCTTCAGGCCGGGGACCTTCCTCCGCGCCGCGGCGATCGGGCTGGTGATTCCCCTGATCGCGGCGGCCTGGCCGGTTCGCAGGGGCCTCCGCGTGACGCCGATCGAGGCGATCCGTGTCGGCTTCCGCGCGGCGCGCAGCGGTGGCCTGGCGCCGCTCCTCGGGCGCCTGCCGCTGCCGGGAAACAGCCTCGCGCAGATGCCGCCCCGCAACGTGCTGCGAGCGCCGCGACGCACGCTCCTGACCGTCCTCGCAACCGGGGCCGTCGTCTCGGTGGCGGTCTCGATGTCGGGGTTGATCGACTCCTTCGCGGCCACGGTCGACCGCAATCAGGCCGAGGAGTTGCGCGGTGGCAGCGGCCGGCTCTCCGTCTCGCTCGATCGCTTCTACCGCGAGGGAGCTGAGCCGGTGGCCGCGGTCGAGAGCTCGCCGGCGGTTGCCCGGGCCGATCGTGGGCTCAGCGTGCCGGGCGAGCTTCGCGCTGGGGACGAACGGATAGACGTCGTCGTCGAGACGCTTCCCGAAGGGCGTGAGGTGGTCTGGCGGCCCCGCGCCGCTGAGGGGCGTCTTCCGCAGGGGCCGGACGAGATCCTGATCGCCGAGACCGCGGCCGAGGACCTCGGCGTGGCGGTCGGCGATCAGATTGAGCTCAGCCATCCGCGCCGCGTCGGGCCGGATCGGTTCGAGACGGCGGTGAGCGGGGCGCGGATCAGCGGACTGCACCCGGACCCCTTCCGGTTCCCCGCCTTCGTCCAGCAGGAGGCGGCTGCGCAGTTCGGGCTCGAGGGCCGGGTGAACCGGATCGAGGTGACGCCCGCCGCCGGGCTCGACCCGGCCGCCGCCAAGCAGGCGCTGTTCGGGGTCGACGGCGCCGCTTCGATCGAGGCCGCGTCGTCGCTCGGCGAGTCCCTCGACGAGGGGCTCGACGAGTTCGCCGCGGTGATCCGCGTCGTCACCACGATCGCGATCATCCTGGTGCTGCTGATCGCCTTCAACTCGACGGCGATCAACGCCGATGAGCGCGCCCGCGAGTACGCGACGATGTTCGCCTACGGCCTCCCGACCCGCACCGTGCTCCGTCTCGCCGTGGTCGAGAGCCTGATCATGGGAGCGCTGGCGACCTTGCTCGGCGTGGCGATAGGCATCGGGATCCTCAACTGGGTCGTCGACGCCAGTCTCAAGGAGGTGCTGCCCGAACTCGGGGTCGTCGTCTCGCTCTCGCCGACGTCGGTGCTGCTCGCTGCGCTCGCAGGCGCCGGGGCGATGGGCGTCGCGCCGCTGTTGACCGTCCGGCGCCTACGACGGATGGACGTTCCCTCGACGCTCCGTGTGGTCGAGTGAGCTCCGGCGCCGGAAGCCGAACCTCACCCCTCGCGAGCGGTCCTACCCGGATGCCGATCCGTAGCTATAGCGGATGACGTCGGGCGCCGGCGTGGGCAGCATCAAGCACTCACCCAACGCTCGACAGCGAGCGATCCCGACCGAAGGAGTCCAGTTCCCTTGACCGCAAGACCCCGCGTCCTCGTGCTCGGAGGGGGCTTCGCCGCACTGGAGAGCGCCTTTCTGCTTCGTATGCGCCTGCGTGACCGCGTCGACATCGAGCTCGTCTCCGACAACGGTGAGTTCGTCTTCCGCCCCAACTCGATCTATGTCCCATTTGGGGCCAAGCCCGAGTCCCTGCTGGTTGATCTGCGCAAGCCGTTGCGCCGCCGTGGGATTGGCTTCCGCCAGGAAACGGTCCTCGAGGTCGACCCGGACGCCCGCCGCGTTGGTCTTGCCGACGGCAGCAAACTCGCTTACGACAAGCTCGTGATCGCGACGGGGGCCGACACCGCGGCTTCGGAGGTGCCCGGCCTCGAGGAGAACGCCGCCACGATCTGGACGACGGAGACGATGCTCGGCGTGCGGGAGCGCTTCGAGCGGGTGCGGGAGCGCGCCAAGGCCGGACAGCGCAGCCGGGTGCTCTTCCTGGTTCCGCCCAACAACAAGTGCTCGGGCCCGCTCTACGAGATGGTGTTGATGTTCGAGACCTGGCTCCGCCGCGAGCAGGCGAGAGATCACGTCTCGATCACCTGGTCGACCTTCGAGGGCTCCTACATCCAGGCCTTTGGAAGTCGCCTCCACGAGCTGATCGGCGGCGAGTTCGCCGAGCGGGGGATCGAGGGTCACACCGGCGAGCGGGTCAGCGTCGTGCGCGAAGACGAGGTTGTCTACGAGGACGGCAGTACCCGATCCTACGACGAGCTGATCGCCTTTCCCCCGTACGTCTCGGCCGTCAGCTACGGGTCGTTGCCGTCCGACGATCGCGGCTTCATCGACACTGAGCTCGGCACGCGTCAGGTGGTCGGCCATGAGGAGATCTACGCACCCGGTGATGCCGGTGACTTTCCCGTCAAGCAGGCGTTTCTCGCCTTCCTGCAAGCCGATACCGTCGCCGAGCACATCGCCGCTGAGGTGATGGCGACGGAGTTCGAGCAGCCGTTCGACCCAATCAGCATGTGCGTGATGGAGATGTACGACAAGGCGACCTTTGCGCAGGTTCCCCTGGAACTCACCGGCGACCCCGAGCATCCTGTTCGCTTGCGGGCGGGTGCGGAGGCGGACTACAAGGTCGGCACATCGAAGGCCTGGAGACTCGGTAAGAAGGCGCTCGGGTTCTCGGTCCCGATGCGGTTCTCCGCAGGCCAGCCCTTCCACGCCGGCAAGGGCTGGCAGGCGATGGACATCGGGCTGCGAGGGATGGCCGGAGTGCTCGCCGATTGAGTCTCGAGGCCTTCCGGCCCGCCGCGACTTAGTCGCTCAGCCGCTGCGAGCCGGCGTACACGTTGATCCGCCCCCGCCGAGCGAATCCGCAGAGGGTCATGCCCTGCTCGCCGGCGAGCTCGATCGCCAGCGAGCTTGGGGCGCCGACGCCGACGAGGATCGGGCAGCCTGCGACCGCGGCCTTCTGGACGAGCTCGAAGGAGAGTCGGCCGCTGACGCAGAGGATCCCGTCGACAAGCGGAATCTGCCGCCCCAGCACTGCCCTGCCGATCACCTTGTCCATCGCGTTGTGGCGGCCGATGTCCTCTCGGGCGCAGATCGCCTCCCCCTTTGAGCTGAACAGCCCCGTCGCGTGTAGCCCTCCGGTCAGCTCGAAGACCGGCTGGGAGAGCCGTTCGGGCAGATCCGCGACCAGCGCTCGCTCGACGCTCGGCCCTGGTCCGAGTCGTGGGCAGTCGACGATGATCTCCTCGATCGCGCCCTTACCGCAGACGCCGCAGGAGGAGGTCGCGTAGAAGTTGCGCTCGCCGGGGTCGTGCAGCAGCGGCCCGGCGACCTCGATCGTGTTCGCCTCGAGTTCCGTTCCGAGGGTGGTCGGGCTGGGCCCGTCGATCAGGCCCTCCCCGTGCAGGAACCCGAGAGCCAGCTCGTCATCGTTGCCGGGAGTCCGCATCGTCACCGCGATCGGCCGCCCGTCGACCCGGATCTCCAGCGGCTCCTCGACCGCGACCTCGTCGGCGCCACGATCGTGGCTGACGCGTTTGTGCATGCGCGGGTCCACCTCGTCAGTATGGCCCTGTGCCGTCCGGGCCCACCTTCTTCGCCACCCCTGAGAAGTTCCGCACGTGGCTTCGTTCCCACCACGACTCCGAGCCGGAGCTGATCGTCGGCTACTACAAGAAGGCGACCGGGGTTGCCTCGATCGACTGGGAGCAATCCCGCGACGAGGCGCTCTGCTTCGGCTGGATCGACGGGGTCCGCCGCCGGCTCGACGATCGTTCCTTCACGGTCCGCTTCACCCCTAGGCGCCCGGGCAGCATCTGGAGTCGGGTCAACATCGAGCGCGTCGAGGCGCTCGAGGCTGAGGGCCGGATGACCGACGCGGGACGCGCGGCCTACGCGATGCGGCGGGAGGACCGAAGCGCCGTGTACTCGTTCGAGAACAAGGAGCAGGCGGTCTTGCCGGTCGAGTACGAGCGACGCCTAAGGGCGAACGAGGCGGCGGCCGAGTTCTTCTACGCGCAACCGGCCGGCTACAGGAAGACGGCGATCCACCTGGTGATCTCGGCCAAGCGCGAGGAGACGCGGGAGCGCCGGCTGCAGGCTCTGATCGCTGACTCGGCCGCGGGCCTGCGGATCAAACAGCTACGCCGATGAGGGCATAGCATCGGTGGATGGCCCTGCGCAAGCCCCGGAAGCGGCCGACACCTTCGAACTGGGCGAGTCTGAAGCCCTTCGGGCTGGGGGAGACGCGCCCGAACAACTACCGTGAGGTCTTCCGCGCGATGCGTGAGAACGCCGACAACGCCGGCTACGCCTGGCGGATCCTCAACGAGGGCGTCTGCGACGGTTGTGCTCTCGGCACCAAGGGGCTCGCTGACTGGACGATCGACGGCATCCATCTCTGCAACGTACGCCTGCGGCTGCTGCGGCTGAACACGATGGGACCGCTCGAAGTCGATGTCCTGGAGGACGTCGAGGCGCTCCGAGGCCTGAGCGGTCAAGAGCTGCGTCAGCTCGGGCGATTGCCGTTCCCGATGCTGCGCGAGGCCGGCGACGCCGGCTTCCGGAGGATCGGCTGGAACCGGG
>JAQBGG010000104.1:0-5234 GCA_032122625.1 Acidobacteriota bacterium
TGGTCTTGTTCGGTGCGCCCTTGGTGATCGTGGTCTCGGGCGGATCGCACTCCGTCTGCGTGGCGGGGTCGGTCGGGCACTGGTCCTGGCTCTCGTCACCGAAGCCGTCGGCGTCGGCGTCGGGCTCGATGTCGGCGTTGACGAGCAACTCGATGCCCTCGAAAGGAGAAATGAAAAAGGGCGGTGTGGGTGGTCCTCCGTCTTCGAGTCGCGGAGCCCAGAACTCATAACTCGCGTTCGGCGTACTGGAGAAGGCGTGCAGGGAGGCATTCTGGCAACAGTCGATCCCCACCGCGTCGCCCGACTGGATCGGAAGCCGCACATCGAAGGTCGAGGTCTGGTTCGCGGTCGGGGTGACCGTGGGACTCGTCCCGGCACCGGTGCGGGCCGACGAGTTACCGGGGCGGGTGATCCGCAGCGCCACCGGCCCAACCGCGCTCCCGGCCTTGATCCGCCAGCGGACCACGACGCCGTCGCTCTTTGCCAGCAAACCGCCGGAGGCCAGGCTTGCTGGCGGGAGGGTCCTGTGAGCGGCCGTGCACGGGTCGGGAGCGCAAAGCTGGTTGTTATTCACGGTCGCGGTGAGGTTGCTGCCGATCGTGACCGCGCCCGAGGCCGACGCCGGAAGCGTCACACAAAGCGCGGCGGCGATCCACAGGGCAGGCCTTACGCGGCGCAGCTTTGGAATCATTCTCCTCTGGATTGCGGCTCGGTCGAGCTTATCCCTGCCACGGCGGCGGGTCAACGGCCAGGGCGGGGGGGCAGCGCATCCGCCGGGCCGAGTACGCGAGCAGCTAGGGAATGTCGCCGTCGTCCGCGTGACTGAGGCAGCCGATCTCCTGAGCCTCTGACACCGCATCGGAGCAATAGTCCTTGACGGCCTCGCTGGCCCCCTCAGCCCTCTCGATGTCCTCTTCTTCGAACTCAGAAGATTGGCTCCCGTCGAGCTTCTCGGGGGTCGGGTCGAGCTGGCCGGCGTCTTGGCCTGAGCCGCCTTGGTCTGAGTCGCTGTCACACGCCGAAAGCCCCAGGCCGAGGCACAGGGCGACCAGCACGAGGACGAGGTTGCAATTCACGAAGCGGAAGCTACTCGGATTTCGGCCCACTGGTGCCAGGTGGCTGAGGGGGAGAGGGGGGGAGTGTTCGCCTCGCTGTGTTCCCGGAATACGTATACAAGCCAACTGCCACACGTCTACAGCCCTAAACGCGCGCGAGGGCGCATTCGCCGCCTCCGATTCTCGTCGTCGGGGGGAGGGGGCGTGGTCGATCCCAGTGCCGTTTTGGCGAACGATTCCCGGAACGCAGCCCACCGCCGGGGAGACCTTAAGCGTGACGGGCGCTCACATCGAGCCAGATGATCCACCCGCGACGGCGCTGCAGTTACTTCAGCTTCAGCTTCAGCTTCTTCGTCTTTGTCCGCGCCTCGCCGCCGTCGGGCGTGTAGGTGACCTGCGCCTTCACCTTCAGCTTGCCCTTCTTCTTCAGCTTCTTCTTGCCCTTGCCCCGGGGCTTGATCTTGAGCTTGACCGCGCCCCTCGCGGCGGCGCGCTTGCTCGAGCGCTTGAGCTTCCCGGTCTTGTCTACGGTGAGGTCGCCGGGGCCGGGGACCGTGACCGGCAGCTTGGCGGTGCCCTTCTTGACGTTCTTCTTGACCTTGCCGAAGCTGAAGCGGTTGTCGGGCTGTACGTCGATGGTCACCGTGCCCTTTCGATCGCCGAAGGCGACCTGGTCGAAGCTCGAGACCTGGAAGCTGTCGCTGCCGGCGAATCCCGGGTTCGGCCTGTAGGTGACGTCGGCCGGCAGGTCGAGGACGTCGGTGTTGACGGTGCCGTTGGTGGGCCCGGCGTCTGATGTGGCGAAGGCCCGGACCGGGGTCTGCTCGTAGGCGGGTCCGGTGTCGGCGCAGAGCAGCGGAATCTGCACCGGGGTATCGAACTTCGTCGTCACCGTCTGGTCCTCGCACTGCGGGCTGCCGTCGGGGGCCCAGTCGGGATTGCCGTCGAAGCGGCCGGCGGTCGACTCGAGCGGGATCAGGCCGTTGCTCAGGTCGCTGTTCTCCATCACCAGGTCCCCGGCGGAGAACAGTCCCTGTACGTAGGCGATCTTGGTCCCGTTCGGGGACCAGGTGCAGTTGTAGCCGGTGACCCCAAGGTTGCCCGGCAGTTCAGTCTGGCCGCCGCCGTTGAGCAGCGAGACCCGGATTCGGGCGCTCGCGTTGAATCCGGCCCCGGTGCCGTGCGTGAAGCAGAGATGGGTGCCGTCGGGCGAGACCGAGGGCTGGAACTCGTTCGCCGCCGGGCTGGCAAGCACGTTGGAGGGCGCGCCGCCGGTCACGGCCTGCCGGACGATGTCCATGTTGGTCCCGTTCGGATCACCGACCACGTAGAAGAGCGTCTGCGAGTCCGGGGTCCAGGCCGGCTTGTGCTCGTAGGTGCCGGCGGTGATCGAGGTGAAGTTCGTCGTGTTACCCGAGGCGACGTTGTAAAGCTTGATGTTGAGCTGGCCGGAGGCGTCGGCGTTCTCGCTCTCGAAGGCGATCTCGGTGCCGTCCGGCGACCAGGCGGGGCGGTCGTCGGTGACCGCGTTCGAGTTGGTGATGTTCTGCGGGGTCGCGGCCGGGTTGGTGAGGTCGAGGATGTAGACGTCGTAGTTGGCCGTCGCGTTGTCGCCCTGCGCGTAGACGATCTTTGTCCGGTCCGGGGACCAACTCGGGTGCCGGTGCTGGCCGGCGCCGGTCGCGGTCGTGATCGGCGATGCGGTGCCGGCACCGATGCTGCCGGTCGTCGGGCGCAGGTACAGCTTGGCGGTCGCGTCGCTGGGGGCCCCGCGGCCGCTGACGAAGAGGATGCGACCGTTGGTTCCCGAGAGGACTGCACCGGCACTGGCGGCGAATCCCGCCATCGCGAGCACGAACGCGGTGACAGCCAGTACGAGCCTGCAACCCCTGGTCAAGATGAGAACCCTCCCGGTTCGCCGGCCAAACACCTCGACACATAGCTAGCACAGAAATACCGGGTTGCCTAATCGCGGCTACTCAGCCCGCGACCTAAAGCGGCCGGGTATCAAGCTCGCGCTCGAGGCGTGGAGAAGGCGCCGACGCGGCTCGCTCGCACCCCGGGGGAGGGCTAGGTGCCAAGGAGATCGCAAATGCACGACCTCCGAGCAGGCTCGATTCGCATTTTGATCCGTCCGCCTTCCACTTCTCGATCCAGATGCCGCACTTCTGATGTAGATCGGCCACCGGATAGGAGCACCATGAACCCAAAAAAGCGATGCGTAGTAGACGACTGCGATCGGCCCCACCATGGTCGCGGCTACTGTGGCCCCCATTATCAGGAGTGGCGCAGGACCGGCGAGCGGCCCGACCACGACTGGATTCGTGAGAGCTGGCAAGAGCAGCAACTTCTGCTGGGCTTCACCGGCGAGGGCGTCGGATACCCCTTCGAAGATGAGGCCGAAGAGCGCAAGGCATGGGAGCGGCGCCGCGCGGAATGGGAACAAAAGTGGAAGCGGCCCGCCCGCTCTCACACCCCGGGCTCACGGCCAGCGGCCTGGTGGAAGTTCATAGCCGGACGACCGCACCGCGTCTTGCACTGGCCGTCGCACGACCACACTGTGCAAGAGATGCTGGACTACGAGATTGAGCCGCTTGAGTGGCTCGCCCGCGAAGGTCATCTCGAGGCCTGGGAGATCAACAAGATCCGGGAGGACGCGGCTGTAGCGGCCGCACGGTTCGGGACGCCGTCGGAGCGTCTCTCGGGCGTCGGACCCGGCGGCGACGGGGAGCGCATTATCACCGCCCAACGAGTAGATCGAGCCCTCGGCGAAGCGGGAGACGAGCGATATAAAAATGTAACGATGGCCGAATCCCGCCACTCTCGAGTGTGGGACCGCTGGCTGGCTGAGCAGGCACGTTGAAGTTTGCCGGCGGCGGCAAAGTCTGAGATGGTCGCACCCGGCCACCACCGACCAGCTGGACGCGCGAGCGACCGATACCGCCGATACCTGCGTGCGACCAAGCTCAAGACCGCGGACCCGGCCGGGACCGAGGCGAGCCACCCGCTCTATCGCTTCTGCCAGCGCAGGTGCGCGAAGCGGGCCGAGAACCGGCGTCGGCGTAGGGGTTCAATGACCGATGAGTGAGCTACTGCGTCGTCGATCTTGGCCCGAAACGACGGAGGACGCCCTAAGAGCGACCTCCGTGTTCGGGTTGTCGAACTGCCTATCCGCCGAGCACGACCGCGCTGACGCCACCGTTTGTATTCAGCTCGCCCCCGCTGATGGTGCTGTCGCAGCTAACTCCTACAGCGGCGGTGTGCGTGCCGGCGGGGAGCGGGTCCGTCGTAACCCCAGAGAGCGTCAGGCCGTAGAGGAACTCGCCCGAGGCGATCGAGCTGATTCCGCTTCCTGGGAGCGGATCGCCGTCGACTTCGAGCCACACGCTCCAGGCCTTGCCGGTATCGCAGGTGATGCTCAACCCCGCGACCGGCTTGATCACCAACAGCCGACCCGGAGTCGCTGTGTCGAAGTCGTCGCTCTCCACGGTGTCCTCCGGATCCGCTGGAGGCAAGAAGGCACCGTTGCTGGAGGTTCCCTCGGTCGGGCCAATCGGACCCTGATCGCCCTGCGCCCCGGCGGGACCCTGATCGCCCTGCGGCCCCGGCAGCAGCTCGATCAGCTTGTCGAGCTTTCGTGCCTGCTTCTTCGCCTGCGTCTTCGAGATCTTTTTGACCTGCTTCTTTTCCTGCTTGTTCAAAGCAGTGACCGCCACTCCGCCGATTGCCGTTCCCGCCAGCGCCGCCACCAGGGCGACAACTGCGACGAGCAGGGCTGGCGAGGGCTTCGCCCGCTTGATCCTCCGCATTGGGTACTCCTCCCGAGTTGGTTGGGGCCGAGCCTACGCCGGGTTGGACTGCGGCACAACCTGAGCAGGTGCGACGCCCGGCTAACGCACGACCTTGAACTTGTCCTTTGCCGGCGAGGAGTCGGTGTTACCGGCGGGGTCGATCGCCCGGACCTTGAACTTGTGCTTGCCCTTCTTCAGCCGCTTGAGTTTCTTCGGCGACTTGCAGGGCTTGAACGGCTTCTTGTCGAGCTTGCACTCGAAGCTCGAGACGGGCTCCGAGGAGGTGAACTTGAACTTGACAGTGTGCTTCTTGGTCTTCTTCGGCGCGCCCTTGGTGATCGTGGTCTCGGGCGCGGTGCGGTCCCCTTGCTTGGAGGCCTCGGTCGGG
>JAQBGG010000105.1:0-3270 GCA_032122625.1 Acidobacteriota bacterium
GGAGAAGATCCGCACCTACAACTTCCCCCAGGGCCGGGTCACAGACCACCGGATCAAGCACACCTCACACAGCCTCGAGGAGGTCCTCAACGGCTCACTCGGCGAGTTCACCGAAGCGCTCGCCGGCGAGGAGAAGCGGGCCAAGCTGGAGGCTCAGACGTCCGAGGTGGTTTGAGGCTGTGGCCGCCGCTGGATCGGTTCGCGAGGCGCTGAGCTCGGCCTCCGACGCCCTCTCGGCGGCTGGGGTCGATGGTCCGCGCTATGACGCGGAGTTGCTCCTGGCGGCGGCTCTGGGGGTCGATCGGGCGGCGCTCACCGCGGGACCGGAGGCCGAGGTGTCGGCTTCGGCCGGCCGTCGTTTCGGGGTGATGGTCCGCCGCCGGGTTGCCCGCGAACCGGTCGCCTACATCCTCGGGCGCAAGGGCTTTCGCCGGATCGAGCTGGAGGTCGATTGCCACTGCCTGATCCCGCGGCCGGAGACCGAGCTGCTGGTCGAGCTGGCTTTGGAGGTCAGGCCTGAGAGCGTCGCCGACGTCGGCACCGGCTCTGGAGCGATTGCGCTCGCCGTCGCCGACGAGCTGCCGGCAGCGTCGGTGATCGCGACCGACACCTCGCCTGACGCGCTGGCGATCGCCTCCGAGAACGCCGACCGGCTCGGGCTCGCGGCTCGCGTCAGCTTCGAGTCGGGGACGTTGCCCACGGTGCGAGCGGTCGATCTCCTGCTTGCCAACCTTCCCTACGTGCGGAGCTCGGAGTGGGCGACGCTGCAGCCGGAGATCACCCGCTTCGAACCACGCGCCGCCTTGGTCGGAGGGGAGGACGGCCTCGGCCCGATCCGCTCGCTGATCGCGTCGGTCTCGCCGCCTGGCGGGGAGGGGGCGATACGCGCCGACGCCGTCGGCCTCGAGATCGGGATCGAGCAGGGAGAGCCGGTCGCCGCTCTCCTGGAGGCGGCGGGATTCATGCACACCGAGGTCAGGCGTGATCTCGCCGGACTGGAGCGGATCGTGGTGGCGCGTTGAGAGCGATCCGTGTCGGCGGCGATTCCGGCGCCCCCTCGGCCGAGGCAGCGGCTGAGGCGAGGGCCGAGCTCGAGCGGACCGTGGCCGCCGGTGGCGTGGCGCTGTTTCCGGCCGACGGGCTCTACGGCCTCGCCTGCGATCCGCTCTCGGCCGCCGCGATCGAGCGGATCCATGCGCTCAAGGGTCGTGACGACGGCAAGCCCTCGGCGGTCCTCTACTTCAGTCCGCTGGCGATGCGGGAGCTCCTCGCCTCGCTCGGCTCACGGACCCGGGCGGCGATCGCGTCGCTGCTCCCAGGGCCGCTGACCCTCCTCGTCGCCAACCCCGACCACCGCTACCGGCTGGCTTGCCGCCAGGATCCGGAGCGCCTCGGCCTGCGGCTGATCGAGGGGCCCCTGGCGGGGGCGATGTGTCCGATCTTCCAGACCAGCGCCAACCGCTCGGGCGACCCGCCGCCGGCCCGCTTCGACGAGGTGCCCGAGTCGATCCGCGACGCCGTAGACCTCGGCATCGACGGCGGCGAGCTCAGCGGCTCCCCCTCGACGGTCGTCGACCTCACGGCGCTCGAGCAGGGGGGCACCTGGTCGATCCTCCGCCGGGGAGCCCTCGATCCCGCCGAGCTTGCCCGTCGCCTCGACGCAATCTGAGCGGTGGCCCTCAGGCGGTCAGGCACTGTCGTGGGTGTTGATCGAGAGCCCGGCGCCGACCGCGGTGGCGACGATCGCGCCGAAGACGATCCACTCGGCCCAGTGATCGAGGTCGAAGATGGCCGAGTAGATCAGCATCGCCAGGACGAGCAGCAGAACGAGCGAGAGGATCTCGACGTGGCGCTCCTGGCGGGCGATCTTCTCCGCATGGGGTAACTGCGAGGTCGGTGTATGCAGGTGGTGCTCACCGTGCTCGTGATCCGCGCTCATCTCCCGGTCCTCCCTCGTGCTGGTGTCTGGGCGTGGCAATCATATGGGGGCCCGGAGCGCTCGACATCAGGCCCGCAGAGCGCCGGAAAATGCGCGGTTTCAGATCGCCTGGGAGGCCGAGTCCCGCTGCTATCGTCGGCGCCATGAAGGTGGCGATCGGATCCGACCACGCCGGCTACGACCTGAAGCAGGCCGTCGGCCCGCTGTTGCGCGAGGCCGGCCACGAGGTGGTCGATGTCGGCACCGACTCCGAGGAGTCCGTTGACTATCCGGTATATGCCTCGAGGGCGGCCCATCTGGTCGCCGACGGTATGGCTGAGCGAGCGGTGATCGTCTGCGGCTCAGGCGTCGGCGTCTCGATCGCGGCCAACAAGATCGACGGCATCCGCGCCGTCAATGCCCACGACCCAGAGGAAGCTGAGATGAGCCGCCGCCACAACAACGCCAATGTCTTGACCCTCGCCGGTCGGCGGATTCCGCCGGCTGAGGCCGCGCCGATCGTGGAGCGCTTTCTCGCCACCGATTTCGAAGGCGGCCGCCACGAGCGCCGCGTTGAAGAGATTGCCGCGGTCGAGCGCGGCGAAGAGCTTTAGATCCAGGCATCG
Organism: Acidobacteriota bacterium; assembly: GCA_032122625.1. Classification (GTDB taxonomy): domain Bacteria; phylum Actinomycetota; class Thermoleophilia; order Solirubrobacterales; family 70-9; genus CAXMST01. Next base: position 2,545 of record JAQBGG010000105.1, read on the forward strand.
ACGAAGGAGACCCCGTGACCGAGCTGCCCGACGACTTCCAGACCGCCCCACTGGCCGAGATCGACCCTGAGATCGCCGCCGTACTCGACCACGAGCTGGGCCGCCAGCAGGGCACCCTGGAGATGATCGCCTCGGAGAACTTCGTGCCGCAGGCGGTCCTCGACGCGGCGGGCTCGGTGCTGACCAACAAGTACGCCGAGGGCTATCCCGGCAAGCGCTACTACGGCGGCTGCGAGCACGTTGACGTCGCCGAGCAACTCGCCATCGACCGCGCCAAGGCGATCTTCGGCGCAGAGCACGCCAACGTCCAACCGCACGCCGGGGCGCAGGCCAACAACGCCGTCTACCTGGCGCTGCTCGATCCGGGCGACGCGATCATGGGCCTGGCGCTCGACAACGGCGGCCACCTGACCCACGGGATGAAGCTCAACCTCTCGGGCAAGCTCTTCGACGTCACCGCCTACCACGTCGACCGCGAGTCGTTGCTCGTTGACATGGAGGAGGTCGAGCGGCTCGCGCACGAGTCGCGGCCGAAGCTGATCATCGCCGGCTGGTCTGCCTACGCCCGCCATCTCGACTTCGCCGCCTTCCGCGAGATCGCCGATGCCGTCGGCGCCAAGCTGATGGTCGACATGGCTCACTTCGCCGGCCTCGTCGCTGCCGGCGAGCATCCAAGCCCGATTCCGTACGCCGATGTCGTCACGACGACGATCCACAAGACGCTCT
>JAQBGG010000106.1:0-53699 GCA_032122625.1 Acidobacteriota bacterium
TCGAGCGGCTGCTCGGCCGCCAGGCGGCGATGGTCGTCGCCCTGGAGATGATGCGCGAGCGCGCCGTGCGCGACACCGAACGCCGGCTCGCCGGCGATGTGCTCGCTGAGGCGATCGGTGGAAACCTGCGTCCTGAGGAGCTGCGCGGCCGGCTGGCGCCTTTCGGGATCGGCGGGCCCGTCTCGGTTCTGCTGCTCGAGCTCGATTCGCAATCCGGTGACCCTGATGCGTTGGCCAACGCATTGAGAGGCGCCGGCTCCCCCTCGCTGGTTGCCATCAACAATGCCGCCGGCCGCCCCCTGCTCTGCGCCGTCTTCGAACCCGGCGAGAGCGATCCGCTCGAGATCGCTCGGGGAGTACGCGCCCACCTGGCCAAGGACGGCCGCAGCGTGCGCGCCGCAATCAGCCGCCCGGCGCCGATCGACTCGCTGCGCCACGCCTTCCACGAGGCCCGTTGCGCTTTGGAGGCGACGGCCATGTCCAACGGCAGCGCTCCTGAGGTCGCCTCCCATGAGGATCTCGGCGCTTTCACCCTGCTGCTCTCAATTCAGGACGACGACGCTTTGCGAACCTATTCCGACAGCCTGCTCTCACCGATTGAGGATGGCGAGGGCGAGTATGGGCCTGAGTTGCTGCGCTCACTCGAGGCGTTCATCGAGCGCAACGGCCAGTGGGAGCGGGCGGCCCGCGACCTCTACTGCCACCGCCACACGCTGCGGTATCGGATCCGGCGGATCGAGGAACTGACCGGGCGTGATCTCGGTCAGGCCCAGGACCGGATCGAGCTGTGGCTCGCTCTGCGCGCCAGGGAGCTCGTCCGATGAGGGTGGCCGTGCTCGGAGCTGGAGGCACGATCGCACCGGCGATCGTTGAGGAGACAACGAACATGGAGGAGTCAAAGGCATGAAGGTTGGGGTCCCGACGGAGATCAAGGACGACGAGTATCGGGTTGCGCTGACGGCTGTCGGCGCTCGCGAGCTGAAGGAGCACGGCCATGAGGTCCTGATCCAAAGCGGGGCGGGCGAGGGCAGCGCGATCAGCGATGCCGACTACGAGGCACAGGGCGCGACGATCCTGCCCATCGCCGAGGACGTCTTCGCCGCGGCCGACCTCCTGCTCGGTGTCAAGGAGCCGCAGCCGGTCGAGGTCGAGATGCTGGATCCTGAGACGGTGCTGTTCACCTATCTGCACCTCGCTCCCGACCCCGAGCTGACCAAGGGACTCCGTGGCTCCGGCGCCACCTGCATCGCCTATGAGACGGTCGAGGACGCAAAGGGGCGGCTACCGCTGCTGGCGCCGATGAGCGAGGTCGCCGGCAAGATCGCCACGCAGGCCGGCGCCTTCTTCCTCGAGAAGCCGCTGGGCGGCCGCGGCATCCTGCTGGGTGGCGTGCCCGGCGTTGCCGCCGCCAATGTGATGGTGATCGGCGGAGGCGCCGTCGGCTACAACGCCGCGACGATCGCGATCGGCATGCAGGCCGACGTCTTCGTCTACGAGCAGTCGATCGACCGGCTGCGCGAGCTCGACGTCGCTTTCGCCGGTCGCTGCTCGACTGTCTACAGCTCGACGCTGTCGATCGAGCAGATGCTGCCGCACGCCGATCTCGTGATCGGCGCCGTGCTTCTCCACGGTGCCAAGGCACCGCACGTGATCAAGCGCGATCAGCTCGGTCTGATGAGGGAGCACGCCGTGCTCGTGGACGTCGCGATCGACCAGGGCGGCTGTTTCGAGACGTCGAAGCCGACCACCCACCGCGACCCGATCTACGAGGTCGACGGGATCACGCACTACTGCGTGGCGAACATGCCGGGCGCCGTGCCGATCACGTCGACCTACGCTCTCACCAACGCGACGCTTCCCTATGTACTCGCGCTCGCCGACCACGGCGTCGAGGGCGCGATCGAGCGCCACCCGGGCCTCAGGCCGGGAGTCAACGTGGCGGGCGGGCAGGTCACCCACCCGGCCGTCGCCGAGGCGGTTGGACTCGGTTACGTGGCGCCGGAAGAGGCCCTCGGCCTTGAGCCGGCGCCCCTCAACTAGACAAACGAGACCAACGACACTCAACGACACTGAGGGCGATCCGATTCAACCTCGGCGACTGATCGGGCTGCGGCCCTCCCTCAGCCTGGCGGCCGCAGCCATCGTGCTCACGTCAATCGTGCTCGCGTCCTGCGGCGGCGAGGGCGATGGCACGGCGCCGGCGCCCCTCACCCCTGAGGCTGCGATCCCGTTCGGACCGGGCGCCGATTCGCTCTGCGCCGCGGCCCAGGCCGAGCAGGAGGCGATCCGGCGGGGGATCGGCGGCGATCAGATCACGCTTGACGATCGGGCCCGGCTGCTCGTCGAGCTGGCCCCCTCCAGGGTTGCGCTGGGCGAGGAGTTGCGCGCGCTCGAGCCCCCCGTGGGCGCAGGTACGGCGGGGCTGGCGGCCGATCTCGCCGCCGCCGCCGAGCGGCGGGGCGTGGCCAGCACCCGGGCGGGGGAGCTCTGGGAGCGGGGCGCATCCGAGCAGCGGATCGCGGTAGCGGCAGCGGCCGAGCACGACGAGCGCGAGCGCTTCGTCGCGATCGCGACCCGGCTCGGGCTCGTCGACTGCGCCGAAGTTCTCTCGGCCGCTGACCGCCGCGAGCTCGCGGAGACCGTCGAGCTCGGCCTCGCCTCCCCGCTTGCGGGCCAGCGCTGCGCGTCCCTGGGCGAGCGCTATCTGCGAGAGTTGTTCGGCGATCTTGCGGGGTGCCTCGACGCTGAGCGCGGCGCCGCTCCGGCCGAATCAGTCACGGTCGGCGAGACGCAGGGAATCGGCGGGGTCTTTGCGCTCGCCAGGGTGACCTCGGTTGGAGGCAGCGCCCCCGGCGAGGCCCGGATCCGCCTCGTCTACGAGGCTGGTCGCTACCGGATCGACAAGATCGACTGACGGGCGCGCGTCCCGGCGTGGATCTCGCGTAGCTCGCCGCCCAATGAGGCGCCGATCTGGCCCCAGGTGTAGCGGCGCAGCGCGTCCTCGCGGGCGCTCTTTCCTCGGGCTCGGCACTCGGCGGGATCGGCCGCTTCATTGCTTTGGCCTCTCACGCGTTCGCGAACCGGGCTACCTTTTCCCCGCTATGGGTGTCTAATGCAGCCCGGTTCGGGGCTGGTAGGCCAAGGACAGACCGTTGGCCGTGGGCGCTCCTGTTGTCGACAGGAGGCGGTGAGAGCGCCCACGCTGTTTGTGGTGGTTTCGCCTATGAGACAGAGCGAAGCCGGCGGGCGGTGCCCCGGCTGTGGCCTCAGGTCAGTGCGCGGACCAGCGCCGTGACGACCGCGGAGACGACGATTGCGCCGAGGACGGCTGAACGTTTGCGCAGTAGGACGGCGCCGGCGGCGGCGACGCCGGCGATGCTGGCGTTGAGTTCGATCGAGCCGTCACCACCGAGGGTCTCGTTGACGATCAGTGCCGTGAGCAGGGCGGGGCCGAGTAGGTCGATGACACCGCTGAAGCGGGGCGGGATCTCACGACCTCCGACCAGCAGCGGGCCCGAGGCGCGGATCATCATCGAGGTGACTATCAATGCAGCGATTGTGATCCAGACGTCGGCCATCAGCCTCCAATCGCCTCGGGTTCAGGTTCTGGCTCGGAGGGGGGAGGCATTGCCTTCGGTCGGAGTCCAACTAGTGCGGCGAGACAGGCGGCGATGACGGGAACGCCGGGAGGAGTGAGCGGGATCAGCACAAGTGCGATCGCGCCGGCGAGGATCGCTGCCGGGATCCACCCCCGCGATCCCGGCGCCTCGCCACCGAGGAGCAGCGCCAGGAAGAAGGCGGGAAAGATCGCGTCGAGGCCGAGTCGCTCCGGGTCCCCGATCAGATCGCCGCTGAGGACCCCGATCGCGGTGCCGAGCACCCAGCTGACGTACATGGGCAGAGTGGCGCCGATCATGAAGCGCTGATCGAAGCGCCCGCCGCCTCGCATCGCCGCGGCCCAGGAGAAGTCAACCATCGCCTGCGCCTTGATCATCCGCTTCAGCGGTCCGCCGCTCAGCGACGGCCCCAGAGCGACGCCCATCGGAACGTAACGTGAGTTGAGCAGGATGCCTGCGGTGATCGCGGCGAGCGGCCCGCCGCCCGCCGCGATCACCGCGAGTGATCCAAACTGCGCGGAGCCGGCGAAAACGAACGCCGACATCACGATCGGAGCCACGCTGCCCATCACCGGCTGAGCGAGGACGCCGAAGGAGATCGCCAGCGCCATGCCCGCCGCCGCCACGGGCATCCCCGTCCGCAAACCCGCGCGGAACGAAGGATGGCTGAACCACGATCTCATTCGGGCCATCTTGCCCAGCCGCGGCCGCTCGTGGCGGACGGCCTCACGCCAGGGGGCAGGCGGCTAGGGCCAGGCGGGGGCGCCGATGGTCAGCGCCAAAGCAACAACCGCGATACGTCCCGGCTTGGTGGCTCCCGCGCCGGTAGCTTGCGGGTATGGAAATCAACGGAAGCAGAGCCCTGCTGACCGGTGCTACCGGAGGCCTCGGGCGGGCGATTGCCTCCGAGCTTGCCGATGCCGGCGCCAGGCTGATCCTCAGCTCCCGCAAGGCCGATGAGCTCGAGGCGCTTGCCGCCAGACTCCCCGGCGCGGGGCATCGGACGATCGTCGCCGACCTCGCTGTCGAGGGTGCGGTGGATGATCTGATCGCCGAGGCCGGCGACTACGAGATTCTTCTCGCCAACGCCGGAGTCCCCGGAGGTCCCGCGATCGAGCGCAACCAAGCGAAGGCGATCACGCGGGTCATCCTGCTCAACCTCGAGGTGCCGATGCTGATGGCCGCGGCGGCACGCGGACCGATGCTCGAGCGGGGCAGCGGCCAGATGGTCTTCATCTCCTCGCTCGCCGGCAAGGCGATCCCAGCCGGCTCGGCACTTTATGCCGCGACCAAGGCGGGCCTCCGCGCCTTCGCGCTCGGGCTGCGCTCCGACCTGCACGACACCGGCGTCGGGGTCTCCACGATCAACCCGGGCTTCGTCCGCGAGGCGGGAATGTTCCACGAGTCGGGTGCGAGCTCGCCGCCGGGCTTCGGCACGGCGGCGCCCGAAGATGTCGGCCGCGCCGTCCGCGACGCGATCGCCGGCGACCGGGGCGAGATCGACGTGGCCCCGATCCAGCAGCGCGCCCTGGTCAACTTCGCCTACCACTTCCATTCCCTCAGCAAGCGGCTCGAGCGGGCAGCGGGCGTCCCGAGGTTGTCCGAGCAGATCAGCGCCGGTCGCGATTCCCCCGAGGATGCGGAATAGTGGTCCGATGCAGCTGAGCGGAAAAACGATTCTCCTGACGGGTGCCACCGGTGGCCTCGGCCGCGCGATCGCAATGGCACTTGCGGCCGGCGGTGGCCGGCTGATTCTCAGCTCCCGTAAGGCTCCCGAGCTCGAGCAGCTCGCCGCGGAACTCCCCGGGGGCGACCATCGCACAGTGGTCTCGGAGCTCGGCTCCGACGGCTCGGGAGAGGTGCTCGTCGAGGAGGCGAGCGCCGATGGGCCGGTCGATATCCTCATCGCCAACGCCGGCCTGCCGGGCACGGGCCGGATCGAGGACCTCAGCTCCGAGGACATCGCCCGCTTGCTGAACGTCAATCTCGAGAGTCCGATCCGAGCGACCCACGCCCTGCTGCCCGGGATGCTGGAGCGGGGCTCAGGCCACTTCGTCTACGTCTCCTCGCTCGCCGGCAAGACGCCATCGCCACGTGCGGCGATGTACAACGCCTCGAAGTTCGGCCTGCGGGGTTTCGCCCTCGCGTTCCGGCAGGATCTGCGCGGCAGCGGTGTCAGCGCCTCGCTGGTGCTGCCCGGATTCATCCGCGACGCGGGGATGTTCGCCGACGCGGAGATGCCACCGCCGCCGGGGATGGGCACGCGCACCCCGCAGCAGGTCGGTGAGGCTGTCGTCCGCGCGATCGAGCGCGACAAGGCGGAGATCGTCGTTGCGCCGCCGCAACAGCGGGCCCTGGCTCACATCGGCCACACCTTCCCCCGGATCGGAGCCCTGGCACAGCGTGGCCGCGGCGAGAGGATCGCCGAGAAGCTGGCCTCGCGGCAGAGCGAAAAGCGCTGAGCCATACTGAAGGCATGAGCAGCCAAGACAGCTTCGGAGCCCGGTCCACCCTCGACGTCGGCGGCCGCAGCTATACGATCGCGCGGCTGGACGCTTTGCAGGCGAAGTACGACGTAGCCCGACTGCCGTACTCGATCAAGGTGCTGCTGGAGAACGTCCTGCGGCTCGAGGACGGCGTAAGCGTCACCGCCGACGACGTCGAGACGATCGCGAGCTGGGAGGCGGCGGCCGAGCCCTCCCAGGAGATCCCGTTCCAGCCGGCGCGGGTCCTGATGCAGGACTTCACCGGCGTCCCTGCTGTAGTCGACCTCGCGGCGATGCGTGACGCGATGGACGATCTCGGCGCCGACGCGTCGAAGATCAACCCTCTGGTCCCGGTCGATCTCGTCATCGACCACTCTGTTCAGGTCGACGCCTTTGGCAACGAGCGCGCCTTCCAGCTCAACGCCGAGCGCGAGTTCGAGCGCAATCAGGAGCGCTACGAGTTCCTCCGCTGGGGCCAGACCGCGTTCGACAACTTCCGCGTCGTCCCGCCGGCCACCGGCATCTGCCACCAGGTCAACCTCGAGTACCTGGGACGTGTGGTCTGGAGCAAAGACTCCGACGGCGAGCTCAGCGCCTACCCCGACACGCTGGTCGGTACCGACTCCCATACGACGATGATCAACGGACTCAGCGTGCTCGGCTGGGGCGTTGGCGGCATCGAGGCCGAGGCGGCAATGCTTGGCCAACCGATCTCGATGCTGCTGCCGCAGGTGATCGGATTCCGGCTCGAGGGTGAGTTGAGCGACGCCGCGACCGCGACCGACCTCGTATTGACGGTGACCGAGATGTTGCGCTTGAAGGGCGTCGTCGGCAAGTTCGTCGAGTTCTATGGCCCCGGCCTGCCCTCGCTCGGGCTCGCCGACCGCGCCACCCTGGGCAACATGTCGCCGGAGTTCGGCTCGACCTGCGCGATCTTCCCGCCCGACGCGGAGACGCTCCGCTACCTGGAGTTCACGGGCCGCCCGACCGAGGCGATCGAGCTCGTCGATGCCTACACGCGCGAGCAGGGCCTCTTCCACGTCCCCGACTCCGAGGACCCGACCTTCTCCGACACGCTCGAGCTCAACCTCGGGGACGTCGAGCCCTCGATCGCCGGCCCGAAGCGCCCTCAGGACCGGATCGCGTTGGCGGGCTCGAAGGCCGCCTTCTTTGAGACGCTGGCCTCATTCAGCGATGAGGCCGCAGATGAGCTGGGCAACGGCGACAGCCGCGACGAGGCGGAGCTCGGATCGTTCCCGGCCTCCGATCCTCCCGGGGACGACCCGCATCCGGACGAAGCGGTCAAACCGCGCTCCGCGCCGGCAACGGCGACTGCCTCCGAGCGCCGCAGCGGCGACGCAGTGACGGTTCGCATGGAGGGCGAGGAGTTCGAGCTCGATCACGGTCGGGTCGTGATCGCTGCGATCACGAGCTGCACGAACACTTCGAACCCGACGGTGATGGTCGGCGCCGGTCTCCTCGCCCGAAACGCGCTGGCGCGCGGGCTCAATCGCAAGCCCTGGGTAAAGACCTCGCTCGCCCCCGGCTCCACCGTGGTCACCGACTACCTCGAAGCGGCGGGGCTCAACGTCGCTCTCGACGGGCTCGGATTCAACCTGGTCGGCTACGGCTGCACAACCTGCATCGGCAACTCAGGACCGCTGCCCGAGGAGATCTCGGCTGCCGTCGCCGACAAGGACCTGGTCGTCTGCTCGGTGCTCTCGGGCAATCGCAACTTCGAGGGCCGGATCAACCAGGACGTCAAGGCCAACTATCTGGCATCACCGCCGTTGGTGGTCGCATACGCGCTCACCGGCAGGATGGACTTTGACTTCGAGGCAGAGCCGCTGGGTGCTGACGACGACGGTGAGCCGGTCTTCCTTCGCGACATCTGGCCCTCCCCGCAGCAGGTCAAGGAGACGGTCGGCGAAGCCGTTCGCGCGGAAATGTTCACCCGCAGCTACGCCAACGTCTTCGACGGTGACGAGAGCTGGCAGGCGATCGAGGTCCCCGAGGGTGACCGCTATACCTGGCCGGACTCGACCTACGTGCGCCGGCCCTCCTTCTTCGAGGGAATGGACGTGGAGCCGGCTGAGCGGGAGCCGATCAAGGGCGCCCGGGTACTGGCGAAGCTGGGCGAGTCGATTACCACGGACCACATCTCGCCCGCCGGCGCAATCAAGAAGGCGAGCCCGGCCGGTGGCTGGCTGATCGAGCAGGGCGTCGAGCCGCGCGAGTTCAACTCCTACGGCTCGCGCCGTGGCAACCATGAGGTGATGGTCCGCGGCACCTTCGCAAACGTCCGTTTGCGCAACCAACTCACCGACCGTGAGGGCGGCTGGACCCGGCACATGCCGTCCGGCGAGGAGATGCCGATCTACGACGCGGCGATGCGCTACGCGGCCGACGGCGTGCCACTCGTGGTCATCGCCGGCCCCGAGTACGGCTCTGGCTCATCGCGCGACTGGGCCGCGAAGGGCACTCTGCTGCTCGGCGTCCGGGCGGTGATCGCCGAGAGCTTCGAGCGGATCCACCGCTCCAACCTGATCGGGATGGGCGTCTTGCCGCTGCAGTTCCCGGACGGTGAGTCGATCGACTCTTTGGGCTTGACCGGCGAGGAGCTCTTCTCGGTCGGCGACTTCGACTTGGGCAGCGCGACGGGCGTTGAGGTCACGGCTGAGCGGGATCGGGCCGAGCCGGTCAGCTTCACGGCCGGCGTCAGGCTTGACACCCCGAATGAGCGGGAGTACTACCGCCACGGTGGGATCCTGCATCGGGTCCTGCGCGACCTGCGATAGCAAACCGGGCTCGACCCGTTGACAGCGGTGGGCCGAATAGGCATGATTGGTTTAGCGTATGTTTAAGCCTCGTCCCCGGTCAGTCCCGCCTCCGGGGGCGAACGCGTCGGCATCCCTCCCTGGCTACCGACGCGCTGGCGGTGGCGCGGGTCGCGCGGACCCCCTGCCTCCCGCGGCCCCGCCCCGCCGACCTGCTTCGGGCCCGGCGGCCCTGCCCGTTTCGCGCTTCTGGGCGGGTCCCGGTCTTGGATCGGCGCTAGGCGGCGGGCATCGTGAGGATGATCTTGCCCAGCTTGCCGCCGGCGGCGAACTGGTCGTAGGCGGCCTCGGCCTCGGCAAGGGGGAACTCAGCGGCGACGGGTACCTCGATCGATCCGCTTGCGATCGCGGGGAGGACGTGGGCCTCGACGAGGCGGGCGAGCGCGGCCTTCTCCTCCAGTGGCCTCGCCCGCAAGGTGGAGGCGTGGATCGAGCCGCGCTTTCCCATCAAGGCGAGCAGGTTGACTTCGGCCTTCGCACCCGCGCCGACGCCGATCACCACGATCCGCCCCCCGGTCCCCAGGGCTTTGAGGTCGTCGGGCAGATTGGGCGCGCCGATCAGTTCGAGGATCACCTCAAAGGGTCCCGCGTCGGCGAAGCCCTCAGCTGCGATTGCCTCTGCACCGAGTGCGGCGACCCCGCCCCGCAACGCCTCGTTGCGGACCGTCGCGGTCACCCGCGCACCGGCGTTCGCGCCGATCTGGATCGCGGCCGTCCCGACGCCGCCGGCGCCGCCGTGGACGAGCAGACGCTCTCCGGCCTTCAGCTCAGATTGGGAAAAGAGTGCGTCATAGGCGGTGCAGAAGACCTCGGGGCAGCCTCCGGCCTGCGGCCAGCCGAGACTGTCGGGCACCGGCATCAGCTGCCGCTCGTGTACGACGGCAAGCTCTGCCTGCCCGCCGCCGCCGGCGATCGCCATTACGCGATCTCCGGCGGAGAACCGCCCCGCGTCCTCGCCGCAGGCTTCGACCTCGCCGGCCAGTTCGAGTCCCGGAATCAGCTCCGGTGAGCCCGGAGGTGCGGCGTATAGGCCCTTTCGCTGTAGCAGGTCGGCCCCGTTGATCCCGGCCGCGATGACCCGCACGAGGCACTCGCCGCTACCCGGCTCCGGGTCGGGGTGCTCCTCGACCAGCACCCGTCCGTCTCTGATCGTCGCGGCCAGCATTGCGCCGACAGTCTAGGTAGCCGGGCCTGTTCGGCGCCCGGCGTCCGCGTCAGCTGCTCGGCGTTCGATATGAGAGATGCCGAGTGTGCTGCCGACAGGACCCACCGGTGTCAGCGTCGCGGCGAGCAGCCAGAACGGTGCCTCCCGCCGCATCACAGCAATCCAGATCGTCAGGCAGAGGAGCAGGAAACCGAGACCGTGGGCGAGCCCGAACCAGAAGGTCGGCTGCTCGAGGCCGGGAAGAAGCCAGACGACGAGCAGACCTCCGAAGATGCCGAGCTCGATCAGCGACAGCCGCTTGACCCAGGGGAAGAGGCCACCGGGCGCTCGCGGTCGGAACTCGCGCTCCCCGGTTGCTGATGCGGCTTCGCCCATGCCCGAAGGCTAGATAACCGGGGGTGGAGCCGCCGCCGGCTGTCCACAGACGTACAAAGCTCGGGCTCTGAGGTTTCGACCTCTGTTGGGCGCGAGCGGCACTACCACTGCTCCAGCTGTGGTTTTGACCGCCGCTCATGGGTCGATCTCCGAGCTTGCCCCGGCTGTGGCTCGAGTCTGGCGCGGGAGACCTTGACCCGAGCCAGGCTCAGCTGGTCAGTGCCGTCAGCACGATCCGCTCTTGCTCGGAGCGGTGGGCGGCCGTGTAGCCCTCGGAGGGGCTGGCGCGCTCGGGCCGGCCGATGTATCGGAACTCGACGCCTTCGGGGACAAGTTCCGGCATCCGCCGGAACATCACCGACCAGCAGCCCATGTTCTTCGGCTCCTCCTGGAGCCATACGAGCTCGGTCAGGTTCGGGTAGCTGGCAATCAGCTCGCGGATCTGGCTCTTGGCGAATGGGTAGATCAACTCGACTCTGGCGATCGCGACGTTGGTGGCCGCGTCGCGGCGGTCGTGGTTTTCGAGGTCGTAGTAGACCTTGCCGCTGCAGAGCACCAGGCGCGTGATGTCGGCCGCCCGCGCCGCCGCCTTGCTGTCATCGAGTACAAACTCGAATTTGCCGGAGCTCAGGTCATCGAGCTTGGAGGCGGCGTCGCCGAGCCGCAGCAGGCCCTTCGGAGTGAAGACCACCAGCGGCCGCGCCTTGGCGATCCTCGCCTGGCGGCGCAGGAGGTGGAAATACTGCCCGGCCGTGGTCGGGTTCGCGAGCCGCATGTTCCCCTCTGCCGCAAGCTGCAGGAAGCGCTCGATCCGGGCGCTCGAGTGCTCGGGGCCTGAGCCCTCGTAGCCGTGGGGTAGGAGCAGCGTCAGGCGGGTGGTCTGCCCCCACTTCGACTCGGCCGAGGCGATGAAGCTGTCGATGATCACCTGGGCGGAGTTGGCGAAGTCGCCGAACTGAGCTTCCCAGACGACCAGGCTCTCGTTCGACGCCGCCGAGTAGCCGTACTCGAAGCCCAGGCAGGCCGTCTCAGAGAGCGGCGAGTTGTGGATCTCGAACGGCGCCAGCGCCCCGGAGAGGTTCTGCAACGGGACGTACTTGAGGCCGGTCTTCTCGTCGTGAAGGACGAGGTGACGATGGGAGAACGTGCCGCGCTCGACGTCCTGGCCTGTGAGCCGGATGTGGGTGCCCTCGGTCAGCAACGATGCGTATGCGAGCGACTCGGCGTGGCCGTACTCAATCGGTCCGTCGTCGAGGATCTCCAGCCGCTTCAGGAGCGGCTTGCGGAGCTTCTTGTGCATGGTGAAGCTGTCGGGAAGCCTGAGCAGCTCCTCGTTCAGGGTGCGCAGTCGCTTCTCCGAGACCTTGGTCTCGACGTCGGGACTCTTGGTCCGGTCGAGCTCGCCGGTGCCGGTGCCGACCACCGTCGGGTCCTCGAACTCGCCGCGTTCGATCTTGCCCTTGAGCTCCTTGTGGATCGAGCCGAACTCCTCGCGCCTGACCGCTGCCTTCTCCTCGACCTCTGCCTCGTTGACCGTGCCCTCCTCGACCAGAGCCTTGGCGTAGATCTCGCTGACCGGTGGGTGCTTCTTGATCGCCGCCGACATCTCCGGCTGGGTGTACGCCGGCTCGTCGGTCTCGTTGTGCCCGTATCGGCGGTAGCCGATCAGGTCGATGACGACGTCCCGGCCCCATTCCTTGCGGTAGTCCATCGCCAGCCTGATCGCCGCGATGGAGTTCTCGGCATCGTCGGCGTTGACGTGGATGATCGGGACGTTGAAGCCCTTCGCCATGTCGGACGCGTACGGGGTCGAGCGACCTTCGTGTGGGTCGGTCGTGAAGCCCACCTGGTTGTCGGTGATTATGTGGACGGTGCCGCCGGTCGTGTAGCCGCGTAGCGACTGCAGGTTGAGCGTCTCGGCGACCACGCCCTGACCGGGAAAAGCGGCGTCGCCGTGCAGCAGTACGGGAACGGCAAGCTTTGGGTCGTGGTGCAGGCGGGGGCCGGCGTGGCCGGTCTGGGCGGCCCGGGCGGCGCCGGTGACGACCGGATCAACGAACTCCAGGTGCGAGGGGTTCGGGTACAGCCGCATCTTGATGTCCCCCTGCCCGGTCTCCAGGAGTCCCTCGGCGCCGTGGTGGTACTTGACGTCGCCGGTGCCACCGGCGCGGAGCGCGTCCGTGCGCTTCACCGCGTCAAGAGCCTTGGACCCCTCGAACTCGGCCATGATCGACTCCAGGGAGCGGCCGAGGTTGTGCGCGAGCACGCTGAGCCGGCCGCGGTGGGCCATGCCGATCACGACCTCCTCGGCGCCGTCGCGCTTGGCGAGAGCGGCGATCTCGTCGATCATCGGCACCGTGGTGTCGAGGCCCTCGATGGAGAACATCTTCTGGCCCAGGTAAGCCTTCTGCACGAAGCGCTCGAACTGGTAGACCTCGATCAGGCGGCGCAGCAACTGCCGCTTCTCGTCGTCTTCGAGCGGACGACGGTGGGCGCGGGTCTCGATCATCTCCCGCAGCCACATCCGCTGCTGGTGTGAAGAGAGGTGTTCGATCTGGTAGGCGATCTCTCCGCAGTAGGCATCGCGCATCCGTGGCAATACGTCGAGCAGTGTCTCGCCGGCGACGCCGATCCGCAGGATCGAGGCCGGGATCCGACCCATCAGCTCGGGGGTCAGGTTGAGGTTCTCGGGCTCCAGTGCGGGATCGCCCTTGCCATGGCCGGCGAGCGGGTTCAGATTGGCGGCGAGGTGGCCGTGCGTTCGGTACGCCTTGAGCAGTGAGGTCGCCGCCTGGACACCCTGCAGCAGTTCCTCGTCGACCGGCTGGCTGACGGTCGATGCCGCTGCCGCGGGCACGGCGCCGCCGCCGGTTGCGAGCGGCGGGGCCGAGGCCGATTCAGGGTGGGCTGAGGTGACGACGCTCGCGTCGACGCCAAGCTCCCTGGCAACCGTCTCGTAGAACTCGTGCTCGCCCTGCAGCAGCTCGTCGATCGTCTTCAGGAAGTTCCCTGACTCCGCCCCCTGGATGACCCGGTGATCGTAGGTCGAAGTCATCGTCATCACACGTGAGATGCCAAGCGCCTTGAGCCTGTCGGCCGTGGCGTGCGCCCACTCCACCGGGTAGGCGATCGAGCCGGTGGCGATGATCGTCCCCTGGCCACTCATCAGACGCGGCACGGAAGCCACCGTGCCGATCCCGCCGGGGTTGGTCAGCGTGATCGTCGTGCCTTGGAAGTCGTCGGCGGTGAGGCTGTTCTCGCGCGTCCTGCGGATCAGATCCTCGTAATAGGTGTGGAAGGCCTTGAAGTCGAGTGCCTCGGCGCCCTTGATGGTGGGCACCATCAGCGCCCGCGAGCCGTCCTTCTTCTCGACGTCGACCGCGATCCCGAGGCTGACCTGCTCGGTCTCGGCGACGTGCGGCTTGCCGTCCTGCTCGACGTAGGTTCGCGACATCACCGGCCACTGTTTGCCCGCCTTGACGATCGCCCAGGCGATCAGGTGCGTAAAGGAGACCTTCATGCCACGCTCCACGAGCACGGTGTTCAGCGCCTTGCGCTTCGCCCAGATCGTGTCCACCGGGAGTGTCCGGAAGGATGTCGCCGTCGGTATCGAGCGGCTCTCCTCCATCGCCTTGGCAAGCATCGCCGCTGGGCCCTTGAGGCGCTTCAACTCGCCGCTGATCGGCGCGTCTCCATTGCCCTCGGCCGCGGCCAGCACGTCGCCCTTCGTCACCTTTCCGCTCTCGCCGCTGCCCTTGACTCCGCCCAGCGGCAGACCCTTGTCGGCGGCGATCCGGCGGGCCAGCGGGGTGGCGCGACCGGAACCGTCAACCTCGCTTGTGACGGGAGACTCGGCGGCAGCGGCGCCGTTGCCGGCGGAGTCGGCGGTCGCGGGCGTGGCGCCGGCCTGCATCTTCGCCAGGCCCTCACCGATCTGGACGGTGTCGTCCTCGGATTTGAGAAGTTCGGTGATCCGGCCCGCCGCCGGCGCCGGCACCTCGGCGTCGACCTTGTCGGTGGAGACCTCGACGATCGTGTCACCCTCGGAAACGCTGTCGCCGACGGCGACGCGGTATTCGAGGATCGTCCCCTCGGTCACCGACTCGCCCATCTCGGGCATCGCGATCTCGACCTCGGCTCCCTGCGGACCCTCGCCGTCGGTGGAGCCATCGCCGTCGGTGCTTGCCTCGCCGGCATCGGACCCCGCGGAAGCCGCTCCATCGATCGATCCACCACCCTCGCCGGGCTCGATCTCAGCCAGCGCCTCGCCGACCTGGACGTCCTCGTCCGCCTGTTTGAGGATCTTCGTGATCGTGCCGCTGACCGGCGCCGGCACCTCGGCGTCGACCTTGTCGGTAGAGACCTCGACGATCGTCTCGCCCTCGGAGACGGTGTCACCCTCGGCGACGTGCCACTCGAGCACCGTGCCCTCGGTGACCGACTCGCCCATCGCGGGCATCTCGATCTGCGTGGTCCCGGTCGTCACTGCGGGCTCAGGAGGGGGTTTCGTACTGATTCACGGGGTTGGCAATGACTATATGCATTTGCTCGCATCGGCGGGCAGAGAATCAGTCGGCCGAACCGTTCCGGTCGCGCTGATCGCGGAACCGCGAGATTGCCTCGGCCCGCGACTCGCCGAGATCCACGAGCGGCTCCGGGTACTCGCTGCCGAGCTCGATGCCGGCCTCGGCGAGCACCGGCCCGGGCGCCTCCCAGGGTGCCGCGAGATGCCGATCGGGGAGCTCGGCGAGTTCGGGCAGCCAGCGCCGCACATAGATTCCGTCGGGGTCGAAGCGCTGCTGCTGGCGGACCGGGTTGAAGATCCGGAAGTAGGGCTGCGCGTCGGCCCCGACCGAGCCCGCCCATTGCCAGTTGCCGTTGTTCTGGGCCTCGTCGCCGTCGAGCAGATGGCGCATGAAGTGCGCCTCCCCGTGGCGCCAGTCGAGCAGCAGGTTCTTGGTCAGATAGGAGGCGACGGCCATCCGCACCCGGTTGTGCATCCAGCCCTGGGCAAGCAGTTGCCGCATGCCGGCGTCGATCCAGGGCACCCCGGTCCGGCCGCGCTTCCAGGCGTCTAGGTCCCGTGCGCTGCGCCGCCAGCGCATGCCGCGCATCCTCTCGTCGTGCTCCAGATCGCGGTTTGCCGGGAAACGCCCGATCACGTTCAGCCAGAAGTCGCGCCAGGCGATCTGACGGCGAAGCTCGAGGGCGCCCTCGGTCTCGCGCTCCAGCAGCAGCGCTTCGAGCTCACGAGCCGAAATCGTGCCGAAGTGCAGCTGCGGGGATAGCTTGGTCGTTGCGTCCTCGGCCGGGAGGTTGCGGACCCGGCCGTAATCGTCGGCCCCTTTGAGCGCCCGTCGCATCGCCCGCCGGGCCGCGCGCTCGCCGGGGCCAAAGCCGGCGGCGAGCCGCTTCGCCCGGGCGTCGACTCCCATCGCTCCCTCGCTCGGGGGCCGCCCCTTCCCCAGCGAGGGCGGGGAGCGGAGCCTGCGCGGCCGGCCGGCCGGCCGCCGCCGCCGCCCGCCATCCCACGACCTGTAGAACGGGGTGAAGACCCGGTAGGTGCCGCCCGAGCCGGTCTCGAGCTCCTCGATCTCCGCGCAGGCAATCCCGTTGTGTAGGACGAGCTCCGCTCCCGCGGTCGCCAGGGCCGCCCGCACCCGTCGCTCACGCGATCCAGCATGGGCCGTGTAGTCGCGGTTGATGTGGACCCTCTCGGCCCCGGTTTCGGCCGCGAGCTTCGCCAGCACTATCGCCGGGTCGCCCGAGCGGTAGAAGAGCCGACTTCCGGCCTTGCGCAGCATCTCGTCCAGCTCCCGCAGCGAGGCCAGAAGGTAGGCGTTGCGGTTCGGGCTCGCGTGCCGGCCCCGCCAGAGTCCTTGCTCGAAGCAGAACAGCGGCACGAGGAGCTCAGCCTGGCCGGCGGCGGCGAGGGCGGGATTGTCATTCAGCCGCAGGTCCCGCCGGAACCAGACGATCGAGGTGCTCATCCGCTCAGCGCCCGATGCGCGCGATCAGCAGGACTTCGTTCGATGGCGTGTCGTAGACGTCCCGGATCAGGAACTCGCGGGCGGGGGCTGCCCCCAAGCAGAATCCGCACTCCAGGGCCTCGCCAACCGCGACGGCCTCGCTGATCCGGACCGGCATCGAGCAATCGGGACAGACGAGCGCCCCGTGGGCGAGCTGCTCGACGCCGTCGGAAACCAGTCGGTGGGCGGAGCCGAGATCGGTGACCTTGACCCCCCCTCCGGTCCGGACCGGGTCCTCGCCCGAGCCCTGAGGGTGAAGTGCCACGCGACAGAGTGTAGGGTCCGGACAGTTCGTTCCCGAACCTCTGGAGGAGAGCGATGGCTTACTTCGTCACCGGCGCCACCGGCTTCATCGGCCGCCATCTTGTTGAACTGCTGCTCGAGCGGGAGGGGACGATCAACGTCCTCGTTCGCGAGGGTTCCAGGGGACGGCTCGAGGAACTGATCAGCGCCTGGGGCGCTCCGGAGGGCCGGATCGTGCCGGTGATCGGCGATCTCTCTCAGCGCCGGCTCGGAGTCGGGGACGACGAGCTCGAGCGCCTCAAGGGGCATGTTGAGCATTTCTTCCACCTGGCCGCGATCTACGACCTGCAGGCTGACGCCGAATCGCAGCGCGTCGCCAACGTCGAGGGCACTCGCCATGCGGTGCAACTCGCCGAACAGGCCGAGGCCGGGCACTTCCACATCGTCAGCTCGATTGCCGCCGCCGGTCTCTACAAGGGCACCTGGCGCGAGGACATGTTCGAGGAGGCGCAGGACGTCGACAACAACCCCTACTTCCAAACCAAGCATGAGTCGGAGAGGGTCGTGCGCGAAGAGTGCGAGCGGCCCTGGCGGGTCTATCGGCCCGGCGTCGTCGTCGGCCACTCCGAAACCGGCGAGATGGACAAGATCGACGGCCCCTACTACTTCTTCAAGCTGATCCGGAGAATCCGGCAGGCGGTCCCCGCCTGGGCGCCGATGCCAGGAGTCGAGGGGCGCGAGATCAACATCGTCCCGGTCGACTTTGTCGCCAAGGCGATGGATCACATCGCTCACACCGAGGGGCTCGACGGCCGCGCCTTCAGCCTCACCGACCCCGACCCGCTCAGCGCCGGCGAAGTGATCGACGTGTTCGCGAAGGCGGCGCACGCGCCTGAGGCCGCGCTTCGGGCACCTCCCGAGCTGACCGAGTCGCTGGAACCGCTGCTCGGCCTCGGCCTCAGCGCACTGCCGTTCGGGAACACGATCACCGACAGGGTGCTCGCCGACTTCGGGATCCCGCGCGAGGTCCTGATCTACCTGCACTATCCGACGCGTTTCGACTCCCGCAACACCCAGGCTGCCCTCGAGGGGACCGGGATCAGCGTGCCGCCGCTTCGTTCCTACGCGGACAAGCTCTGGGACTACTGGGCCGCTCACCTCGATCCCGACCTCTACCGGGACCGGACCCTGATGGGCGCGGTCCGAGGCCGGGCCGGACTGGTCGGTGGCCTCTCACAGATCATCGAGCAGCAGATCCCCGACGAGCTGATGCGAGTCGGCAAGCGGGTGCTCGGCAACGCCTCGCTGCGCAAGTCGGTGGACGGGCGCGTGGTGATGGTCACCGGCGCCTCCTCGGGAATCGGCAAGTCGACGGCGATGAAGATCGCTGACGCCGGCGGCATCGTCCTGCTCGTTGCCCGGACCCCCTCGAAGCTCGAGGAGACCCGGGACGCGATCGTCAACGGCGGCGGCGAGGCCTACGTACATCCCTGCGATCTCTCCGACATGGAGGACATCGACCGGATGTGCGAGGAGGCGCTCGCACAGCACGGCCACGTTGACGTCCTGATCAACAATGCCGGCCGTTCGATCCGTCGCTCGATCGCGCTCGCATACGACCGCTTCCACGACTTCGAGCGGACGATGCAGCTCAACTACTTCGGCCCGGTGCGGACCATCCTGCGCCTCTTGCCGCGGATGCGTGAGCGGCACTCGGGGCAGATCATCAACGTCAGCTCAATCGGCGTGCAGACGAACATGCCCAGGTTCTCCGCCTACGTCGCCTCGAAGTCGGCGCTCGACGCGTTCTCGCGCTGCATCGCCTCCGAGATCGTCGACGACGGCGTCAAGATCACGACGATCCACATGCCGTTGGTTCGAACTCCGATGATCGCACCGACCAAGATGTACGACAAGTTCCCGACGATCACGCCGGAGGAGGCCGCGGACATGCTCTGCGACGCGATCGTCTACCAGCCGAAGCGCATTGCGACTCCGGTCGGGACGCTCGGGCAGATCCTCTACGCGATCAACCCGAAGTCGATGGACTACATCCTCAACAGCGCCTACCACATGTTTCCCGACTCGACCGCGGCCAAGAAGGGCAAGAAGACGGACCCGGGTGCCAAGGCGAGCAAGGCCGAGGCCTCTCCGGAGAAGTACCCGGAGGACGAGCAGGCGACCGCCCAGCAGATCGCCTTCGCATACCTGATGCGCGGCGTCCACTGGTAGGCGGGCGCCCCCGCGAGGCCGGTGGAATCCACCGCCGGCCTGGGCGCTCTCACTGCCTCCTGGCAGTAGTTGGAGCACCCACGCTCAACAGTCTGCTCTCGGCTCTCGCAGCCCCGAGCTGGGCTGCATTAACCACCCATGCCGGGGAAAAGGCAGCCCGGCTCGCCGATTCGCGAGAGGCCAACGCGATTGAGTGGAGCAACGGCTCGCGCGCTTTGTACCGTCCAGGCGTCTAGTGAACGGCTCTACCTGCCCGACGCTCCCGGGCGTCGCTGATCCCCGACCAGGCGACGTCGAAGGCCAGCGCCTGCGCGAAGCGGACCGCGCGCGGTGAGGCCTTGCGTGGCCTGAAGTCGCGGTCAACGAGCGCCGGCAGTGTGATCATCGACTGCTCGAAGTCGTTCTGCATGGCGATTACCTGCTGCCAGCGAGAGTCGTTCGAGTCGGTTCTCTCCATCACAGTCCCTCTTTCGGTCGGGTGCTTGGCCCAATCGAGCGTCGACTCTAAGGATCGTGTCGGTCGTTGCTAGCGAGACCGCCTTCGGCGCTTGAGAACAACCCCCAATTTGGGCGAACTGCGAAGCGGGTTGCCGCCGCAGCGACCCCGACGGGTCACAGCTAGGGATTGAGCAGACCCTGCCCGCGCAGCCACGCCTCCGTGCGGCGCATGCCCTCGGTGAGGTCGACGGCCGGCTCGTAGCCGAGCAGCACGGCGGCCTTCTCGATCGAGTACGTCCCGGTGCGAGTGAAGTAGCGCATCGACTCCCGGTTGATCTCGGTCTTCTTGCCGGAGACGGTCGCGAGGGCCTCGGGCAGGGCGACGAGTCCGACCGCAGCCCAGGTCGGCAGACAGCGCGGACCCGGCTTGCCGAGCATCCGGTAGTGGTGGCCGAAGAACTCCTTGCAGCTGACCCCGACGCCGTCGCTGAGGGTGAACACCTGACCCGATCCCTCCGGCTTCGTGGCTGCCAGCAGGACTCCGTCGACGAGGTTGTCGATATAGACCGGGCTGAAAACGCCTCGGCCCATTGCCGGCAGCACGAACCGGCCCTTCTTGATCGCCTCGACGATCAGGATCGTCCAGGGCCGAGAACGGGGGCCGTAGACGTCACCAGGACGGATCACCGTGACCTCGATCCGGCCGCCGGCGTGCGCCTGCAAAGCGACCTGCTCGGAGGCAATCTTGGTGTTGACGTAGACGCTGTCGGAGGGTCGAACCGGGTGGCCCTCGTTGACTCCGTCGGGAAAGTCGGTGTCGCTGAAGGCTCGGATCGAGGAGAAGTGGACGAACCGCGTTGCTCCGGCGTCTACGGCAGCGTCGATAGCGTTCTTGGTGCCGAGCACGTTGAGGCGCC
This sequence comes from Acidobacteriota bacterium, assembly GCA_032122625.1. GTDB lineage: Bacteria > Actinomycetota > Thermoleophilia > Solirubrobacterales > 70-9 > CAXMST01. The sequence goes on from JAQBGG010000106.1 coordinate 20,340, forward strand.
AGCCGAAGTCCTGGGTGGCCGTGTTGGTGACCGCGGCGGCGGTGTGGAAGACGACGTCAACGCCCTCCGCAGCCGCTTGCCATCCCCCTGATTCGGTGATGTCGCCGGCGACGATCCCAGCGCCCCTCTCGGCCCGCATGTCGACGCCGATTACCGTGGTCCCCTCGGCCCGAAGTCGGTCCGTGAGCGCACCGCCGATAAATCCGGCTGCGCCGGTGATGAGAGCTGACTCCATGGAGCAAAGCTAGCGCCCGCCGTCGCCTCGAGGGCAGGTGGGCCCGCCTCGCCCCTGCTCCGTTGGGGGAGGGCAAGTTCACACACGGCCCTCCCAACCCCTACCATTACACCGATGCATGCAACCGTCAAAGACCAAGAGCCCCCCGTCCCCAGCGCTACCGAGACCGCCCGGCCCTTGCCGCTGGGCGACGCGCCCCTCTCCGAGATCGAGCTTCATGGCCACCGGGTCACCTACCGCGAGGTCGGTGAGGGTCCGGTCCTGGTCTTGATCCACGGTGTCACCGGCAACATGCACACCTGGGATCAGGCCCTGCCGTGGCTCGCCGACCGCTTCACCGTGGTCACCCCCGATCTGATCGGCCACGGCCGCTCCGCCAAGCCCCGCGGCGACTACTCGCTGGGCGCCTACGCCTCCGGAATCCGTGACCTGCTCGGCGCCCTCGGGTACTTCCGCGCGACCGTCGTCGGCCACTCGCTCGGCGGCGGGATCGCGATGCAGATGGCCTACCAGTTCCCTGAGCACTGCGAGCGACTGGTGCTCGTTTCCAGCGGCGGACTGGGGGAGGAGGTCTCGATGGCGTTGCGAGCGGCGACGCTGCCCGGGTCCGAGCTGGTAATCCCACTGATCGCGCACAACACGGTGATCGAGGCCGGGCGCGCGATCGGTCGCCTGCTCGACTCGGTCGGCCTTCCCGTCAGCCCCGACAAGGCCGAGGTCGCCCGCGGCTACGCCTCGCTCTCCGATCCGGACGCCCGGCACGCATTCATCCAGACGATGCGGGCGGTGATCGATCACGGCGGCCAGCGCGTTTCGGCCCGCGATCGTCTCTACCTGACCGAGGCGGTGCCGTCGCTTTTGCTCTGGGGCTCCCGGGACCCGATCATCCCCGCCCGGCACGGCGAGCGGGCGCATCAGGAGATGCCGGGCAGCCGACTCGAGCTGTTCGAGAGCTCCGGTCACTTTCCGCATGTCAGCGAGCCCCGCCGCTTCGCCCGCAAGCTGAGCGAGTTCGTCGCCGCGACCGAGCCTGCCGCATTGGACAACGAGCACCTGCGCCAGGTCCTGCTGCGCGGCCCGCGCATCTGACTGAGGGGTTATCGGCTGCCGCAGCGGCCGGTAATACAGTGGCGTAGATGAAAACAGGGCGCCGCCGGAAGCACTGGGGCTGGGGCTGGGAGGATCAGCAACCGGACCGTGCCGCGCGCGAGGCGATGGTTCCCCAGGTGCGGGAGCGGCTCGGCATTGAGGTAGACCGCGTCGAGGAGCCGGCCGCGGCCGCTGACATCCCGCTTGCGCCGCCGCGGCTTCGCCCGCCTGACTCCCCCGAGCTACCGATCACCGATGAGCGGCACGAGCGCCTCTCCCACGCGATGGGCAAGGCCTACCGTGACGTCGTCCGCGGCTTTCGTGGGATCTACGAGCGGACACCGGATCTGGTCGCCTTCCCGGCCGGAGAGGACGATCTGCGGCGGGTGCTGGATTGGTGTCAGGAGCGGCGTCTGGCCGTGATTCCCTACGGCGGTGGCAGCAGCGTCGTCGGCGGCGTCGAGCCCCGGGTCGGGCACGGCTACCGCGGCACTGTGACGATCGATCTCAGCCAACTGGACCGTGTTCTCGAGGTCGACGAGACCTCGATGGCGGCGCGCATCCAGGGTGGCGCCAGCGGCCCCGGCCTCGAGCGGCAGCTCGGGGAGCGCGGTCTGACCCTGCGGCATTTCCCGCAGTCGTTCGAGTTCTCGACCCTGGGTGGCTGGATCGCGACCCGGGCCGGCGGCCACTTCGCGACGCTCCACACCCACATCGACGACCTCGTCGAGTCGGTCCGGGCACTGACTCCGGCCGGGGTCTGGGAGAGCCGGCGCCTCCCCGGCTCGGGAGCGGGTCCAAGCCCCGACCGGATGCTGATCGGCTCTGAGGGCATCCTCGGCCTGATCACCGAGGCCTGGGTCAGAGTCCGCCCCCGGCCCACCCACAAGCTCTCATGTGGAGTCGAGTTCGACGACTTCCGCCAGGGGGCGGAGGCCGTCCGCGCCCTCTCCCAATCCGGCCTCCACCCAAGCAACTGCCGGCTGCTGGACCCCCTGGAGGTCCTGACCACAGGCGCGGGCGACGGCTCCGCCGCACTACTCATCCTCGGCTTCGAGTCCGCCTTCGCCCCCGTAGACCACCTCCTCACCCAAGCCCTCGAATGCGCAACCGACCACGGCGGCCGCCCCGGCGAAATTCGCGGCACGGAATCGGGGAGCGGAGGCCGGTCGGGGGAAGGTCCCGACCGGCCGTCGAGTTCCACGGGTCAAGCGGCCTCCCCCGACGCGGTCGACACCTGGCGCCAAGCATTCCTGGCCGCCCCCTACCTGCGCGACTCGCTCGTCTCCCTCGGCGTGCTCAGCGAGACCTTCGAGACGGCAATCACCTGGGACCGGTTCGGCGAGTTGCACGGGGTCGTCACCGAATCGGCCCGGCGGGCGGTAGCCGACGTCATTGATGCCCCGGTGACCGGGCCCGGCTCACCGCGGATCAGCTGCCGCTTCACCCACGTCTATCCGGACGGGCCCGCTCCCTACTTCACGATTCTGGCCCCGGCCAGGCGTGGCTCCGAACTCGCCCAGTGGGACGAGATCAAGGCCGCCGTCTCGGAGGCACTGGTCTCTGCAGGCGGCACGATCACCCACCATCACGCGGTTGGCCGCGATCACCGACCGTGGTATGACCTGCAGCGCCCCGACCCGTTCGCTGCGGCGCTGGCCGCGGCAAAGGCCGCCGTCGATCCGGCTGGCCTGCTCAATCCCGGAGTCCTGATCGATCCGGTTCCCGAGGACCCCCTGCGGTAGCTTTCTGGCTGACCGGCCAATCGGCCGGTCGATGCTTGAGCGACCTTAGGAGGACGAGAGTGGACCTGACCCTGACCAGCGACGAGCAGGCGTTTCGCGATGAGGTGCGGACATGGCTCGAGGACAACCATCCGGGCGCCGGTCCCGAGGGGGACGACTCGGTCAGGTTCGAGTTCCAGCGCGACTGGCAGCGCAAGATGCACGCCGACGGCTGGGCCGGCGTCGCCTGGCCGAAGGAGTACGGAGGCCGTGGTGCGAGTTTGCTCGAGCAGACGATCTTCTACAGCGAGATGGCGGCAGCGAAGGTGCCGCGGCCGGCCAACATCCTCGGCCTCGTGATGGGTGGTCCCGTCGTCATGGCACACGGCGATGAATCGCAGAAGGAGCGCTTCCTGGAGCCGATCCTCTCCGCTGAGGAGATCTGGTGTCAGGGCTTCTCCGAGCCCGAGTCGGGCTCGGACCTGGCCTCGCTGAAGACGAGGGCGACGAAGGTCGACGGTGGCTGGAGCGTGACCGGGCAGAAGGTTTGGACGACGCTCGCGCACATCTCCAAGTGGTGCATGCTGGTCGCTCGCACCGATGCCGACGTTCCCAAGCACAAGGGCCTCACCTACTTCATCTGCGACATGGAGCAGGAGGGGGTTGAGGTCCGACCGTTGCTGCAGATCACGGGCGAGGCTGAGTTCAACGAGGTCTTCTTCAACGAGGCGTTCGTCCCCGACGAGAACGTGATCGGGGGCGTCGGCAACGGCTGGATGGTCGCGATCACGACGCTGATGAACGAGCGGGCCGGGCTCGGTGCCTCGGCGGCTGTCGGGATTTCGAACGATCTCGACGCCCTGGTGGAGATGATCAACCAGCGTGGGCTCGGGTCTGACCCGATGTTGCGGCAGCGGATCGCAAAGCTGAAGATGGGCTCAGAGGCGCTGAGGCTTGGCGCCCTGCGGTCGCTCTCGAGTCAGATCAAGACTGGGATTCCAGGCCCCGAGGGCTCGGTCTTGAAGTGGCAGTGGGGTTCGATCAACCAGGAGCTGACCGAGCTGGCTACCGATGCGCTGGGCTCCGAGGGCCTCGAGAGTGAGCAGGAGTGGACCTACAAGATGCTCCGCTCGCGCGCGAACTCGATTGAGGGCGGCACCACCGAGGTGCTCAAGAACATCATCGCCGAGCGCGTGCTCGGCCTGCCGAAGTTGCGATAGGAGAAGGCAATGAACTTTGGATTGAACGACGAGCAGCAGGAGATCAAGTCAACCGCCAAACAGTTCCTCGAGAGCCGCTTCAAGCCCGATGTGGTTCGTGAGCTGGCTGAGGAGGGGCGTTACGACGACGCGCTCTGGCAGGAGATCTGCGACCTCGGTTGGCCCGGGATCGCGATCGCCGAGGAGAACGGCGGCCAGGGACTTGGCATGGTCGAGCTGGCGATCCTCTGCGAGGAGCTGGGCTACGCTTGCGCGCCGATCCCATTTCTCTCCAACGCGGCTGCGGGTCTGATGATCGAGGCGGCCGGCGACGAGAAGCAGCGCGCCCGGTGGCTCCCCGGCATCGCCTCCGGAGAGGCCCGTGGCGCAGCGGCGATGGAGCGCGGCAAGGAAGCCGTGATCGTCCCCGACGCTGAGGGTGCCGCGGTTCTGGTCCTGCCGGCTGCTGAGGGGGGAGTGCTGGTCGAGCCATCCGAGGCTGAGCTCGAGCGGCTCGACCTGCTCGACACGACGCGGGGCTACTACCGGGTCAGCGCCTCCGGTGGCGACCCCCTGGGCTCGGGTCATGAAGGTGCTCAGCGGGCAATGGTGGCGCTCGCCGCCGAGCTCACCGGCCTCGCTCAGCGGGCGCTGGACATGTCGGTTGCCTACGCGAAGGAAAGGGAGCAGTTCGATCGCCCGATCGGCGCCTACCAGGCTGTGTCCCACGCCCTGGCGAGGATGCTCTACGACGTCGAGGAGGCCCGCTCGCTGACCTACTACGCGGCCTGGGCGGCCGATGCCGAGCCCGATTCGCTGCCGCTGGCGGCCGCGATGGCAAAGGCGCGGGCATCCGAGGCGGCCTGGGATGTGACCAAGGCCGCGATCCAGGCTCACGGCGGCATCGGCTTCACCTGGGAGCATGATCTGCACTTCCTGCTCAAGCGAGCTCGGGCCGACGGTCAGATGTTCGGCACGGCCTCCGAGCATCGCGAGCGCATCGCCGGGATGGTCGGGATGGCCTGAGCGGGCCACCAGCGCGATGGCTTACCTGTCCAAAGCAACCTTCGGCGCCGGGCTGTTCCTGGGCGGGGTGGCGCTCTTCAACGTCAAGCTGATCGCCCTTCTGGAGACGGGAACCTGCGCTTCCGGTAACACGGCGTTCGAGATCTCCCGCCCCTGCCCTGAGGGAACCGAGACCGACGCGTTGCTGCTTGTCGCCGCCGTCTTCGCCGGCCTGATCGGCCTTGGAATCTTCGCCGTCAGAGGTACGCCCCCCTGGTCGCAGCGTCGCGGGGGCGCGATCGCGACGGGGCTCTGGGCCTGGGCGATCTTCTTCACCGCGACGGGCGCGGTCTCGCTCTACTACTCGCTGACGTCCGAGTCGGTCCCCTCCGACGGCAAGCTGGGCGGCACGATCGTCGGTGCCACTTTCCTCTTCATGGGCCTGCCGGCGCTGGTCTTCGCCCTCCTGATGGCGATTGACAAGCGGCGATCGGGCAAGGGGAGCGAAGAGGGGGCGCCCGCCGCCTCCGTCGCTTCACTGCCGACCCACGCGGGCTCCATCGCAGGGACGCCCGGCGGTTGGATCAGCAGCATCAGGCCCGCTTCGGCCGCCGACCAGTCGGCGGCCTCCGAGCCCGGCCCGGGCGGCAGCGGCGGCGATGACTCGCTCGCCCGCCTGGAGCGGCTGCAGCGGCTGCACCAATCAGGCGCCCTGACCGACGGCGAGTTTCAGCTTCAGAAGGCGCGGATCCTGAACGAGTAGGGGTGGCCGCTAGTCCTCGGTCACCTTGAGGTCGGAGGCAAGATGGGTCTTGCCTGCAAGCCTGTACTCGACGTCTACGGTCTCGTTCTTGCGGTAGGAGCCGAACAGTCCGATGTACATCGAGATCCAGCGAAAGCCGCTCAGCTTCCCCTCCTTGACAATCGACTCGGTGAAGAGCACACCGTCTTCGTCCAGGACGTAGTCGTCGCTCTCGGTCTGCAGCACGCCGTTGATGTAGACTCGGATTGGCGCCTCCGCACCACGGGGAAGCCGCACCCGCCGACCGACCTCAACGCCCTCTGTGTCGCTCTCGGCGTGGCCTCGGTTCTCCTTGCTCATCGGCCTATCCTCGCAGCGCTGCAGCGATCATGCGCGCGTAGTCGGCGCCCTCGGGGGGGTCGAGGTGATCGCGCGCGGAGCCACCGATGAAGGGGACGATGCTGCCGTCACCCATCACGTCGACGCCCGCCTCGCGACGGCGGAAGATCTTCCCCGTGGAGATCTCCACCCGCCCCTTGACCCGTTGGCCCGGCTCGAACGTACGCAGCATCTTCACCGCCGGCAGGTTGTCCGTGGCCTGGATCGCCTCCACGTGCCCGCGCAACGCCCCGACGGCGTCCTCCAGGGTCTCGTGCGACTCGCGCGCAACGCTGGGCCCGCTGCGGATCGTCAGGGTGAAGGCCGCCACGGCCGCCGAGGGTACCCGGTAGCTCGTTGAAGCCGGGGCCGCTCAGGCCCCGCGTCTCGCCCTGACCGGTCGGCGGGCCGGCGGCCCGGTGATCTTCTCGGCGCCGCTGCGCTCGGCGACCGGCAAGAAGTCGCGATCGCGCTCGCCGGTGTAGATCTGGCGCGGCCGAGCGATCTTCTGCTCGGGGTCACCGTTCATCTCCATCCACTGTGCGACCCAGCCCGAGGTCCTCGGGATCGCGAAGATCACCGTGAACATGTCGGCCGGGATACCGAGAGCCTCGTAGATCAGGCCGGAGTAGTAGTCGACGTTCGGGTAGAGCTTGCGGTCGGTGAAGAACTCGTCGTCGAGCGCCCGCTTCTCGAGCTCGCTCGCGATCTGTAGCAGCGGGTTGTCAACCCCGACGACCTCGAGTACGTCGTCGACGTGCTTCTTGATGATCCGTGCCCGCGGGTCGTAGTTCTTGTAGACGCGATGTCCGAAGCCCATCAGCTTCTCCTCGCGGCTCTTGACGCCCTCGAGGAAAGCGGGGATGTTCTCGACCGTGTCGATCCGTCGCAGCATCCTCAGGACGGCCTCGTTGGCGCCGCCGTGCAACGGTCCGTAGAGGGCGGCGACGCCGGCGGCGACGGCCGAGTAGGGATCAACATGTGAGGAGCCGACCGCGCGTACGGCGCTCGTCGAGCAGTTCTGCTCGTGGTCGGCATGGAGGGTGAAGAGCACGTCGAGGGCCTTCTCGAGGCGAGGATCGGGCTCGTACTTGACCTCGGTCATCTTCCGCATCATTCCGAGGAAGTTGCCCGAGTAGGAGAGGTCGTTGTCGGGGTACACGTAGGGCAGGCCCAGTGAGTGACGGTAGGCGAAGGCGGCCAGCGTTGGGATCTTGGCGATCAATCTGATCGCCGCCATGTAGCGCTCCTCTTCATCGTCGATGTTCTTCGCACCGGGGTAGAACGTCGACATCGCCCCGACCGAGGAGAGCAGCATTCCCATCGGGTGGGCGTCGTAACGGAAGCCCTTGAGCATCGTCTTGATGTCCTCGTGCACGAAGGTGTGGTGGGTGACGTCGTGGACCCAGCGCTCGAGCTGCTTGTCAGTCGGCAGCTCACCGAAGATCAGCAGGTAGGCGACCTCGAGATAGGTCGAGTGCTCGCAGAGCTGCTCGATCGGGTAGCCGCGGTGCTGGAGAATGCCCGCTTCGCCGTCGATGTCGGTGATCGCCGAGCGGCAGGCGGCGGTGTTGGTGAAGGCTGGGTCGTAGGCCATCATCCCGAAGTCGTCGTCGTTGACCTTGATCTGGCGCAGGTCCATCGCCTTGATCGTGTCGTCGGTGATCTCGACCTCGTACGACCTACCGGTGCGGTTGTCGGTGATCGAGAGCGTGTCGTTGGTCTCGGTCATGTCAGCGAGCGTCCCTCCTCGAGGCCAGTTCGTAGCCGTTGCGGGTATTCGGCGGACGCGCAGTATCTCAGGCCGGGCCGGCCAGCCGCTACCCCGGGGCGGCCGCGGCTCCGGGGGGTGCGATTCAGCGAGCGACCGGGACCTCGGTGAAATGGGTCAGGCTCTTGAACTCCGAGAGCCGTTGGTCGACCTCGAGGGGCTCCAGGCACCGGACCCGCTCGGTCCCGAAGTCCTCGACGTTGAACGAAGCCATCACCGAGCCGAAGACCATCGCGCGGCGCAGATCATCACCGCTCGGGCTCTCGGCTCCGGTCGAGTCGAGATAGCCGAGGAAGCCACCGGCGAAGCTGTCGCCGGCCCCGGTCGGGTCGCGGACCTCCTCGAGCAGCAGGCCTGGGATCGCAAAGGTGTCGTCAGCTGTGAACAGGGCCGCGCCGTACTCGCCGCGCTTGGCGACAACGATGCTCGGCCCCATACCCATCACCGCGCGAGCGGCTTTGGCGAGGTTTGCCTCGCCCGTCAACTGCCGCAACTCGGCATCGTTGAGCAGGACGCAGTTGACCTCGGCGATCGCTGCCGTAAGTGAGTCCCGCGCCGTCTCGATCCAGAGGTTCATCGAGTCGAGGGCGACGAAGTGGGCCCCGGGAGCCTCCGAGCGGACCCGGCTCTGCAGCTCCGGCTGGATATTGCCCAAGAACAGCACCTCCGCCTCCCGGGAGGCCTCTGAGAGCTTCGGTTCGAAGTCGGCGAACACGTTCAGCCGGGTGTCGTCGGTGTGGGCGACGTTGAGGTCGTGCTCGTAGTGCCCCTGCCAGAAGAAGGTCCGCCCGCCCTCGAGCCTCTCGATGTCGGCGGTGTCGATGCCGCGATCCTCGAGCACGGCGAACTCGGCCGGGCCGAAATCCACGCCCACGGGTCCGACGACCCGGACCTCTGTGAAGAACGATGCAGCCAGGGCGAAGTGAACGGCTGAGCCGCCGAGCATCTTCTCCCGCTGCCCGAACGGGGTCTTGACGGCGTCAAAGGCGATCGATCCAACGACTGTCAGTGCCATGAGCGCGGCAGTGTGCCAGAACCGGCACGACCGCGGTTCACTGTCTCTGTCGAGCCCGACCCGCTGACGTAGGCTTCGCTCGATGCGGGCGGTTCAGATCACGGAGTTCGGCGGACCCGAGGTGCTGGAGATCGTCGAGTTGCCGGATCCCGTGCCGGCCGCGGACGAGGTCCTGGTCGAGGTTGCCCGGGCGGGAATGAACTTCGCCGACACCCACCAGCGGCACAATGACTACCTGGCCAAGGCGGAGCTGCCCTTGATTCCCGGTGTGGAGATCAGCGGTCGTACCGGTGACGGCCGACGCGTCGCGGCGATCCTCACCAGCGGCGGCTACGCGGAGCGGGTGGCGGTGCCGGAGTCGTCCCTGGTCAGGGTTCCCGACGAGGTCTCCGACGATCAGGCGGCGGCGATCCTCCTTCAGGGGCTGACCGCGTGGGCGTTGCTGCGGGTCAGCGCTCGCCTTCGGGCGGGGGAGACCGTTGTGATCGAAGCCGCCGCCGGCGGCACCGGCAGCCTGGCCGTGCAGCTCGCCAAGGCGGCGGGGGCCAGGGTGATCGGGCTCGCCTCGACGCCCGCCAAGCGCGAGTTGGTCGAGCGGCTTGGCGCCGACGTCGCCGTCGATTCCCGAGCCAAGGACATGACTGGGGTCTTGCTCGGAGCCAACGGCGGCGACCCAGTCGATGTCGTTCTGCAGATGTCGGGCGGGGAGGCGTTCGAGCAGCAGATGGCAGCGCTGGCGCCTTTCGGGCGCATGATCAGCTTTGGCATCGCCTCCCGCGAGCCGAACCTGATCAGGAGCCAGAAGCTGATGCGGAGCAGCCGATCCGTGGTCGGGTTCTGGATCGTTCACCTCCTGCAGCGACCAGATTTGCTCAGGGAGGGCATCGAAGAGTTGCTCGGCGCTGTAGCCTCCGGGGAGCTTGAAGTCGTAATTGGCGGCGTCTTTCGATTGAGCGACGTCGCCCGGGCTCAGATTGAGCTGGCGGAGCGTCGCACGCAAGGCAAGCTCCTCCTCGACCCAAGCAACTAGATCAGTGATCTAGAACCCACCAGCTTTTCTACCGGGCCTGCGCGGCCCGACCCACAGGAGTATCTATGAGCGTTTTCGGCGAAATCGGCCTCAAGGACGAGATCGTCCAGGCACTGGACGAACTCGGCTACGAGGCGGCGACCCCCATTCAGGAGCAGGCGATCCCGACCTTGCTCGCCGGCCACGACATGATCGGCCAGGCCCAGACCGGTACCGGCAAGACGGCGGCCTTCGGCCTGCCGCTGCTGCAGTACATCGACCCCAGCGACGATTCCACCCAGGCGATCGTCCTCACCCCGACGCGGGAGCTCTGCATCCAGGTGACGCAGGCTCTGCGCTCCTATGCAGAGCACCTCGAAGGTGTCAACGTTGTCGCCGTTTTCGGCGGCACCTCGGTGCGTGATCAGGCGGCCCGGGTGCGCTACGGAGCCCATGTCGTCGTCGCCACCGTCGGTCGGATGATGGACCTCACCTCGCGCGGTTCCCTGAATCTGACCGCCGTCCGCTATGTGGTCCTCGACGAGGCCGATGAGATGCTCGACCTCGGCTTCATCGAAGACGTCGAGAAGATCCTCCGGATGTGCCCCAACGGGCGCCAGACGATGCTGTTCAGCGCGACGATGCCGCCGCCGATCGCGAAACTGGCAGAGACCTACATGTACGACCCGGTGACGATCTCGATCACGCCGAAGAAACTGACGGTTGATGCGATCGAGCAGGCCTACATCGTCGTCGATCCGAAACAGAAGACCGAGAAGTTGATTCAGGTCCTGCGCGAGGAGGAGCCCGAGCAGGCGATCGTCTTCTGTCGGACGAAGATCGGCACCGCCCGTCTCGACAAGCGCCTGCGCGAGAAGGGGCTCCCGTCGAAGGCCTTGCACGGTGACATGAGTCAGGGACAGCGTGACGGCGTGATGATCTCCTTCAAGGAGCACCAGTCCCCGCTCCTGGTCGCCACCGATGTCGCCGCCCGTGGGCTGGATATCGAGCACGTCACTCACGTGATCAACTTCGATCTGCCCAACAACACTGAGATCTACGTGCACCGGATCGGCCGCACCGGCCGTGTCGGCCGCACCGGCCGTGCGATCACCTTCGTCGGCCCCAAGGAGCGCGACGAGATCGATCGCATCGAGCGCGAGGCGAAGACGTCGATCGGCGAGTGGGAGTCGCCGGACGAGCGCATTGAGCACGCGCCACGCCCCAAGCGCCGCGATCACTCTGTGGAGAAGCCCTCGGAGCCGGGGAACCCCGAGCACGCGAAGCTGTTCATCAACCGCGGCACCGGCGGTGGTCTCGAGGAGGAGGACATTGAGTTCGCCTTGATCGAGGGCGCGGTGATCCCGAAGGAGTCGATCCGCGACATCCGCGTGCTCGAGCGCTTCAGCTTCGTCGACCTCGACACCGATCACGCCGAGCAGGTGCTCGAGCGGCTCAACGACACGAAGCTCAAGGGCAAGCAGATCCGCGTCGAGTACGCGAAAGACTAGGCCCCGAGGACGCGTCGGGCGGGGTGAGCCGGGCCTCGTTCGTCCAGCGGGCCGAGGCCGCTGCAGCTCAGCTCGCGCCTAAGCTTCCGCCGATGTCCATCCTCGCGTTCTGCCGGCGGCGCTCGGGACTGATCGCCGTCAGCCTTTCGGTGCTGCTCGCTGCCGTATACCTGGTCTGGCAGCCGCAGACCACCGATCTCGCCGCGCAGACCTTCCGCGCCGACCTCTGGGATCGGGCGGGCTTTGTGATCTGGAACCCGTACTGGTACGGCGGTCACCTGGTCCCCGGCTACAGCCTGCTCTACCCGCCGCTCGGCGCCTGGGTCGGCCCGGCGCTCCTTGGAGCCGCCTCCGCCGTCGCGGCCGCCGCGCTGTTTGCGCGGCTGGCGTTGGAGACGCTCGGGCAGCGCGCCTGGCTCGGGGTTATCTGGTTCGGCGCCGCCTCGACGGTGCCGCTCTACAGCGGCAGGACCACGTTCGCGCTCGGTCTCGCGCTGGCGCTTGCCGCGCTCCTGGCTGTGCGCCGGGACCGCCCCCTGCTCGCCGCCGCCGGGGGCATCGCGACGGCAGCGGCAAGCCCGGTAGCCGCCCTGTTTCTGGCCCTCGCCTGCGCGGCGGTATTGCTCGCCTCCCGCCTCCCGTTAGGCGTCCCCACCCCGCGCCTGCCGACGCGCGCCGCCGCCGGCGCGATGCTCGGTGCCGCCGTGCCGATCGCCGCGCTCGCGCTCGCCTTTCCGAGTGGTGGCTTCCATCCCTTCGGCTTCAGCGCCTTCATCTGGATCCCGCTCGTGGCCGCGTTCGTGGCAGTGCTCGCTGCTCCCCGCCATCCGGTCTTGGTCTGGGGCGCGCTCCTGTACGCGGGGCTGGGGCTCGCGGCGGTGCTCTTCGACACTGCGCTTGGCGGCAATGCGACCAGGCTCGGCGCGACCTTCGGCGGCCCGCTGCTCGCGATCCTGCTCGTCGGTCGGCGGCCGGTGCTGCTCGCACTGGTGGCGCTGCCGCTCCTTTACTGGCAGTGGGAGGTCACCGTCAAGGACGTGGTCAGGGCCGAGCGTGACCCGGCCGTCCACGCGGCGTACTTCGAGCCCCTGCTCGAGCAGCTCGAGGGGCGGCCGCGCCACGCGGCGTCTCCGCTGGTTCACGTGTCCCCCACCCGGAGTCGATGGGAGGCGGTCTACGTTGCCGAGCGCGTGCCGATCTCGCGGGGCTGGCTACGCCAGGCCGAGAGCGACGACTTCCCCCTGTTCCGCGACGGTCCGCTTGAGCCGCGGGCCTACGTCCGCTGGCTCCGGGATCGAGGGGTCGGCTACGTCGCCATCTCCGACGCCGATCCCGACTATCTGGCCGAGCTCGAGCTCGAACTCGAGCGCAGCGGGGAGTTTCCGCTCAGTCTCGTCTGGGAAGACGTTGATTGGCGCCTCTACGAGGTTGCCGCGCCAAGCTCTCCGCGGCTCGATGCGCTCGAGGTCCGGCCCGACGGGTTCACGGTTCGCTTCGAGGGCACCCGGGTCTCGGTTCCGCTCCGGTACACGCCCTATTTCGAGGTCGTCGAGGGGTCGGCCTGCGTCGAGCCGGACCCGGCCAGCGACGCCCGCACGCTGCTCACCCGCGCCCCCGGCTCGGGCGAGTCCGTCACGGTTCAGGCGCGGCTCTCGCTCGCCGGTGTGGCCGGCCGCGACCGCTACTGCGGTGGGCCGGACGCCACTGGGGCCGTCGGCGAGGGTGCTCAGGCCGACGGGTAGCGGATCACGTCGAGCCGGCCGGAGCGCAAGCGGGCCGCGTCAGCGCTGCCGGCCTCGGCCCGCTTGGGACCAAGCATCAGCACCAGGTTCGCGTACATCGTCCGACCCGCGTCGCGGCGGATCTTCATCACTCCGACCTTTCGCGTTGTACAGCCCCCCTGGGGAAGGGCGCAGTTGAAGCCATTGCTCTCGTCGATCTCGCCTCCGAGGAAGCCGACCCTGCGGGCCCGCCGGTCCGGCTCGATGGCTCCTGGCGATGAGGCGAGAATCAGATGGGCGGTCGTTCGCACCGAGTAGGGCAGGTGTGAGATCGAGGTGCGGAGGGCGGCGGAGACCTCGAGGCCATCGCCCTCGCCGAGGTTCCGCAGGGGCAAGCTGAGCACACTGCGCGGGCGCAGGTTCGTCGCGACTGCGTCCCGCCGCAGAGCGCTCGAAGTTCGGCGCCGCGCCGCGGGCTTGCTGCCCTTCGGGATGTGGGTCATGTTCAGCCGCCCCCTGTCCTGCGGGATCGAGCCGTCGGGCCGGTTGCCTCCGAGCATGATCCGATCGCCGCTGTCGGCGTTTGGATGGTGGGCTGTGGCCACAAGGTTGAGCCGGCAGCCGCGAGAGACGCAGAAGCGGTTCATCGCCTTCAGCCGCCTCTGCTTGGTCTTGATCACGAGCACGCAGTGGTGCTCGCGGTGCGGCTCGTCCTGCCCGCAGCGCTCGCGGCCCCTGGCCACCACGAGGGCGCGAGCTGGGTTTGGATCGGTGCTCGCGCTGAGCTCGATCCTGGCTTCGATCAGCGGGCTGTAGGCGTAAGGGGGCCCGACGCAACGCCGCTCGCGCCGGATGCAGTTGTTTGTCAGTTGCAGCTCGGCGCTGCCGCGGAGGCGGTCCCCCGCGCTCAGCGAGGGGATCTGTCGTCGCTTCAGCGACATCACCACCCGCGGCCGCTGCCATGACTTGCGAGTGATCGGCAACGTCAAGTGGCGCTCCGAGAGGTTGCCGGAGGTCGTCACCTTCACATGCGCCGCCCGACTCCCTTGGCCGACTGCCACGGCTGCGGATTCGGACGCCGCCGGGACGTCCGCGGCCGAGACCAAGCAGACCAACGCCGCAGCCAGGGCCGCGCGGCGGAGGTGGGAGCGCTGCCGCCGGCTCATCGAACGATGCGCTCGACGGTCAGGCTGCCGCCCCCGATGCCGGCGGCGTCTCCGCTGCCGGCCGTCGCCAGCTTCGGGAACGAGCGCGAGATCAGGTTGACGTAGAGCGGCACGCTCCCACCCTTCTTGCCGACGACGTCGCGGGTCACCTTGCCGAGCGCCACCTTACGCGTCAGGCAGGGAGTGTCGTAGCCACTCTTGCCCTGGGTGCAGTTGAAGCCGTTGGCAGCTCCGAGGTGGCCGCGGTAGGTGATCGCCTTTCGGGCGAGCCCGGTTGGCTTCACCGCCTTGCGTGAGGTCGCGACGATCAGCTCTCCGGAGACGAAGGCGCTGTAGTGAAGATGCCCGATATCGGTCAGCTGCCGGGCTCGGGCGAGAATCGCGTCGCCGCGCCGTAGGGTCGGCAGCTTTACCGAGAAGGTGACCCGGTGGCCGCCGGACCCCGCGTGACCCATCGGGAGCGTTGATGAGACAGGCCGACTGCTGCGCCGGCGCTTGATAGGTGGCCCGGAGCCGGCACGCAGGACTAGGGCGTTGAGCCGGCCCTTGTTCTGATCGACGGCTCCGCCCGGGCGATCGGCGCCGACGACGACGACGTTGCCGGGGCGCGCGTTTCCGTGGTGCGCGTCGATCACCAGATTCAGGTGGCAGCGCTGAGGCCTGCAGGGCAGATCACTGGTGCGATCGATCCGCTTGCTCGACTCGATCACCAGCGGGCAGTGGTGGTTGCGGTTGGGACGGTGCTGGTGGCAGGAGACGGTAACGCGGCGGCCGATGTCGATGGTGCCGCGGCCGCCGGTGCTGTCTGCGTCGCGGGCAAGAACGAGCCGTGCGCCGAGCTTCGGGTTGTAGCCGTAGGGACGGCCGATGCAGCGGGAGCTCGGATCAACGCAGGTCGTCGTCAGGGTTACTTCGCCCGAGGCGCGCAGCCGGTCGTCCGCGTGCAGCGTCGGCAATCTGTTGGGCCCAAGCGAGAACGCGACCCGCCGGCTGCGCTTTGCGGCACGTTCGATCGGCGCTGTCTCGATCAGCTCCGAGTTGTGGCCGCTGGAGGCGGCCTGAAAGCCCTTGCCCGCGAGGGCCGGCGCGGGCCCGGCAAGGGCCGCGATCAGCGCCGCTAGCGCTGCCGGGATCAGCGTCGTAAGGGCCGCGGGCCGCTGGACCAGCTGGAGACCACTCATACCCCCAGAGTAGGGCCAATACGGCCCCGCTCATTGGACCCTTGGGTGTGCGCGGGGGCACCGAGGTGTGAGCTGCCCAGACCTGGGTGTTGGAGCGTCGGCTCGGGCCTCAGGCTGAGGCGCTGAGCTCGAGCGCGAACAGCGAGCTGAGGGCGGCCACCGTCTCATCCGAGTCGCGGTGCAGCAGAGCCGTCATTCCGACGGCCTCGGCGCCCGCGACGTTCTCCCTGAGGTCATCGACGAACACGCACGCGTGGGCCGGGATGCCGAGCCGCTCAGCCCCGAGCCGGTAGATCTCGGGCTCCGGCTTGTGCAGGCCGACGTCGCCCGAGATCACGGTCACATCGAAGATCTCCATCGGCGCCCGCTCGTAGATCCCGGTTCCCCACGAGTTCGATATCAGGCCCGTCGGGATCCCGGCCGAGCGGGCTGAGCTCACAGCTTCGATCATCGTCATGTCGGGGCTCAGGCCGGCGAACAGGCGGGCGATCAGATCTGCGGGCTCGACGCCGATCAGGGCTCCGAAGCGGGCCTCGAAGTCCGCGTCGGTGACCTCGCCCTTCTCCAGCGAGCGCAGTAGCCGCAGACCCTGCCCGTCAGCGCGGAACGTCGCCTTGATCGCATCCGGATCGAGTCCCTCGAGATCGCAGAAGGCGCGGAACGAGTCCCAGATGTTGGTCGTCAATACGCCGCCGAAGTCGACGAGTAGGCCGCCTGGTCGATCGTCGCTCACCCCCGGACTCATACCACCCGATGCCCGCGCGTGGTCAATAGGGTGTGGGCCGCAATGGCCGAGGATGACGACACCACGACTCCCGCCGGTATCGACCGCGACGCGGTCGAAGCTTGGTTCGAGACGAACGTAGATGGTGTTGAGTTGCCCCTCGCGTTCGAGATGATCGCCGGCGGCCGCTCCAATCTGACCTACTCGGTCACCGACGCAGCCGGCCGCCGCTGGGCCCTGCGCCGGCCGCCGCTGGGCAAGCGGCTTGGCTCCGCCCACGACATGGGCCGCGAGCACAAAGTCGTCTCCGGCCTGGCCGACACTCCCGTTCCGGTCCCGCCGATCGCCGGCTTCTGCGAGGACGAGTCGGTCAACGAGGCACCCTTCTACGTGATGGATTTCGTCGATGGGCCGATCCTCAGGACGAAGGAGGACGCGGCGGGTCTGGGACCGGAGCAGCGGCAGGCGATCGGCGAGCGGGTGGTCGACACCTTGATCACCATTCATAGCGTCGATCCCGATGCCGCGGGCCTCGGCGATCTCGGCAAGAAGGCCGACCATGTCGCCCGCACCCTGCGCCGCTGGCTCGGGCAGTGGGAGAAGTCAAAGACCCGCGAGTTCGGCCTCGTCGGCGATGTCCACGATCGCCTCGCGGCACGGATACCGGAGCAGGGCCCGGCAACGATCGTCCATGGTGACTATCGCCTTGACAACATGATTCTCGACGAATCCGGCGAGGTTCAGGCCGTAGTTGACTGGGAGCTCTGCACGCTTGGTGACCCACTTGCCGACGTCGGCCTGCTGCTCGTCTATTGGGCCGAGGAGGGCGACGATCTTCTGCCGCTGTTCGAGCCGGCGACGATGCTGCCGGGCTTCATCTCGCGCGAACAGGTCAAGGCGAGGTACGCCGAGCGCTCCGGACGCGACCTCAGCGAGATCGACTTCTACGTCGCCCTCGGCTACTGGAAGCTGGCGATCATCCTCGAGGGTGTCTTCGCCCGCTACATGGCGGGCGGCTACGGCAAGGACGCGGCCGAGGACGAGGGGGCCAAGAACTTCGCCCGCACCGTGGAGCGCCTGGTTGAGGCCGCCGACGCCGCCGAGCGACGCCTGGGCTGAGGTCACGCATCCGCCGGCCGCACGCGATCGCGCTGCGGCGACGAAGCTCTTCTCGCGCATATGCAAAGCCGCCGAGGTTGAGTAAGTGGTCGATATGCGACCGGCATTTTAACCTCGACGCGGGAGACGCTGAGCGGGGGCTAGCCCTTTGCTACTGCGGGCGTGGCGGCGGGTGCGCCCGCGTCCTCGCCGTCAGCCTGCTTGGCCCAGTGATTCAGCTCCCGGCGGGCGATCACCATCTTGTGAACCTCGTCGGGGCCGTCGGCGACCTTGAGCATCCGGCTGAAGCGCCACATCGAGGCCAAAGGCGTGTCGTCGGACATGCCGAGCGCGCCGTGCACCTGGATCGCGCGATCGAGGACGTCCATGACGACATTGGCGGCGACGACCTTGATCATCGAGATCTCGCGTCGCGCCTCGCGCTTGCCCTCGGTGTCCATCAACCAGGCGGCCTTCAGGGTCAGCAGGCGCGCCTGCTCGGTCTCCATCCGGCTCTTGGCGATGAAGTCCTGGACGAACTGCTTGTCGGCGAGCTTTGAGCCGAATGCCTCACGCTGGTTGGCGTGCCGGCACATCATCTCGATTGCCCGCTCGCAGCTGCCGATCGCCCGCATGCAGTGATGGATGCGGCCCGGCCCAAGCCGGTCCTGGGCGATCACGAAGCCCCCCTGTCGCGGCCCGAGCAGGTTCGCCTCAGGCACGCGGCAGTCCTCGTAGAGAATCTCGCAGTGGCCGGGGCCCTTGTCGTGGCCCATCACCGGCACCGCGCGGACGAGGTTGAAGCCCGGGGCGTCGGTGGGAACGATGATCATGCTGGCCCGCGCGTAGGGGTGGGCGTCAGGATCGGTGACGACCATCGCGATCGCCAGGCTGGCGCCGACGGCGCCCGACGTGAACCACTTGTGGCCGTTGATCACCCACTCGCCGGTTGACGAGTCAAGCTCGGCACGCGTCTGCAGGGTGGTTGGGTCGGACCCCGGGACCTCGGGCTCGGTCATCGAGAAGCAGGAGCGAATGCTGCCCTCGAGCAACGGTCCGAGCCAGCGCTCCTGCTGCTCTGGAGTGCCGTGGTCATGGAGAATCTCCGAGTTGCCGGTGTCGGGGGCGGCGCAGTTGAACGCCATTGGCGCCAAGGCAGGGCTGCGTCCCATCTCCTCGCAGAGCAGGCCGTACTCCCAGTTGGTCAGCCCGGCGCCGTGCTCCTCGTTCGGCATGAACAGGTTCCAGAGGCCCTCCTCGCGAGCTTTGGCGCGGATCTCGACCAGGATCTCGGGGTAGGGGACGCCCGCCTCGACCTCATCGTCGAGGGCCTGCATCGCCTCCGCCTCGACCGGGTAGAGGTTTTCCTCCATGAAGGAGCGGATGCGGTCGCGCAGTTCGGTGACGGTGGGGCCCATTGAGAAGTCCATGGTGAGAGCCTATCGGGCACCGTGCGAGGGCTTCCTATGAGTCGCGCATGTCTTCCGGCGGGTCGGCTCCGCCCGGGCCTGCGCGGACTGGGGGCTCGTCGGTGTCGCTGGCCTCGTCGTCGGCCTGGGCGGGCTCGTTGAGGACGACCTTGCCGTTCTCGACCCGGTACTGCTTCGGCGCTCGGGACCAGGGCGGCTGCACGAGCGAGCTCAGCCGGACGCCTTCACCGTGGGGGAGCTTGACCTCGCGCCGCAGCAGGTAAGTGAACAGGGCTCCGAAGGCAAGGGAGACAATCGCGGCGGTGACCATCACCACGATCGCGTCGCCCTTGGTGATCAGGGTGATCCCCGAGGCGATGAGCACGACGGAGAGTGCGCCGCGCAGGAAGGTCTTGCCGCTCTTCAGCGCCAGCTTCCCGCCGACGAGCACGCCGGGGATCGAGCCGATCAGGATGTTGCCGGCGAGGCCGAAGTCGACGTTGCCGCCAACCCAATGGGCGATGCCGGCCGCCCACAACAGAACCGCCGCGTGGAAGATGTCGGTGCCGACTACGCGCTGTGGCGTGAGCCGGAAGACGGCGATCAGGATGATCGCGATCAGGGTGCCGGAGCCGGCCGATGTGAGGCCGATGATGAAGCCGGTGATGACGCCGGTCGCGACCGCGGCGATGATGTGGCGGCGGTAGAGATGCAGCGCTTCGCGCTCCTGGATAACGTCCGGAAGCACGACCGTGCGGATCATCGTTGAGAGGCCGACGACGAGCAGCGTCGCGCCGAGCATGCCGAAGACGATGCCGTCGAGCGTCTCCTCGCCGACGCTGCGTTGCAGCGCCTCGATCACGGCTACTCCCGCGATCGCGGAGGGAACCGAGCCGACGGCCATCCAGAAGGCGAGCCCACGGTGGACGGTGCGGTTCTTCAGATGCTGGATGCCGCCGACGGTCTTGGTCACGGCGGCGTAGAAGATGTCGGTGCCGATCGCGGTGACCGGGCTGATACCGAACACGAGGATCAACAGCGGCGTCATCAGCGAGGCACCGCCCATGCCGGTCATTCCGACCAGCACGCCGATGCCAAAGCCGAAGATGATGAGGGCAGGATCCATTGGAAAGGGGGGAACTCGTGGGTAGGTGAGGTGTTGGCGCGTCGCCCCACCACCACCGCGGGGTCTCCTGCGCTTTGTTGACCTAACTACTCGTAATAGAGCCGTGGATTGTAGCTAACGGACCTCAGACCGCGTCGTGTGTGCCGGTGTCGCGGACGATCCAGGCCTCCGGCTGGTCGATCAGACGGGCTACGGATCCTGGCAGTTCGCCGCGAACCAACTCCGCCAGCGTCACCTCCTCGAGCACGGCGCGCAGGTTCGCCCGCACCGCGATCCAGACGTCGCGGAGGCGCTCAGCGGGGCCTGGGTAGGAGGTCTCCTCCGGGGAGAGGTCGTGGATGTTGGCCAGTGGCCCCTCGACCGCCCGGATCACATCGGCGACGGTGATTTGCTCGGGGGGCTTGGCGAGCCAGTAGCCGCCGTGGGCACCGCGCTTGGTCTTGACCAGCCCGCTGCGCTTCAGCTCGAGCATGATCTGCTCGAGGAACTGCAGCGGTATCGCCTGGGCCTCGGCCACCGCGGTGCCCTTGACGGGCGCGCCGTCGGGGCTGGCCGACAGCTCCAGGGCTGCGCGGACCGCGTAGTCGGCTTTGGCTGAGATGCGCATCAGAATGCCTTGATCGCTGGGAGGGGGCGCGGGTAGGTAAGAATGGTCGCAATGATCGACCTGCAGTCACATTCAATCGTGTCAGACGGCCAGCTCGAGCCGGCCGACGTTGTCCGCGCGGCAGACGAGGCCGGGATGACCGTGATCGCCCTCACCGACCACGACGGCGTCGCCGGCGTCCCCGAGGCGATGGCCACCGCGGCTGAGCTCGGCATCGAGTGCGTGCCGGCGATCGAGATGTCCTGCGTGCACAAGTACTCGGAGGACCTCCACATCTGCGGCTACTGGGTCGACCTCGAGAAGATCCAGCCGGCCTGCGATCGCGCCCAGCAGGAGCGGGTCAACCGCGCCAAGGCGATCATCGGCAAGCTCAACGAGCACGGCGTCGACGTCAGCTTCGATGCCGCGGTGGCCAAGGCGGGGGCCGCCGACGCGATCGGCCGCCCCCACATTGCCAAGGCCGCCGGCGCCGGCCCCGACCTCGGCCCGTTCTTCGAGGAGTATCTGGTACCCGGCGCGAAGGCGTTCGTCTCGCGCGAGTGGCCCAGTGCCGAGGAGGCCGTTCGCCTGATCCACGAAGCCGGCGGCGTCGCGGTCGTCGCCCACCCCTATTGGGATGTCAGCGAGCCCGAGCAGGTGCGCGATCTGGTCGAGAACCTGGTCAGCGAGGTCGGCCTCGACGGGATCGAGACGTTCTACCCGCCGCACACGGCCGAGCAGACGAAGCATTGCCTCGAGCTCTGTGAGGAGTTCGACCTCGTGCCGACGGCATCGAGCGACTTCCATGGTCCGACCCACAAGACGTTCAGCCGCTGGGGTGCCTACAACACCTACGGGCTTGGCGAGCCGGCCGTACCCGCGAGGCCCGGGCCCTGAGCGACCCCCCCGGCAGCGGCCGTGGGTCAGCGCTCCCCGCTGGGCGCGGGTGATCGGGCGGAGTCGGTGGGCTCGCTCTCGGGGAGCAGGCGCCCACGCAGCCGGTGCGCCGCGTAGATCACGATGATGATCGCCCCCCCGCCGATGATCAGCACCGGGTCGGTCGGCGAGAGCTCCTCCAGCCGCGTCCCCAGGTAGACGAACAGCGCCGTCAGCGGCAGATAGCCGACGGCGGTCGTCCACATCAGGCGGGCCAGCGGCACGTGGGCGGCGCCGGCGACGATCGTGAACAAGCTGAAGGGAACGATCGGAACCAATCGCATCGAGAGCAGCAGGAAGGTCCCGCCGCGCTCGACCACCGCCTGGTAGCGGAGGAAGCGCCGCTCGCCGAAGGCCCGGTAGAGCAACGGTCGTGCGGCCCGCCTGCCGATCTCCCAGGAGATCAGCGCGTTCAACAGCCAGCCGATCATCACCAGCAAGAGCCCGAGCCAGAACCCCCAGACGAAGCCGGCGGCCGCGTTGAGGATCTCCGCCGGATAGAAGACGATCGAGTGCAGCGCCGCCAGGACCAGCAGCGTGATTACTCCGGCGGCGCCCTCGAGGTCGGTCCGGAGCGCCTCCGTATCGCCGCTGATCGCGTTGCCGGCAGCCTCGCGCAGGGCCGGGATCGCGGCGATCATCAGGCCGACGATCAGGATCGCAGCGGCGGTGACGACCACGCCCACCAGGCCCGGGCGGCCCTCGATCGGCTCTGCCGCAACGCGGCCCTGGCGTGGCATGGTCGGCTGCGGACTCAGTCCTGCGAGCGGGCGATCGCCGACAGCAGCGCGACTGAGCTGGCGCTGGCCAGCGCCAGGACCGAGGTTCGGCGCGGGATCGAGCGCGCCGCGTAGCAGTGGGCGAAGATCGCGATGTCGGGGAGTTGGACGGCGAGGACCACGTCGCGGGCCTGGCGGTGGCCGGAGAGGGCCGCGCCCGCGATCACCAGGTGGCGAACGGCGAACAGGCGCCAGCCCAGCGCGCCTGCCCCACCGAGCTCCGAGGGATCGACCCCGTAGATGCGCAGCAGGGTTCGCGGGAACAGCAGCGCGCCGATGCCGATCAGCAGTGCGAACCCGGCGACGCCCTGGTAGATCGATTCCGCCGATGTTTCGCGATCGCTGATGGGACGACCGTACCCCAAACGATCGGCGGCGGGCAAGCGGCTGGGTTCAGCCGGCGGGCCCCGAGGACCTCACGCCCTGTATTGACCGGCGCCGCGCTAGGCGGCCGGGATCAGCCCCTCGGTCTCGAGGTAGTCGATGATCGACTGGGCGGACTCCTCCGCGGTCTTGCCCGCGGTCTCGACCCGGATCTCGGGGTTCTCGGGGGCCTCGTACGGATCGGATACGCCGGTGAACTCGGGGATCTCGCCCGAGCGCGCCTTCGCGTAGAGCCCCTTGGTGTCGCGGGCCTCGCAGTCCTCGAGCGAGGTGGCGATGAAGCACTCGACGAAGGTGCTGTTCCCCTCGTGCATCTTCCGCACGTGGGCACGGGTCTCGATATAGGGCGAGATCGCGGCGGTGATCACCGGCACGCCGTTGCGACTGAGCAGGTCGGCGACGAAGCCGATCCGGGTGATGTTGGTATCGCGGTCCTCCTTCGAGAAGCCGAGTCCCTTGGAGAGGTTCTCGCGGACGATGTCGCCGTCGAGCACCTCCAGCGGGACCTGGCGCTCCTCGAACCTGTCGATCAAGATGTCGGTGATCGTTGACTTGCCGGAGCCGGAGAGGCCGGTCATCCAGAGGGTGAAGCCGTTGTGGTCATTCGAGTCGGACATGGGTGATTGTCTCCTTGTTTCTGCTTGTCTCGTTTGAAGTGGTCGGGTCGTCGTGACCGGCTGGAAGCCCCCGCGCCTGGCTGGGGCCTAGAGGTCCTTGTAGGCGTCGATAAGGATGCTGGCGACCTCGTGCCGGGTGAACTCATGTGGCGGCTCCTCGCCGTTCTCGAGCATCTCGCGAACCTTGGTACCGGAGAGGAAGAGCCGATCCTCGGGCGTGTGCGGGCAGGTCTTATGGGAACCCAGGCCCTCGCACTTGTAGCACCAGAAAGTGTGCTCGAACATCAGTGGCCGGATCCCGAGCTTGCCGATATCGACGTCGTCGAAGATCGCCTGGGCGTCGTAGGTGCCGTAGTAGTCACCGACGCCGGCGTGGTCGCGACCAACAATGAAATGCGTGGCGCCGTAATTGCGCCGCACGACCGCGTGGAAGACCGCCTCGCGCGGACCGGCGTAGCGCATTGCCGCCGGGTTGACACCCAGCACCACCCGGTCGTTCGGGTAGTAGTTCTCCATCAGGACCTCGTAGCACTTCATCCGCACGTCAGCGGGGATGTCGCCCTTCTTGGTCTCGCCGATCAGCGGGTGCAGGAAGAGCCCGTCGCAGACCTCGAGCGCGGCCTTGGTCAGGTACTCGTGGGCGCGGTGGATCGGGTTTCGGGTCTGGAAGGCGACGATCCGTTTCCAGCCCCGGTCGGCGAACTCCTTGCGCGACTGCTCCGGGGTGAAGTAACGGCGCATGAAGGCTTCCTCGTGGTCGGGAGAATCGTCGGCCTCGATCTCACCGGCCAGACAGCGGTTGCCTTCGCCGTAGGTTGCCTCGACCCCCGGGTGCGCCTCATCGGTGGTCCGGTAGACCATCTCGGCCTCACGCTTGACGTCGCGCTCGAAGACCTCGCTGACGCGGATGCGGCCGAGCGCTTTGCCGTTGTCGGCGCTGAGCTCGACGACGTCGCCCTCGGCGGCGTCGACGGCGGTGGCGAGAACGACGGGGATCGGCCAGACTTCCTGACCGTCGGCGAGGGTCATGTTCTCGACTGCGGACTTCCAATCATCGGAGCCCATGAAGCCCTTGAGGGGGGCGAAGCCGCCGTTGGCGAGTAGCTCGAAGTCAGCGGTCTGGCGAGGGGAGAGGGTCAGGGACTTGTCACTCATTGGTTCTCAGGCTCCTAGCTTGGTGGTTCATCTCGGGATGATTTGCGCTGCCCGGGTCCGCGTCAGCGGCCGGCCCTGATCGGGCCGTTGCTATCCGTGCAAGCCGCACTCGGTCTTGTGGGCATCGGCCCACCTTCCCGAGCGGGGATGGCCGCCGGCGCCCGGTGGGCGCGTGCAATGCGTGCACCCAATCGATGGGTAGCCGGCGTCGTGAAGTGGGTTGTATGGGAGTTGCTTTTCATTGATGTAGTCCCAGATCTCTGCCTCGGTCCAGTTGGCAAGCGGGTTCAGCTTCCACAGACCAAAGCGCCGGTCCCAGCCGAACTTGGCCGCGCCGGCCCGGGTGTCAGAGTCCTCACGTCGGATCCCCGACACCCAGCAATCGATCCCGGCAAGCGCCTCGCGCATGGGCTCGACCTTTCGAATCCCACAGCAGGCGTCCGGTTGGCGGTCCCACAGGTTAGCGCCGTAGAGGTCCTCCTGCTCTTGCAGCCCGATCCCCGCGAAACGCTCGAACTCGATGCCGTAGTGGGCGGCCAGCGCATCCCTCGTCGCATAGGTCTGCTCGAAGAGGACATCGGTGTCGAGATAGAAGAACTTCGCGTCCGGCGCAACGCTCATCGCGACGTCCATGATCACGGTGCCGGTCTTCTGAAACGAGGTCGCGAATCGCAGCCTCGGATGGAAGGTCTCGAGCGTCCAACGGATCGTTTCGGTCGCGCTGCGGCCTTCCAGCTCGGCGGTTACCTCCCGCGGGTCGATCAACTCGCCGGACGCTGTCTTCAGCTCGGCCGGCTGCTTCTGCGGCTTCGCCTCCGGCGGCACCGGGCCGGTGCTCAGATCAGCGATCCGATCTGCCTCCTCAACCTGGCGGCCGTTCGCGGACGTCGCCCGGCGGCTCTTGCTGCGGGTGACGCCGGCAGGCATCTTCTAGTCGGTCCCGGCCGGCATCAGACCGCGCACTCGCCCTCGCCGCGTTCGACCTTGTAGGGATCGCGGCGGTTCCAATCGATGAACTCGAGCAGGTTGTCGAGGTTGAACTCGGCGGGCAGCGCCAGCTGCTTGATCTCCTCTTCGAAGCGCGAGCTGCCGACGCGCTCGGCGTAGTCGACGAACTCCTCGCCCTGGTTGCGCTCGGCCTCGTACATGCGGATCCAGCGCTCGACGGCCTCCGGCACCTTCTTCGCCGGGAGTCGCAGCTTCAGGCGCTTGCCGTAGACGACCTTGCCGTCGTTGGTGTTGCCGCCGATGTGGGGAATGTAGGCGGGCATCTGATGGCCGCCGACCTTGAGCGAAGCGCCGTAGAAGCCGATCGTGCCGATGTGGTGCTGGCCGCACCCGTTCGGGCAGCCGCTCATCTTCAGGTGGATCTTCTTCGTCAGCTCGTCGCTGATCTCCATTTCCTCGACCTTTGCTTGAAGGGCGCTGTTGAGGCCCATAGAGGCGGTGATGCCGAGCTTGCAGGAGTCGGTCCCCGGGCAACTGACGACATCGGTGATCGTCTCGGCGCCGGCTTCGCCGAGTCCGAGCTCGCGGAGCCGCGAGTACACGTCGTAGAGGGCTTCGTTGGGGACCCAACGAAGGACGAGGTTCTGGTCGATCGTCGTCCGCGCGTTGCCGCCCGTGAAGTCGCGCATCACCTGCCCGAGGCCACGGAACTCCTCGGACGTGAGATCGCCGCGGGTCACCTTTACCTCGACCGTTGAGTAGCCCTCCTGGCGCTGCGACCGGACGTTGTCCGCGCAGAACGCCTCGAACTCGGAGCCGTCGCCGTTCGGCGAGGAGACGTTCTCCGGCGCGCCCGGCGCTCGCTGCTCCTCGTCGATGTCGAGCAGCAGGTGCCCGGTGCTGAAGTCCCGCTCGGCGACCCAATCGCCCTCTAGTTCGCGATCGACCATCTCGCGGAAAGCATCCATGCCGATCTTGTCGACCAGCACTTTGATCCGGGCGCGGGCGCGGTTCTTGCGCAGCCACTCCTGGCGGTCGAAGATCCGCAGCGCGGCTTCGGTGACCTTCAGATAGTCGCCGTTGTCGGCGGCGACGAACTCGTAGAGGACCGGAGCGATCCGGGGCATGATCGAGGTGCCACCGCCGACGACGACCGTGAACCCCTTGACGCCGTCGCGGATTCGCGGGATGAAGCCGACGTCGTGAATGCCTGTGATCGCGCGATCGGCATCGGAGGCGGTGAAGGCCGTCTTGATCTTGCGCGGCATCAGCTGCGTCGTCGGGTGACGGACGAAGTAGCGAACATAGGCGATGCCGTAGGCCGTCGGATCGAAGATCTCATCCTCGGCGACGCCGGCGTAGGGATCGCCGGTCACGTTGCGTACCGTGTTGCCGCAGCCCTCGCGGGAGGAGAGCCCGCTCTCGGTGATCTCGTCGATCAGCTTCGCGGCGTCGGGGAGCGGCACGTGGTGGATCTGGATGTTCTGACGGGTCGTGATGTGACCCTTGTCGAGAGGCGCGTACTTCTCGATCACGCTGGCGAAGGACTCCATCTGCTCCGGCGTGACGCCGCCCATCGGCAGCTTGATCCGGATCATCTGCACATCGGGCTGGCGCTGGCCGTAGACGCCCTGCTTGAGGCGGAAGCCGATGAACTGGTCCTCCGGCGTCTGACCGTCGAGGAACTTGCCCGCCTCCTCGTTGAAGTCCTCGAACTCATCGGCGAGGATCGGGATCACATGACCGGGAACGTCCGGGTACTGCTCCGGGTTCTCCCGCGAGCCGAGCGGGCCCTTGCCCTTCTGGTCCTTGTTCAGATCCTGGTCGAGGTCAGCCTCGGTGCCCTTGGCCTTCGGGCGTGATGCGGCGGCGGTTGGCTCCATCGAGTTTCGGGTCCCCCTCGCGAGTGGTCAAAGGCGAGTACCGGTCAAACGGTATCAAAGTACCTAATCCTGACCGAGATTTGAGGGTATCAAAGGGGCCCGGGGCTATGGCTGATCACGACCGCCGTGGTCACGGCCGGGACCCCGCGCAGGCCGAAGGCCGCCTAGTCGACCGCCGAGCTCTCGACGACGAAGGCGACGCGGACGTGAGCCCTGTACTCGTCCAGGTTCTCGCCGCGCAGCCCGGTGCTGACGATGTCAACCGCGCGGATGTTGCGGAGTGAGCCCTGGGCGCCCTTCAGCGCCTGCTGGGCGGCGTCGTCGGTCGAAACCTTCGAGCTGCCGACCAGTTCGACGATTTTCACTACGGCCATGTTTGCCTCTCGGTTGGGTGCGCGGAAGTTGAGCTTGTTCTATCCGTTCTTGTCGGCCGCCGCGCTGATGGGGGCCGCGTTAGGGTCCCGCGCGGAGCGGCTCAGGACTTGTGCGAGAGGCGCTCGCCCCACTCCATCGGCTCGCCCCAAGGCGAGGCGAAGCCCTCCTTACCGCCCACGCCCTCGAGCAGCGCGGCGCGCTGCCATGGGTTGACCTGCGAGCGCCGCGCCGCCGCCGGCGTCGTGTCGGCGAGGAATCGTTCAACCGCCGCGACCACCGCGGCGGCCTCGGTTGGAGAGGCGGGGCCGATCACCTCGATCCGCGGGCGGGGTGGCTTGCGGTCTCCAGTGCTGCCGCTCACCGGTCAAACCTTAGCCTGGATCCAACGGGCTGGTTCGGTGGTTTCAGCTCAGCCTGGATCTCTGAGGGGGGAAGGCGGTACCGGCCGGAGCCATGCTGTTTGATGGCGTCATCACCCGTGTGCTCAACAGCGAGGCGATCTACGGCGCAATCCCCCCGGAGCGGGCGATCGAGCTGACCCGAGTTGCCTTCGAGCGTCACCACCGGGGCGAGTGGGAGATGCCGGCAAAGCTCTATGTAGACGCTCCCCCCGATGGCGACTTCCGCGCAATGCCGGCCCGCGGTGGCGGCTACGCGACCCTGAAGTGGGTGACCTCGTTCCCGCGCAACCCCGAGCGCGGCCTGCCGGTTGTCACCGGGGCGCTGCTGCTCTCGAGCGCCGTCAGCGGGGAGCTCCTGGCGATCCTCGACTGTGCCGCGGTCACCTCGCTGCGCACCGGAGCGGCAGCCGCCGTCTCGGCGCTGGCGCTTGCTCGTGAGGACGCGAGGGAGGTCGGCCTGATCGGCTGCGGCGTCAACGGTGCCTGGGCGGCCCGATGTATGGTCGCCGCCGGTTACGGGCCCGGCATCTGCGCCGATCTCCGGCCAGAGCAGGCCGAGGAGCTGGCCGCCGAACTCGGCTGGCGCGCGGGCCCGCGCGAGGAGGCGGTCGCCGCGGAGATCGTCGTCACCGTCACGCCCGGCGGGGATCACGTCGTTCGCCAGGGTGAGCTTCGTGCCGGGGCGCACCTGGCGGTGCTGGGCGCCGACGCCCAGGGCAAGGCTGAGGTGGAGCCGGCCGAACTCGGTCGCTGCCGGCTCTTCTGCGACGAGTGGCGGCAAGCCTCGGGCGGGGGCGAGCTGGCCGGCCCGGCCGCTCGCGGCGAGGTCACCGAGGACGAGGTGACGCCTATCGGAGCCGTGCTCTGTCGCGAGGCCCGGGGCCGCAGCTCCGATCAAGAGCTGACCCTGTTCGACTCGACCGGTCTTGCGATCCAGGACCTGGCGATTGCGGTCGCCGCCTACGAGGCGGCCGCTTCCGGGGTAATCCCGGCGGTGACGATCGAGCTCGGCTAGATCGCTGGGCCGAAATCGTCGGGCAGCCGCTCAGAGCGGTCAGCCGGTCTCCGCCAGCTCGACGATCCGGCGGGCGGACAGGCCCCACCCAGGCTGCAGATGCAGCTTCCGGTCCTCGATCAGCAGCGCGTTGCCCTCGAGCCTCACCGACTCGGGGGCGAGAGGCAGATTGGCCGGCTCGCCGGTGACTCTGAAGCGCCAGAAGCCGAGCTCGAGGACGACGATGCGCCCGCCCTGGACGATCACCGCCTGGCGCTTCATGAAGAAGGAGAGGATCAGGGCCAGAGGGATGAAGATCACGATCGCCAAGATCACCCCCCAGAACGGCAGCGGCGTGATCGTCGAGCAGACCGCGAGTGGCACTCCCTCCGACGCCCGCTCGGCGCCGATTCGGTCCCAGAGCTTCTGCTCGCGTTCGGGGAGCTGCACAGGGCTTGCCGACCTAGATGATCACTGATCTAAAGGGGAATGTTGCCGTGCTTGCGCTTCGGCTGGGCGACCCGCTTGGTCTGCAACGTGCGCAGGGCGCGGATCAGCTTCGGCCGGGTCTCGGCGGGCTCGATGACGTCGTCGATGTATCCGCGCTCGGCCGCCGAGTAGGGGTTGGCGAAGCGGGCCTTGTAGTCGTCCATCAGCTTCTGGCGCCGCACCTCGGGGGTCGGCGAGGCGGCGAGGTCCTTGCGGTAAATGATGTTCACTGCCCCCTCGGGTCCCATCACCGCCACCTCCGCCGTCGGCCAGGCGAAGTTGAAGTCGGCGAGCATGTGCTTCGAGTTCATCACGTCGTAGGCGCCGCCGTAGGCCTTGCGGGTGACGACGGTGAGCTTCGGCACCGTCGCCTCGGTGAAGGCGTAGAGCAGCTTCGCGCCGTGACGGATGATGCCGTTCCAGTCCTGGTCGGTCCCAGGCATGAACCCGGGAACATCGGTGAAGGTGACGAGCGGAACGTTGTAGGCGTCGCAGGTACGGACGAATCGGGCCGCCTTCTCGGAGGATTCGATGTCGAGCACGCCGGCGAGGTGCTTGGGCTGGTTGCCGACGACCCCGACGGGCATGCCGTCGAGCCGGGCGAAGCCACAGATGATGTTCTGGGCGAAGTGTTCATGGACCTCGAAGAAGTCGCCGTCGTCGACGATCAGCGAGACGACTTCGCGCATGTCATACGGCTTCTGCGGGTCGGCCGGAACGATCGTCCCGAGTGACTCCTCCGTCCGGTCGGGATCGTCGTCGGGCTCCATCCGCGGTGGCATCTCGAGGTTGTTGGCGGGCAGGAAGCCGACCAGATAGCGGACGTCGGAGAGGCAGCTCTCCTCATCCTCAGCCGCGAAGTGGGCGACCCCGGACTTCGAGTTGTGGGTCATCGCGCCGCCGAGTTCCTCGAACTCGACCTCCTCGCCGGTGACCGTCTTGATCACGTCGGGCCCGGTGATGAACATGTGCGAGGTCTTCTTGACCATGAAGATGAAGTCGGTCATCGCCGGTGAATAGACGGCGCCGCCTGCGCATGGGCCCATGATCACGCTGATCTGGGGAATCACCCCCGAGCACTGCACGTTGCGGACGAAGACGTCGCCGTAGGCGCCGAGGGAGACGACACCCTCCTGGATCCTGGCGCCGCCGGAGTCGTTGATGCCGATCACCGGCGCCCCGACCTTCGCAGCCATGTCCATCACCTTGACCATCTTCTCCGCCATCACCTCGCCGAGCGAGCCGCCGAAGACCGTGAAGTCCTGGCTGAAGACGAACACGGTGCGGCCGTCGATCTCGCCGTAACCGGTGACTACTGCGTCACCCCAGGGCCGGTTCTTCTGCATCTCGAAGTCGTGCGTCCGGTGGCGGACGAAGGTGTCGAGCTCCTCAAAGGTGCCGGGGTCGAGCAGCCTCTCGATCCGCTCGCGGGCTGTGAACTTGCCCTTCTCGTGTTGCTTGTCGACCGCTGCCTCGGAGGCGGAATGGATTGCGGCCTCGCGCAGCTCCCTCAGGTAGGCCAGCTTCTCCTCGTATGTCTCTGGGTTCTTCTCTCGCACCGGGCGGTGGATTGTATGGGGAAGATCCCTGGATCACTTCCAGGAGTCACCGCTGAGTTCGACCGCGCGGGCGGCGAGGGCGGGGTCGAGGATCTCGCCGGCCAAGCGCTGAAGTTGCGTCGCCGCCGCGTTCCGCAACGCCTGCTCGGTGGCCTCGCCGGCCGGCATCGGCGCGTCGAGGTACTCGCGGCAGACCGCGATGATCCGCGAGGCGAGCGGGATCTCTTCGCCGCCGAGGCTGCCGGGGCCATCGCAATCCCAGCGCTCGCGGGCATGGAGGATCCAACCGCAGGCGCGAACCGGGATGCCGGCGCCGAGCGTGATCCGGTGGCCGTGTTCGAAGTGCTCCGCCAGCAGCTCCCGCTCAGCGTCGCTGAGATCAGCGCCCGCCCGCCGCAGCACCGGCGCCGCAACGAACAGCTTGCCGACCTCCTGCAGTCTCGCCGCCTCACCGATCAGGGCCCGGTCCTGCGCGGGCGCGCTCTCGGCCAGCGCCGTGGCTACCGCGAATGCGACGTCGCTACGGGAGATCGCGTCCGGCAGCCGGACCGCGAGAGCCTCGAGCAAGGGCGCGCCGCGGACGCGGGCCAGCGATGCCGGATCACCGGCATCGGGGTCGGCGGCATCGGAGTCGATCACCGGCCGTTCGCCTTGTTCGAGTCCCTGGCCACGCCCTCGGTGAGGCTAGTACACCCGGTCGCGACCGGGTTTATCACTTGCGGGACAATGCGATTGATGGAACCGAGCCGCTTGATCGACGCAGCCGCGAGCCCCCTCGTGCTCGAGACCGTGACGCCGTTTCCGGCCGAGGTGGCTGTCGGAGCGGGCACGGCGCTGTTCGTTGACGGCGTCTGCGTCGGCTCGGCTCCGATCCGGCAGCTCGATCTGATCATCGAGGATCGCGTTCATCCGGCGATGGGGTGGGGAATGGCTGAGCCGGGGGGCAGGCGCAAGAGCGGCTACTGGTGGGGGGTGTTGCCGATCCCCGCAACCGACGGCCCGCGGGCGCTGCCGCTCGAGCTCCGGGCCGGGCTCGCCGACGGGTCCGAGCAGCGGGCACTGGTTGGCGATCTGCAGCTCAGGCCCGAGCGCTCGGCGCCGGACCTCGACGGCTTCGAGCAGCCCGAGCCCGAGGCTGGGGAGGGGCCCCTGGTCGCGATCTGTATGGCCACGTTTGAGCCTGATCCGGAGCTGTTCCGCCGGCAGATCGAGTCGATCCGGGCGCAGTCGCACCGACGCTGGGTCTGCCTGATCAGCGACGATGCCTCGTCGGCCGGGGCCCTGACGGCGATCGATCGAATCCTCGGCGAGGATCCACGGTTCGCGGTCTCCAGTTCAGCCACCAACGACGGTCACTACCGCAACTTCGAGCGGGCCCTGATGATGGCCCCGCCGTCGGCGCGCTACATCGCCTTCAGCGATCAGGACGACGTCTGGCACCCGGACAAGCTGTCGTCGCTGATCACCGGCCTGCAGCCGGGCTCACACCTGGTCTATTCCGACATGCGACTGGTTGGAGAGCAGGGCGAGGTGTTCGCCGATACCTACTGGACGATGCGCCGCAACAACCACACGGATTTTGCCTCGCTGGTGCTCGCCAACACCGTGACCGGAGCCGCCTCGATGTTCGATTCGAGCCTGCTGCAGCGGGCACTCCCGTTCCCACCTCGCCACTCCGCGCTCTTCCACGATCATTGGATCGCGCAGATAGCGATGGCTCTGGGGCCGATCAGCTACGTCGATCGACCACTGCATGACTACGTCCAGCACGGAGGGGCCGCCCTCGGCCACAGCGCCGCGAACGGACGTGGCCGTTACAGCGGCCGCGTCTATCAGCGCCTGATGGCCGCGGCGCGGAACCTCCGCGCGCGCGGCTACCGGCCTGCCTGGAGAGCGCCCTACTTCAACATCTACTGCCGGATCGTCCTCACCTCACACGCGCTGCGGGCGCGCTGCGCGGACGTACTGGACCCCGAGCAGCTCGCGGTGCTGGACCGGATCAGCGACTCCCGGCGCGGGATCGCCTGGATGCTCAGCCGATCGACCCGCGACCTCTGGGGCGCCGACGAGACCCTCGGGCGCGAGCGGGCGATTCTCGCCGGATTCGCGTGGCGCCGGGCGGCGCTGGTCCGTCGTTGGGAGCGCGAGCGA
>JAQBGG010000107.1:0-6588 GCA_032122625.1 Acidobacteriota bacterium
CGGATTTTGCCTCGCTGGTGCTCGCCAACACCGTGACCGGAGCCGCCTCGATGTTCGATTCGAGCCTGCTGCAGCGGGCACTCCCGTTCCCACCTCGCCACTCCGCGCTCTTCCACGATCATTGGATCGCCCAGATAGCGATGGCTCTGGGGCCGATCAGCTACGTCGATCGACCACTGCATGACTACGTCCAGCACGACGCGGCGGCGCTTGGCCACATGGCGGCCAACGGGCGGGGGCGATACAGCGGTCGCGTACATGAACGGACGCTGGCCTCGTTCCGCAATCTTCGCGCCCGGGGTTACCGGCCCGCCTGGCGGGCTCCCTACTTCAACATCTTCTGCCGGGTCCTGCTGACCTCGCACGCACTGCGGGCTCGATGTGGCGACGTGCTGAGTCCAGCCCAGCTCGCGGTCCTCGATCGGATAAGCGACTCGCCGCAGGGCATCGTCTGGCTCCTCGGCCGATCGACCCGCGATCTCTGGGGGGCCGATGAGACCCTCGGGCGCGAACGGGCGATCCTGGCTGGATTTCTCTGGCGCCGCGTTGCGGTGCTACGCCGCTGGAGGCGGCAGCGGCGGCACCGCTGACTCAGCTCAGCACCAGGCTCACGGCCCAACCCCGGCAGGGGTGCGATCACCTTTCGCGATAGGCCCCTAGGGCGCAGCCTCAGTCAGAAAGCGCTCGTGCGGGGTGCCGCGAAGGGCCCTGACGACCTCGTCCCAGTTGCTGACGGTCTCGGCCAGCGAGCGGGTGCGGAGCCGCTCGTACCAGGACCGCAGCGGTTCGGGCTCGAGCCCGAGGAAGCGCTGCAGCTCGATCAGTCGCTCCTCCTCGCCGAGCTCCTCGTAGTCGATCCGGAAGGTCGGGTGGTCGAGGCAGAGCTCGTCGAGCGCCGCCTCGTCGACCTCGATCCGATCGAGGGCGGCGAGGCAGCCGCGCGGTTCGAGACGCACGGTCGTCTCGCCGTAGTTGCCGAAGATCGACTGCGAGACCCCGGTCGCGGTGAGCATCTGCCGTGAGACGATCTGCGCGAGCCGGTTCCGGCGTGAGAGCCTGATCGCCGCCATCGCGTTGTCCTCGCGGACCAGCCGGCCGGCGTCAGGTGTGAGGCGAACCGATTCCAGCGGCAGCTTGAAGCCGATCGCCCGTTGGTCGGTCGCCGTGAGCATCCGATCGAGGAACCGCTTCGGGTCCGCGTCTTCGGAGGCTGCGAAGGTCGGCGGCTTGCCCTGTCCGAAGATTTCGGCGTGGCAGCGGGCCTGCGAGTGGAAGTCGAGCATCGACTGCAGGTGCGTCGAACCCGTGCGTCCGAGGCAGAGGATCACGAACCGGGTCGGCTCGACCCACTCCGGCATCTCAGAGCGCTTCGGCGGCCCGGGGGGCATCACGATTGAAGAGCCAGATGCCGGACACCGCGATGACGACTGTGATCGCTATCGGCACGAGCACGCCAGGCACCGTGCCGACGAGCTCGGCGGACGTCGCAGCGTTCGGATCGATCACCCAGATCCGGGCCTGCCCGATCAGCGGCGTCAGCGGGTTGGCGGCGATCAGAGGGCGGATCGACTCGGGGATGATCGCCAGCGTGTAGAGGATCGGCGTCGCGTAGAAGAGAGCGCGCAGGGTCAGCGACCAGGCCTGCCCGACATCCTCCGAGCGGACGTAGGCGACCGCGAGGAACATCGAGAGTGTTGTCGTCAGCGCGATCAGCGCCACCGCGACGAGCGGCACCAGCAGCCAGCTGAACCGCGGGTCCAGGCCGGTGACGATGAACAGCAGGAAGACCCCGAGCAGATTGAACAGCAGGGAGATCGAGGCGCTCAGGTTGACGCTGAGCGGGATCACAATCCGCGGGAACTGCATCTTGCGCATCATCGACTCCTTGGCCGAGATCGACTTCAGCGCCGCATTGGTCGCCTCGGTGAAGTACTGGAAGAGGACGAGACCAAGGATCAGCTGCAGCGGGAAGTCCTGAATACGATCGCCGAAGCGCAATACCTGGCTGATGACGAGGTAGATGACGCCGAAGAAGCCGAACGGCTTGAGGATGCTCCACAGGTAGCCAAGGGTCGTGTTCGTGTACTGGACCCTGAACTCGGTTACCGAGATCAGCCAGAGCAGATCCCAGGTCCGCCGCCAGCCGCCACCGAAAGCGGAGGGCCCGCGGATCTCGCGCAGCTCCAGGACCTCGCCTTCAGCGCTCACCTGCCGATCACCTGCTGCTCGCCTGAGGCATCGCGGACCTTGATCTCGTGGTCCAGCAGCATCGAAGCGCCGCGCTTCTCGCCGGCGACTTCGAGTCGAACTGTCTTTGTCGGCCCGGCGGGGGTTTCCTCGCCCTGAAAGATGTCGCAGGCGATCGTGTAGCGCCCGGCCGGCAGCCGGTTCTCGACAGTCGAGCTGACCTCGAGCAGCTGGCCGGCGGCCGCGGCCCCGCCCGCGGTCAGCTGGGCGTGATCGCTGGTGAAGGCAACCTTCCCGTCGCTACTCGCGATCTGGAAGCGGAAACCGGCATCGGCGAACTGCCGCTGAACTTGGATGTCGGCGCGGAGGTTGATCGGGGTGCCCTCGCCGAGGATGCCGGTGCGCTCTCCGGCGTCGTCGACTATCCAGGCATCCGTGATTCGCGCCAGCGGATCGGCGATCGCGGCGACAATATGTGAGGACATCTCCGGGAGCGTGTTGTCGGGGCGCTCGAGGATCGCTGAGAGGTTGACTTCGTAGTAACGCTCTGCGACCAGGTCGGGGGCGCCGATCGTGTCGATAGCACCGTCGTGGAGCAGGAGCGCCCGCTCGCAGTACTGCGTCACGATCGGCATGCTGTGGGTGACGAGAAGGATCGTGCGGCCCTCCGCATGCATCCGCTCGAAGACGTCGCCGCAGCGCTCCTGGAACTCGGCGTCGCCGACCGCGAGCACCTCATCGATCAGGAGCACGTCGGCATCGACGTGAGTCATCACCGCGAAACCGAGGCGGACCTTCATCCCCGAGGAGTAGTTCTTGACCTGCAGGTCGACGTAGTCCTGGAGGCCGGCAAACTCGATCACCTCGTCGAACCGCCTGCGCGCCTCGGTCGGCGACAGTCCCATCATCACCGCGTTGAGGACGACATTGTCGCGTGCCGTCAGCTTCGGGTTGAAGCCGACCCCGAGCTCGAGGAAGGGCGCCATCCGGCCCGCGACCCTAATCGAGCCATGGTCGGCGCCGTAGACGCTGGCGAGCAGCTTCAGCAGGGTGCTCTTGCCGGAGCCGTTGCGCCCGACCACGCCGAAGAACTCGCCCTGCTCGACGTCGAAGCTGAGGCCGCGAAAGACCTCGAGATACCTTCCGGGCGTTCGCCCCATCGGGTTGCGGAGGCGGGCTCGGATGGTCGCCGGCGCCCGCGGGCCGGGAACATGGAAGCGTTTCGCCACACCCCGCACCTCGATTGCGATCGGCCGCTGCATGGCAGCAGGATAAGTGCCGCCCGTGCTCAGGCACCGGCTGAGCGCCCAACGCCGCCGCCCGGCGCCCAGACGCGGGCCGGCCGGCCGGTCAGCCGCTCTTGCGCCAGAAGGCGCCGACCCAGTCGATTCGCTCGATCGGCTCGCTGATCCCGTGCTCTTCGCGGTAGTCCTCGACGGCTTGGCGGCAGTTCTCCCAGCCGTAGTCGTCGATGATCAGAAAGCCGCCGGGGGAGAGTTGCGGATAGAGGTTTACGAGACCGTCCATCGTCGATTCGTAAAGGTCGCCGTCAAGCCGTACCAGCGCCCACCGCCTGTCGCGAACCGTGGGCAGCGTGTCGCGGAACCAACCCTTGAGGAACTCGACCCTCTCGTTCTTCAGACCGTAGCGGGCGAGGTTTGCCCTGACCTCATCAACCGGGACCTTCAACTCGTCCGCGGTGTAGTTGATGTCGGCCCGGTCAGCCGGGAACCGCTCGGCGTCCGGCTTCGGCAGGCCTTCGAATGAGTCGGCCGCCCAGACCGTTCGGTCCGTGACACCGTAGGCCTTGAGGATTCCGGCCATCATGATCACCGCGCCTCCCCGCCAGCAGCCCGCCTCGATCAGATCACCGCGAATGCGGTCGGCGAGGATCGTTTCGACGCATTGGCGCACGTTGCGGATCCGCTTGCGGCCGATCATCGTCTGCGCGTAGACCGGCCAGTCCCGACCCTCGTTCCGGCGCTGGAGGTCGTTGAGTCCCCCCAGCTCGGTGATCCCGGCTCTCTCGAACTCCTGCTCGAACGACTCCCTCACGTTGGCAGGATGCTCGCGCTTGTCCGGTGGGAAGTAGAGGGTGTGGGTGACCGCTCTCTCGAGCAGGTCGAGGTAGAGCGTCCGCGTGGAACGGGCGCTGAGTGGGCGCCGCAGGGGGCCGCTTCGCGCGAGACGGCCCAGAGCCTTGCGGCTACGGTCGGGGATCGGCAGCTTGTGTTTCACGGCGGCGATTGTATGGATCGATGCCGCAGGCACCGTCCAGGATCGGAGGTCGCGGCACAGAAGCGGCCGTGTAGTCTTGCCGATCACAGGCCGCGCAGGCAGCGGGACCGGCGGCCCAGAGATGGACGGTAAGGCCAGCGTGGACACCACAGGGACGGCACGCGGGACGGATCCGATCCAGCACGAGCGGGGACGGGCTGCCCCGCTCGCGCCGATCGTCGCTCTGAGTGTTGTGATCGCGATCGGGCTCTTCCTGCTCGTCGGGCCGATCGCCCGCCACCTGCTTCCGACGACCGAGCTTCCCGAGCCGTTCGCCGACCAGCACCAGGACGCGGAGACGCTGATGTTCGTCGTTTCCTTCGCGATCCTGCTGCCACTTTCGGTGATCGCCTCGTCGCGGATCGCCGACCGCGTGGCTGACGGCCCCAATCGAGCCGGCTTGCCGGCTCTTGCCGCTTCGCTGTTCGGCGCGCTTGCGCTCGTCCTGCTGTTCACCAAGCTTTCCGAGCGGTTTACCTGGGGAGGGGGCGAGACCGTTCTGGCCGCCGGTGCTGCGCTCTGGTGCGCGCTGGCTGCGGCGGTGCTGTGGCGGGCCGCATCACCTCGCCCCTGGGGGCCGCTGGCGGCGGCGTCGAGCCTATCCGGGCCCCTATGGGCTGTCACGGGGGCTCTGGCGCTCGGCGTCGCCCTCTCCTTTGCGCATCTCGACTCCGTGTCTGTGGCGGTGCTCGCGATCGGGTTGGCTCTGATTCCCGTCGTGCTCGTGGCGCGGGAGCGGGCTCGGATGCCCGCCCTGCCACGGTCCGCGGGCGGAGCGATCGATCTGGCCGTGATCCTGCTGCTGCTTCTCGCCGTCCCGAATCTCATCGTGCTCGTCACCGGCGATCCCACCGAGGCCTACAAGACCTCGGTCACCCAGTTTCACCAGAACTTCTACCTCGGGCCCGCCAACCAGATCCTGGCCGGGGACGCAATGCTCGTTGACACCCTCTCGCAATACGGCGTCGCCTCGATCTACTTCCTCGCCGGCATGTTCAAGGTCTTCCCAATCGGCAACGGGACGCTCGGCCTGATCGAGGGGCTGCTCTCGGCGTTGATGTTCATAGGTTCATACGCGGCGGTTCGGATCGCCGGCGTCTCCAGGTTGCTCGCCGGATCGACGATGGCCGTGGCGGTCGTTGCGCTCGTCTATGGGCTGGAGTTCCCGCTCGGGGCGCTGCTGCAGCATGGTGCCTTCCGCTTCGGCCTTCCCGTCGGCGTGATCGTCGGTGCGGTCGCGGAGTCCCGATGGCCGCAGGCCGCGGCGCCGGCGCGGGCGCTGCAGCTGCTCACCGTCGCGATCGCCTCGATCTGGGCGCTGGAGGCGTTCGCGTACACACTGCTCACCCTGGTGGCGATCGTCGCGCTGCGCGCCGCGACCATGCCCGCCGCCGAGCGCCGCCGCGAGCTCGTTGGCTGGGCGGCGGGGGTCGCCGGCGTCTGCCTGGTCGCCCACCTGCTGTTCGCCCTGGCCACTCTGGCCGGATCCGGTGAGCTCCCCGACTGGGGTTGGTACCTGAATACGCTTCGCGAGTTCCTCGCGGGCCAGTTGGGTGACCTGACCTACGACTTCTCGCGCTGGTCGCCGGGGCTCGCCCTCGGGCCGATCTATCTGGCCTCCGCAGCAGCCGTCGTTCTGATCGTTCGGCGCCGGCCCGATGTTGTCGCCCGCGCGAGGACGATGCTGATTGCGATCACCGGGATGACGGCGTTTGGTGTCGCTCTCCTGAGTTACATCGTCAACCGCTCCGCCGACCACATCATCCCCTATGTGGCCCTTCCCGCCTTGATGCTGGGAGCGCTCTGGCTGACGCTGATAAACCGGCCGGGGCTGGCCGTCCCGCTCGCTGCCAGGCGTGCCGCGCTCGGCTTCGCGTTGGCGATCGCGACCCTGCTGGTCGCGGTTGCGGCCTCATCGGTGAACACCCGCTTCTCGCAGTCCGCGCTCGGCTACGCCCTGCCCGGCGGCTCCTCGCTGACGACCGCGCAGTGTGCCAAAACTCGACCGAACGAAATCCGGAATGAAATTGGCGGTTTGCGTCGCAACCGGAACCTCGCAGATCGGCCGAGCTCTCAACTATCGCCCGAGCTCGGCAACGGACGATGCCTGCGGCCACGACCGTC
>JAQBGG010000108.1:0-5412 GCA_032122625.1 Acidobacteriota bacterium
CCCCCACCCGGCCTGGGCCGGCTCGATCCCTAGAAGACATGCCCACGCTCGACGCCATGACGCTGCACGAGGCCAAGCTGGCCCTCGGCATCGGCGGCACGTCGGAGGACGCGCAACTGGCGCGGCTCATCACGTCCGTCACGCAAGAGGCGGAACGCCGCCTGGGCACGCAGTTCGTTCAGCGCACCGTGGTAGAGCTTCACGAGGGCGGCGTGCGGCGGATCTATCCACAGGTGACCCCCGTCGTCTCGGTCACGTCCATCGTGGATCAGGCCGCGAACACCGTGCCGGCGACGGACTACGCCGTGCGCCAGAAGAAGTGGCTTCAGCACATCGGCCACTTCCCGATCGCCTACGACGCGAACAGCATCCCGACCGAATGGGCTGTGACCTACATCGCCGGCTGGTTCGCCACAACGGAGGCGGTCGCCGCCGACGCGAAGACCGAGCTGCTCCGCGCGCTCGCCACGCTGCGCTCTGTCGCATCGCAGGACCCGTCGCTGGTCAGCGCCGTGCACGTAGGGGATCTGTCTGTCTCGTACAGCACGCCCGGATCGGTCGAGGGCGCGGCAGTGTCGAACCCGGTGCTCGATGGAGCGATCTCGGCGCTGCACGCCTATCGCGGGGTGTACCTGTGAGGCCGGCGCTCGCTTACCGCCTCGCCAAGCTGCGCTTCCTGCCGCAGCAGCTCCGGGCCCGCGTGCTGTTCGGGATCATGCTGATCCTCGGCTCGCACATGTTCGAGCGCGCGGACGAGCGGGATTGGCTGCGCGACCTTGGCATGGGCGTCGTCACCATGTCCGCTGCCGGCTGGCTATCCGCCCAGGGCAAGCGGCGCATGGACGAGCAGGGGCGGCCGCTGCGCTCCGCGACAATGCGTTTCCTGCCGCCAGAGGAGGATCGGGGCTGATGGCGATTCCTGCCCCCATCTCGGCGCTGATGCAGGACACCGTGGGCGTGCGCGTGTTCATCGGCAAGGACTCGAACGGCGACCCGAGCTATGCGACGAAGGTCAACGTCCGCGCGCGGGTGACCTACAAGCGGGGATACGTGGCCACGGCGGGCGGCGGGCAGGTGGTCACGACGACGATGGTCTACATGGAGGACCTCCCCGGCTTTCGCGTGGACTCCGAGATCACGTTGCCGGATGCTTCGGTGTATCTCGTGGATCAGTTCTCGCGCCCCGCGTGGCCTGACGGCTCGCGGCATCTGGAGGTTGCGCTCTGATGCCGGCGCTTCGCACGTCCACCTCGGGCTCGCCCGGCTCGGGCGTCACTGTCCGCATCACGAACCTGAACCAGTGGCTTCGCGCGCTGGAGCAGGACTACAAAGACGGTATCGAGGCAGCCGAGCGCACGCTCCACCGCGAGGGGCGGCGTCACTTCCTCGCGCCGTCAAAGCGCCTGTGCCCGAAGGACACAGAACGGCTCGTCAAGACCGCCGAGCTGGTGGTGGGGCGCGACGGCAACGACCGGCTGAACTGCCGGCTTCGCTACGACACCGAGTACGCGATCTACGTCCACGAGGACCCCAACGCGCGCCACAAGCCGCCGACGCAGTGGAAGTTCGCAGAGGTGCCGCTTGTCGAGAACGCCGAGCGGGTAGCCGAAGCTGTCCTCGCGGCCGTGCTGCGAGAGTTTGCCTGAAATGGCGAGCATGGTGGACGAAGTGGCGACGTACCTCGCGGCCCAGGGAGTCGGCACGGTCAAGACGGCATCGAACGATCCGGCATGGCCGATCTACACCGCCGGCCTGCAGGAAGGCACCAAGACGAACCCGCACGACGCAATCGGGCTGATCGAGGGCGTTGGCGAGTCGCCGCAGGACGAGATGGGCGCGACGGTCGGCGCGGTGATCTTCGAGAATCCCTCGCTCGTGGTGCAGGTGCGAAGCCGCAGCGCCGTCACGGCGCGAACGAAGGCCGAGGCGTGCTGGGCCAAGCTCCACAAGTTCGTCGGCACCCTGTCGGGGACGCGCTATCTGCTGATGCAGGCGCGCCAGTCTCCCATGCCGATTGGTCGCGACGATGGTGACCGCTGGATCTTCGGGTTCAACGTCGGAGTCTCGAAGGAGCGCTCTTGAGCGATCAGATACGTTCGAGCGTGCGAAAGCAGCTCCG
Organism: Acidobacteriota bacterium; assembly: GCA_032122625.1. Classification (GTDB taxonomy): domain Bacteria; phylum Actinomycetota; class Thermoleophilia; order Solirubrobacterales; family 70-9; genus CAXMST01. The sequence goes on from JAQBGG010000108.1 coordinate 2,120, forward strand.
CGCGCTGCGGGCAACAATGGCTGCCGTGATCGGCCAGCTCGACGCGCTCGAGGAATCGGTGGGCGGTGGCGCGGTGTGCGAACATGCCGAGGAGGATCGCCGCTCGCTGGCGACCTTCGACGGGCCTGGGCGCTGGCAGTGCCGGCGCTGCGGGCATCTCGAAGAAGGGCCGCCGCCGGCAAGCGCACAGCAGGGAGGAGCGTAGAGCATGGCAGTCGAAGCCTTCGTGAATGCCGGGATCTTCTTCGACGGGCGGGATCTCACCGGCCAGTCGAATCAGGTAGCCCTCAACCGTTCCCACGAGATGCTCGACGCGACCGTGTTCGGCAACACCACGCGCGTCAAAGCCGCCGGGCTCGCGGAGATGACGGCCTCGGTGTCGGGGTTCTGGATCTCTGGCACGCTCGCGTCGGGCGCGCTCGACCCGGTGCTGCACGCCCGCTTGGGCGGGGCTGGCGCGCCGCTCACGCTCTACCCGAAGGACGCCGACCTCGGCGTGGCCTACATGTTCCCCGGCGTGATCGGCTCGCTCAACTCGTTCGGTGAGCTGGGCGAGCTGACGCCATTCGATGCCGAGTTCAACTTCGCCCCCTTACGAGGCGGTTGGTGTGCGGAGCATGGCGCGCGGCGTGATCGGCCTGCAACACACGGCTCGCACGGGCGCGACGGGCAACGGATCGGGCCTCCAGATCGTCGGCGGGGTGCTGTCCACGCAGTACCTCGTCCTGTGCGTGCAGGTGACGGCCACCGACTCGTCCGACGTGGAGCTGATTCTGGAGTCGGACGACAACGCCGGATTCTCCTCGGCCACCACGAGGATCACCACGGGGTCGCTCACGTCTGGTGCTGGCGGGCAGTCGTTCTACGCTCACCTGCTCGGGCCGCTGACCGACGACTACTACCGGGTGCGGTGGATCCGCACCGGCGGAACGACGTTCACGGCGCTGGCGACGTTCGGGGTCTATACGCCGCTCGCGGCTTAGAAAGGGGCTGGAACAATGGCTGTTCAGAAGTTCACGAAGGCAGCGGTCACGATCGGCGGCTCGGGCGGCCCGCCCTACACCGGCGGCACGCTGCTGCCGCACATCCACTCGGTCACGCTCAACCGCTCGGCCGACATGCTGGACATCTCGGAGATGGGCGTGGACACCCGGATCAACCTCAGCGGCCTGATGGAGTGGTCCGTCGAGGTCGAGCTGGTGCAGGACTTCGCGGACAACAACGTGGACGAGCTGCTCGACGCGCGCATGGGAACGGCGGCGTTCGGGATTCAGGTCGTCCCCGACTCCTCGGTGTCTGTCGACGCGAGCAACCCGGAGTATTACGGGCTGTGCGTGCTGGAGTCGGTCAACCCGCTCGACGGGACGGTGGGCGACGCGATCATGGTCACCGCGACCTTCCAGAGCGCGGGCAGCCTGACGCGGCGGATCGCGTAAGACGGAAGCCGTAACTCAAGACCGCGCGGCAGACCCGCGCGGAGGAGGACGACCATGAGAGAGCCGTACCTGATGAAGCTGGCGAACGGGACAAACCTCGAGCTGCGCTACACGTTCAAGTCTCTGCGGTTCATCGAGAAGGCGACCGGGAGCAAGTTCTTCGTCTCGATCGGTCAAGTCGGCGTGGACTTCCTCGCCGCGAGCATCGCGGCCGGGCTCCAGCACAAGGACGCCAAGATGTCGGCCGAGCGCGCCGAGAATCTGATCGAGGCGCACCTCGCGGCGGGCGGCGAGCTTCCCGCCGTGGCGGATCAGCTTGTCGAAGCCTTCAAGGCCGCCGGCATCCTGAAGCGCGGCGAGGACGAGGAGGCGTCGGAGCCGACCGAGCGCCCTACGCCGGCGCTGCTCCCCGAGCCCTAGAGGAGCCGGCGTTCCTTGCGCGGCATCCACACGAGGCATGGCGTGCGGCGGTCGAGCATCTTGGGCTTGACCGTCGCGCCTTCGACCGGCTGTCGCCGGGCGATCTCGCGTGGGCGTTGTGGGGCGCGCGGCGCAGGCGTCGGCACTGGATCAAGGCGACGGCCTGGGCCGTCTCGCACATGCTGATGCCTCACGTCAAGAGCGCGAGCGCGGTGGCCCCAGCCAAGATGTACCGCGCGCTCGCCGGTCACACCATCGGCCCCGACGCACCCGACGAGGAGGAGTAGCAGGATGGCGCTCCGCAAGCTCGAAGCAGAACTCGCCCTCAACGCCTCGGGCTTCAAGAAGGGAATGGCCGAGGCCGCCGCCTCTACGGGTCAGCTCGAAAAGGGCTTCAGCCGTCTCGGCACAGCCGCCAAGGGCTTCCTCGCCGCGTTCACCGTGGGCGCAATTATTCAGCAGACCAAAAAGGCGCTCGACGCTCAGGCACAGCAGGAAAAGGCGATCAACTCGCTCAACCTCGCGCTGGCGAATCAGGGCAATCTCACCGACTCCACGTCCAAGTCGCTTCAGGACTACGCCTCGGCGCTGCAAGACGTGACCACGTTCGGAGACGAGGCTGCGCTAGGGGCGATGGCCACGCTCGCCTCGTTCGGGCAGAGCGAGGAGCAAATCAAGCGGACGACCGCCGCCGCCGCCGACTTCGCGTCAGCGACAGGTGCCGATCTTCAGTCGGCCACCGATCTGCTGGGGAAGGCGTTCGCCGGGAACACGGCTGCGCTTTCACGCTACGGCATCGTGATTGACGAGTCGGTGCCGAAGGCCGAGAAGTTCGAGGCGGTGCTGTCGCAGGTAGAGGGCCGCTTCAAGGGCGCGGCCCAGGCCGACACGATGAACTTTGCCGGCGCACTCAAGCAACTGGGGAATGCCTTCGGGGATGTGTACGAGTCGGTCGGGAAGCTGTTCGGATTCCTGAGCGGTTCGGGGGACAAGCCGTTCGCCGGCCTGATCGAGGGCGCGAAGTCGCTCAATAAGTTCTTTGGGCAAGACCTCATCATCGCGTTCAGCGAGGTCCGGGCGCGGTTCGCTGAGTTCGTGGCTTCGATCGCGGAAAAGCTAGCGACGCTTGCTGATCTTGGGGCAAAGCTACCTGCCGCCCTTGGCGGCGACAAGTTCGCCGGACTGGCAGACACTTTCAGAGCGGTCGCGGTCGGGCAGCGCGAGCTGGCGGCAGAACAGCGCGAGGTGGGCGACAAGGCGGCAGCGGCGGCAGGCAATCTTCAGAAGTTCGCCAACGCAACGAAAAAGGCGGCAGCCGGAACCAAAGAGTTGACCGAGGAGCAGAAGAAGTGGAACGCCGAGATCGACAAGCTCTCGGGCAAGACCGCATTCGCGGGCATCAAGCGGCTCGGCAAGCAAGTCTCCGAGGTCGGCCTG
>JAQBGG010000109.1:0-3874 GCA_032122625.1 Acidobacteriota bacterium
CGTGGTACCGCCGTGGTACCGACCTCTGCACCTCAGGCGGAACCGGTCTCGGCCTTCAGGGCAGCCTCGAGTGCCGGGTTCTCCGTCTCGGCGGCCATCACCTGGGCGCCCGCGAGTGCGCTCGCGTCGCCCATCTCGAACTTGTAGAGGTACGCCTTGGCCGCCATTTCGTGCATTCCGGTACGCGCCGCAAGCGACCTCAGATCCTCGACCCATTCCGTAGCGCGGTTCGAGCCTGCGCGAATCGCAACGCCCGCCAGCGCCTCGAGGGCGTAGGCCTCGACCCACACGTAGCAGTCGGTCGTCCGCGCCGCACACTGGCGCGCTTCCTCCAGCCGGCGCAGGGCGCCGGCGACGTTCCCCTCCCGCTCCTCGACCAGGCCGAGGCCGCGGCCGGCAAGGCCCTCCCAACAGGGGTCGCGAAACTCGTAGGCGAGCGCGAACGCCCGCTCGACTCGCGTGCGGGCGCCCTCGACATCGCCCTCGAGCAGTTGGACCTCGGCGAGCCAGGTCTCCGGCCATGACGCAAAGGCAAGCCAGTCGGTCTCGGAGACGATCGCCAGAGAGCGCTCGAGGTTCGTGCGGGCAGCTTCCAGATCCCGGGTGAGCAGGTGGGAGCGTCCGGCGAACGACAGCGCGAACGCCAGCCGCTTGAGGTCGCCGCCCCGCTCGGCGAGCTCCGTTGACTTCGCCGCGTGGTCAAGCGTCCTCCGATGAGCACCACGATCGCCCGCGGCCATCGCCCGCACCGATTCCACGGCCGCAAGCTCGGGATCGGAGGCCGAGAGCGAATCCGCCTCGACCAGGCGCCGCTCGCAGCGGGAGTACCGCCCGGCGAGCGCATCGATGTAGCTCAGCTCCCTGACCGCCGACGCCTGAAGCTCGGGCAGGCCGCCCTCCTCGGCCAGCGTTGCCGCTCGCCGCAGGATCGAGGATCCCTCCTCATCACGCCCTCGGATACCGTGGACCAGGACGGAGCCGAGCGCCAGCAGCGCCCGGGCCTGGACCTGGGTCTCGCCCGCATCGTGGGCGAGGGTCACCGCCCGTCTCAGGCTCGGGATCGCAGCGTCGGTGGCTCCTGCCGCCGCCGCGGCCTCGCCGGCCTCGAGCAGGGCGCCGGCCGCCTGTTGAGCGCTGAGGGGGATCGGAGCCGAGTCATCGATTCCCTCGCTCGGTTCCGCCGCCGCGCGGAGCAGAGACTCAGTCGGCTCACGGGCGAGCTCACGTCTGAACAGCTCTTGGCAGGAGCGAAGCTGCTCATCCGCCGCGTGCTTGTCGCCTGCCTGTGCGTGGCTGCGGATCAGCAGCTCCTGGAAGTTCTCGTCGTAGGGGTCAAGCTCCACCAGACGCGCCGCCAGGGGCGCCGCGTCGGCCGGCCTTCGCGCCGCGAGGCGGTCGAGCGCGGCCTCACGCAGGGCCGCAGCCGCCGCTCCCATCAGCCGACCCCGCTCGAGCAGCAGCCAGGTCTCGAAGGCAGGGGAGGCCTCGAAGTCCAGCCCCGCGAGCAGTTCGCGCCCCAGGCCGGGTAGTGAGAGCGCCTCCTGTGGCGTACCGCGGGTCAGCACCTCGACGTCGATCAGCCCGTCGGCGGGAAGTTCGAACTCTGCCGAGCCCGGCGGCAAGGCCTCCGGGCCGAGCGCCCGCCTCAGCTCCGAGAGGTTCCAGCGCAGCGAGCCGAGCGGGTCGGACGCAGAAGCGAACAGCAACTCGGCCAGATGCTCGCGGGGCGGCCGGCGGATCTCGCTGAGGACGAGGTAGGCGAGCAACCCCCAGGCCTTCTGTCCGCGTAACGGGGCTGGATCGGAGTCATCTCTCCTGATCTCCGGCTTCCCGAGTAGTTGTATGGCGAGCATGGTCCGGCGTCTTCAGTATCGCCGAGTCAGGCTTCGGTGACAGCCAAGCCGGGCCCCTGGGCTGTCGCGGTGGCGCGAAGCCCGCGCCGCCACCAGGGCGCCTCCGCCCCTTGGCCGGCCAGATCCCGACGCCGCGTCACCAGCATCGAGCTGATCTCGGCCGTCCGACGGAAGGGGTCCGCGATCACCGACCCGCTGGCGATCCCGATCGCGGCGACCGCCTTGTTTCCACATTCGGCGACGAGGACCTCACCCACCAGCGCGGGGGCCGAGTCGAGTTGGGCCAGCCGCTCGAGCGCGACTGAGTCGGCCGCTGTGGCGGCGCGAATCGTGAGCGCGTGGCCGGCTGAGTTCGGGCTTTGGGCTTGGGTGCGATTCATTGGGATTGCCTCCTGGGTTGCTGTTCACTGCGATGGATGCAGCTTCCAACCTGGGCATGTGAGCGTGCGTGTGACGGGCCTGGGCAGCGCCTGATGCTTGGTACCGCTGTGGTCCGATCGCTACGTCCGATGTGTCCAGAAGCTCCACGACCGGGGACGCATGGGACGCGGGGGACGCGTACGGACGGATCTGCACACCCAACCTGTCGACTGGGGGCCGAAAGGTCGCTGGTTCAAATCCAGTCGCCCCGATAGCGAGGGCTCGGCTACCGGGCAGGGCTTAGTCTCAGCTCGAAGATCCGCTCGCTCGTTGAGTCGCCGTGCTCCGTCTGCACGGGGCGGAAGCCGTTCTTCTCGAGTACGCGGGCGGAGGCGACGTTCTCTGATTCGACGCCGCCGGCCAGCGAGCGGATCGGGGGCTGACCGCGACACCAGCCGATGAGTCCCTCGATCAGCTCACTTCCGAGGCCCCTGTCCCAGGCTGATTCAGCGAGGAGATAGCCAAGCCGGACATCGACTGCGCCGCTGTCGTCCTCGGAGGCCGATTCGGAGAGGATCACCACTCCCACGGGCCGCCCAATGGAGCGCTCGAGGATGAGAAGTGTCGTCCCTTCGCTGTCGCGTTCCGCTATCCACTCGCGGGCACGATCAATCGTGTACTCGCCCCGCCAGTGGCTCGGGAGTGATCGGGTCACGGACTCCGACATCAGGCCGACGACGAAGGCGGCGAGGTCTTGTCCCGGCGGCGCGGCGGCTCCGATCGAGTGCCACCCCCTGACCGACAAGCGACTGGTCTCAAATGAACAGGATTCGCAGATCATCGGCACTGACGGTACCCGGGCGGGTACCGACCGGACCGGCGGGGGCCGTCGTAGCGACCGCTACGTCCGATCCGTCCAGGGGCCCACGACCGGGGACGGGGGGCGGCGAAACCCGGCCCCACTTGGGGAGCGTCAGCTCAGAGAGAGTTCCACATGCCGCACGTACACAAGTCCCAGGTCTACGACTCCAGCCCCGCACAGATGTGGCAGCGAATCGGCGACTACAACAACTTCCACTCGTGGCACCCTGCAGTCGAGGAGACGAAGACGAGCGAGGGGGGCGTGCGCGAGCTCGTCCTCGGTGACGACGCCGGCAGCGTCTTCGAGACCCACACCGACGGTGGCGATCTGCACTACTCGTACCGCATCGATCGATCCCCGCTTCCCGTCGCCGACTACGATTCGACGATTCGCGTTCAGCCCCACGATGGGGGTTGCGAGGTCGTCTGGACCGCGAACTTCACCGCCGAGGGCGCCTCCGACGAGGAGGCCGTTGCCGTGATCGAGGGCATCTTCCAGCGCGGTTTGGACGCGCTTTAGGCGCAGTTCCCAACCACCTTGTTGACCCCGCCGCGGTGGCGGCGTTGGCGCACTGCATGGCGAGGTCGGCCGGCCAGCCGCCGGGCGGCAGCGCGTTGTCTCCGAGCGCCGTGATCAGGAGCATCGGAATGTTGTGGCGGCGTCGCGTCGCGGCGGTCCCTAGGCTGTCCGGGCGATGCGACGAGTGGTGATCATGGGGGCCGGAGGGCGGGACTTCCACAACTTCAACGTCGTCTACCGCGACGAGCCCGAGGCCGAGGTGGTCGCCTTCACGGCGACC
>JAQBGG010000110.1:0-13692 GCA_032122625.1 Acidobacteriota bacterium
GACCGTGGTCGCCTCTCCAGTCGCGTGACCCGCCCGCGCCACCTCGACCTCCAGGGCACCCTCGAGGTCGGCGAGGAAGAAGTTCATGTTCGCGTAGCGGTCGTCGGGCTGCTTGGCCACGGCGCGCTCGAGGGCCGCCGCCAGCGCTGCAGAGGTCTCCGGCCGTTTCTTCTGCACGTCGGGCACGGCATCGTTGACGTGCTTCATCGCCACTCCCACCTGCGTCTCAGCGTGGAATGGGACGTCGCCGGTGAGCATCTCGTAGAGCAGGATGCCGAGCGAGTAGACGTCCGTGCGGGCATCGACCGGTTTGCCCATCGCCTGCTCCGGTGAGACGTAGTCGGTCGTGCCGAGCACCCGCCCGGTAGCCGTGAGGCCGTGAACCTCGAGCGAGCGGGCGATCCCGAAGTCGGTGATCTTCGCCCGGCCGTCGGCATCGATCAGCACGTTCTGAGGCTTCACATCCCGGTGAATCAGGCGCGCGGAGTGAGCGCTGGCGAGCCCTCGTCCGATCTCGATCGCGTAGGCCGTCGCCTCGTCGAGGCCGAGCCGCCCATCGGTGTCGATCCGCTTCTTCAGCGTCTCGCCCGGTACGTACTCGAAGACGATGTAGGGATGGCCGTTGTCCTCGCCGGCGTCGATCACCGCAACGAGGTTGGGATGGGAGAGCGACGCCACAGCCCGGGCCTCACGGCGGAAGCGCTCGAGCTGATCCGCCTCTTGGGAGATCTCCCGGTGCATGATCTTGATCGCGACCTGCCGGGCGAGCGTCTCGTCCACAGCGAGGTAGACCGTCGACATGCCGCCGCTGCCCAGCTTCGACTCCAGCCGGTAGCGCCCGGAGAGCTGTGTTCCGATCATCGTCATTGGGGTCAATGGCCCCGAGATCGGGTCTGGCTACCTGCGGGCATGAGTACGAGTATTTTCGATCATCGCGATCGGCGCGGTTGGACCACATCGCCGGCGAACGGAGCATTGCGAGTCAAGCGTTGCGGCACAGGAGGGAATGATGGCGGCTATGGAACGCGTCAGGGGCATCGGCGGCTTCCTCTTCCGCTCCTCCGACCCCGCCGGACTCCAGCGGATGATCAAGCCGGCGTAGTTGGCGGGCGACGAGGTGAAGACCGGGCGAGCCGCGTGGAGGAGGTGGTTTCAGCCCGGCCGGTCGATCATGCCGGCCCGGTCGCTGACTCTTCCGATCACCCGGCTGCCCGGGTGATGGGCGGAGAGCAGTTCAACCGCGGCGTCGGCGTCGGCATCAGGTAAGACGACGACGAACCCTAGGCCCATGTTGAAGACCTCGTACATCTCGGCCTCCTCGACCGCACCGCACTCGGCGATCAGACCGAATATCGGCGGGACCGGAAGCGGCGCGCTGATCTCATAGCCGACCTCTCGCGAGAGGCGCAGGAGGTTGTTGAGCCCGTCGCCGGTGATGTGGGCGAGTCCACGGACGTCGAGCGGCGAGGCGAGCAACTCGAGCACCGCGAGCACATAGATCGTCGTCGGCTCGAGCAGAACCTCGCCCAGCGGCCGGCCGAGTCGCTCGTCCTCGAGCGGTATCTCGTCCAACGCCTTGCGGGCGAGGGTGTAGCCGTTCGAGTGCAGGCCCGACGAGGGCATACCGATCAGCGCGTCGCCGGCCCTGATCCGATCACCGGTTACGATCGCATCGAGGTCGACGAGGCCGATCGAGCTCCCGGAGAGTTCCCAGCCGCCGACGACATCGCCAACCTGAGCGATCTCCCCACCGGGGATCTCGATCCCGCTCAGCTCGGCGCCACGACGCAGCCCCTCGCCGATCGCGCCGATCACCGCCGGATCCGCATCCCGGCAGAGAATCGTGTCGACGAGGGCGATCGGCTCGGCACCGACGCAGACGAGGTCGTTGACGTTCATCGCGATGCAGTCGATCCCGATCGTCTCGAAGTGCTCGAGGCGCTCGGCCAGGACCATCTTCGTGCCGACACCGTCGGCGCCGAAGGCGATCCCGCGATGCTCGTCGATCCGCAGCACGCTCGCGAAGTGCCCCGGGAGCGGGACGACACGGGACGGCTTGCCGGTGTCGATTCTCCCCAGGGAGGCGAGCAGGGCTTCGACCGCCGAGTCGGCCTCTGATTGGCTCACGCCGGCGGCCTCGTACGCACTTCGTGCGGGTGGCTGTGCCGGTGGGTCAGTCATAGACCTGATTCAACCTGAAGAGGCGGCGCAAGACGACGCCGGCGAGCCCGAGACGGTAGAGCGCGTAGGGCCACAACGCCCGGTCCTTCTCCACCAGGCGGAGCAGCCTCTGGGAGGCGAGCGTCGAGACGAAAGCCGTCAGCGTCCCGATCGTCAGCGAGCGGCGCAGGCCGCGGTCGACCCCGCGGCGCCGGAGGCGCTCCCCCTTGAGCATCGCCGCCCCCGCGATCACCGGCAGGGCGACGGTCCGCGAGAGCAGGTTCGCCTGCTCTCGATTGAAGCCCCGGCGCCGGGCCGCGATCAGTGTGGCGCCGTTGCGAGAGACCCCTGGAACCAGGGCCGCCGCCTGGGCAACGCCCAAGGCAAGGCCATCCGCGGCGTTCGCCTCCCCCTGGCCGCGGGACTGCGGCATCCGGTCCGAAGCCAGCATCGCGACCGCTCCCAGGGCGAGCCCAGCAGCGGTCGCCCCGGGCCCGCCAAGCCGCCCCTCGATCTGGCGCTCGAAGGTCAGGCCGGCGAACGCAGGGGGGACGAAGCTGAGCGCGATTACGGCCAGCCGACGTCCGTCGATCTGCCGCAGTTCCTCGGCAATCAGCCGGCGCTGGCCGACCATCAACGCCAACGCTGCCCCACCGTGGACCGCTACCTCGAAGGCCTTGCGGTGCTCGGGGTCCACTCGCTCGTGCTCCCAGCCGAGGAGCCAGGGAATCAGGCGCAGATGAGCGGAGCTAGAGACCGGGAGTAGCTCGGTTGGACCCTGGACGATGCCCAGGATGACGGCCTCTGAGGCGCGGAGCGTGCCGTCCCCGGAGGCTCCGCGCTGCGCGTTCATCGCCCTAGGCCGTCGTCTCCGCCGGCTTGGCCCCACCTTCGTCACTGTCGTTGTTGCGGCGCCAGCGGATCAAGAGCCAGATCGCGCCGGCGATCAGCGCCAGGGCCACGGGGTAGTCGAGATAGTGCAGGTAGTCGCGCCACTGCTCCCAGTTGTCGCCGACCTCGCGGCCGATGATCGCCAACACCAACACCCAGGGGAGGCAGCCGGCGAGAGTGAGGAAGGTGAAGCGCCAGAAAGGCATTCGCGCGACGCCGGCCGGCAGCGAAATGAAGGTCCGCACTATCGGCAACATCCGCGTGAAGAACACGGTCGCGTCGCCGTAGCGCTCGAACCAGCGGTCGGCGACGGCGAGGTGCTTGGGGCTGATATGGATCAGCCGGTTCTTCTCCAACAGCTCGAGGCGGCCGTAGTAGCCCGCTGCCCAGGCGATCCAGGATCCGACGACGTTGCCGAGCACGCCGGCGGCGACGATCCCGAACATCGTCATGTCGCCCTGGGAGACGTTGAAGCCGGCGAACAGCATGATCGCCTCGCTCGGAACCGGGATGCAGGCGCTCTCCAGCAGCATCAGGACGAACACCCCGAGCAAGCCCACGGCGTCGATGAAATCCGTCGCAAAATCGACGATCGGGTCAACAATGAAGTCGGTCATGGCAAATCGGCGCCTGGCGGTGGAGTGCTTGCGCGCGCCGATCCACCGAGCCCTGCGCTTGACCGGCACTTTACCCTGTGCGCATGGACCGTCTGCGCGCGCCGGTGATACGTCACCGAGCGCTTCACCTCGCTGCGGACGCGGTGCTGGCCGCTCTGGCCTTCTACCTCGCGTTCCAGCTGCGTTTCTTCGACAGCCTCGCCGGCATGCCGCAGAGGTATTCGGACATGCTCTGGGGCTCGATCGTGTTCGTCGCACTCGGCAAGACCGTGGTCTTCTCTCTCACGGGCCTGCATCAGAAGTGGTGGCGCTACTTCAACACCGGGGATACCTGGGCGATCGTCCGGGGCGCGGGCATCGCCACCGCCCTGATGCTCGCCGTCTACACCCTGGCGCAGCCCTACTCGATCAACATCCCACGCTCGGTCCTGATCCTCGATTTCGCCTTCACCGTCGGCCTGCTCGTCGCCGCCCGCAGCCTCGTTCACTTCTTCCTCGAGGAGCGGCCCCTACGCCGCCGCCGCGGGGCCGACGTGCCCAGCGTGCTGATCGTCGGCGCCGGCTCGGGTGGGCAGATGGTCGTCCGCGAGCTGCTGCTCAATCCCACCCTCGGTGATCCAGTCGGTTTCATCGACGATGACCCCGGCAAGCTGGGAACCCGCCCGGCCGCCGGCCTCAAGGTGCTTGGGAACACGGCCGAGATGGGCGCCGTGCTGGACGACGTTGAGCCCGACGAGGTGATCGTCGCGATTCCCTCGGCGCCGGGCACGCTGCGCGCCAAGGTGGTCTCAGCCTGCCGGAGCCGGGAGATCCGGGTGCGGACCCTGCCGACGGTCTTCGAGCTGCTGCGCGGGGGTGTGCAGCTCACCCGTCAGGTGCGGGAGGTCCAGGTCGAGGATGTCCTCGGCCGTGAGCCGATCGTCGAGGAGCTGGACACCGTCGGGGGATACCTGCGCGACCGGATCGTGCTCGTCACCGGAGCCGGGGGCTCGATCGGCTCCGAGCTCTGCCGTCAGATCGCCCGCGTCCGGCCGCGCCTCCTGATCCTGCTCGACCACGCCGAGGACAACCTCTTCCAGATCGATCGCGAGATGGTCAGCGAATGGCATTTCAGCCGGGTCGAGTCGGTGCTCGCCGACTGCAAGGAACCGGAGCGCATGCTCGAGGTGATGCAACGCTTCAAGCCCGAGGTCGTCTTCCACGCTGCCGCCTACAAACACGTTCCGCTGATGGAGGGAAACCCGCTGGAGGCGGTCCGCAACAACGCGATCGCCACGCGGGTAACCGCGGAGACGGCGGCGGCTTCGGGCGCTGACCGCTTCGTGCTGATCTCGACGGACAAAGCAGTTGATCCCCGCACGGTGATGGGCGCCTCGAAGGCGATGGCGGAGTGGGTCGTCGCCGCGGCGGGCGAGCGCTACCCGGCCACCCGCTTCGTCGCCGTTCGCTTCGGCAACGTGCTCGGCTCGTCCGGCAGCGTCGTCCCGATCTTCCGGCGCCAGATCGAACGTGGCGGGCCGGTGACAGTGACCCATCCTGAGATGACCCGCTACTTCATGACGATCCCGGAGGCGGTCCAGCTCGTGATCCGCGCCGGCGATCTCGGCGACTCCCGCGGGGAGGTCTTCGTGCTCGAGATGGGTGAGCCCGTGCGGATTGTCGATCTCGCCCGCAACATGATCCGGCTAGCCGGATACGAGCCCGATACCGACATCGCGATCGAGTTCACCGGCCCCCGCCCAGGGGAGCAACTTCACGAGCGCTTGCTCGCCGACGGGGAGCGTTCCGAGCCGACCGCCGCGCCGCGGATCAACCGGGCGGTCAAAGCCGAGCCGATTGATCCCGACGAGATTGAGACGATGCTGTCGCGGCTGACCGCGCTGGTCGGCGTCGGCGACGAGACCCATCTTGCGCGGGACGTGGTCGAGATCATCAGCGGCGGAGCGCCCGTAGTGATCGAACTCGATCCGACGGCCGACCCGCGCTGAAAAGTACCCACGGGCGCTCAGCGCCACGGGGGATCGGCGGCTATGCACACTAAGATCCTGCGCTGATTATGACTTCCCTCGAGGAGATCGGCGCGCTCCTCGGCTTCCTCGCGTTTGCGGGCTTGGCCGTGCTCGTATTTCTGACCTTTCAGCAGGCCAGGCACCTGCGACGCCTGCGCGATTGGGCCGGGAGGGCGCCGGAGCGTGCCGCCGCCCTCGCTGCCCGGGGCGAGGAGCAGGTGGAGCGTGAGCCAAGCGAGGAGGAGATGGAGGCTGTGGCCGATAGTGGGCCTGGGCGCCTCGCCCGGTTCGATCAGGCGGCGCGGCTCCGCTGGGCTGAGTTCGACCGGCGGCTACCCGTCGACGGGCGTTTGCTGGTCGGCGGCCTTGCGGCGATCGTGCTCGGCGTCGGGATCGCGACCGGCGCCTTCGGCCTGCTCGGCGACGAATCTGGGTCGGGCGAGCCGACGAAGCCCTCCAAGGGCTCGGGCAAGAAGGGCGAGAACGGCGATCGGGCCGCGGGCAACGCCGGCGAGAACAAGGCCGGCAAGGCCGACGTCGCGGTGCTCAACGGGACCGCCCCTCCAGGTGGCACCGGAGTGGTCGGCATCGCCGATCGAGTCAGCCAGAACGTGCAGGACGCAGGTTTCAAGGTGGGCGCCGTCGACAACGCGGGTTCGTTTACGACCAGCACCGTGATGTGGACCGGCGACGGCGAGGCGAATGCCCAGACGCTTGCCGATGCGCTCACGACGGTCCTCGGGCCCGTCGCGGTCGTGGAGATGACAGCTGACATCGAGGCCTTGGCGGGCGGGGCCGAGGTGGCGCTCGTGATCGGCCAGGACGACGCGAGCATCTGATGTTGGGGGCGAGCACGATCCTGCTCGGCGCCAGCAAGGGCATCGGCACCGAGATCCTGATCAAGGCCGGCGGCGCCGCCGGCGTCATCGCAATCGCCGGGTTGTTGCTCGCCCTGCCACTCTTCCTCGGCCATCGTCGCGAGATCAAGCGGCTGTTGCAGTGGCAGGAGCTCGAGCCCGACCGTGGCGATTCCGGCCCCGATTCAGGCACGTCGGCGACTTCGATGGCGCCTGCCGGGGCCACGGCGGTCGCGACGGGAGTTCTGACGCCGGCTGAGCGGGTGACCGCCGATCGGCCCGCCCTGGCGCGGATCACCGCGGAGCGGGCGGCGATCCAGTCACCTTCGTCCTGGCGCCGTCTGATCGCGCGTGGGCCGCGACATCCGTTGGTCCTCGCGGGCCTGGCGCTGGTCCTGGCGGTGGGCGCGGTGGCGGTTGTTGCGCTGACCGGCACGGTCGGCAGCAACGAGCCTGACACCGCGGGAAAGTTCGATCGCACCTCGATCAACGTCGCCGTCCTCAACGGCTCCTCGAAGACGGCGCTTGCCGGCAAAGTCGCCGATTCTCTCGTCGCGGCGGGGTTCAACACCCCCCAGACCGGCGTCACCGGCCCCTCCGAGCAGACCGTGGTCCTCTACGACAAGGGGAACAAGCGGGCGGCGCAGGTTCTTCAACGTGAGCTCGGGGTCAACGTCGTGCAGGAGCTCGATCGGGCCGCGCGGGCGGCTGCGCCCGACGCCGACGTGGTCGTGATCGCCGGAGAGGACTACGCCAAGGCTTGAGGCAGCGATCTCAAACCGGCCCGGCCCGCCCGGGGTTGGGTCCGGTCCTACTGCTGGGGCTGCTGCTGCTCACCCTCGTCGGCTTCGGGGTCGCCCGGGGTCTCCGGGTCCAGGACGACATCGTCAACACCGTCGTCCTGACTGACCAGCTCGCGCCGGGCGGGCAGGCCGAGCTCAGCTTCACCACGACCGTTGCCGACGGCCACGCCGACGTTCTGGTCACCGATACCGAGGACCGTCAGGTGCGAGCGCTGCTCCTCGGCGGCGACCTCCCAGCGGGTCCGCACGACTTCACCTGGGACGGGACCGGCGACGACGGTTCTCCGGTGCCGGAGGGCGCCTACGGTATTCGCGTGATCCTTGGCGACGACGGCCGGGACATCAAGCCTCCCCCTCGCATCCAGGTCGGTGGCGGGGCCGGCTGATGGACTCCCTCGCGCTTTGGATCGGCATGCTCACCGCCGCGCTGGCCGCGGCCGCAGCGCTCTGGCTCCCGGATCGCCGCACCGCACTGGCGGCGCTCACCATGGCGATGCTCCTCGCCCCAGTGTTGATCGCCGCCGACAACTGGAACAGCAAACAGTTCCTCGACCTCCGCGACAGTCCCGCTCTACTTGCCGTCGCTGCCGCCCTTGGCGCAGCCCTGATCGCGGCCGGAGCGGCGATCCTGGTCCGCCATCCCCGGCTGCTTCCGTTGGCCCTGATTGCGGTTCTCCCGTTTCGGATCCCGCTCGACTTCGGTGGTTCCTCGGCCAACCTGCTGCTGCCGCTCTACGCGGTGCTCGCCGCCGGGCTCGTCGCCGCCTGGGTGCGACCCGAGCGTGTATTCGCGGAGGCGCCCTCGGGGCGCTCCCGCCTGATCGCCGCGATCAGCCCGCTGCTCGCGGTCGTCGTCGTGCTCTACACCCTGCAGGGTGCCTACGTTGACGATCTCGGCACCGCGGTCGAGAACCTCTGCTTCTTCTTCATCCCATTCGCCGCCCTTTTCCTTTTTCTGGTGGCGACACCGTGGGACGGCAGGCTGTTACGGATGATGGTAGTCGTGCTTGCGATCGAGGGGCTCGTGTTCGCCCTCGTCGGCTTCGGCCAGTTCGCCACCGGCGAGTTGTTCTGGAACCAGAAGGTGATCGACGGCAACGAGGCCCACGCCTACTTCCGGGTCAACTCGCTGTTCTTCGATCCGAACATCATGGGCCGTTATCTGGCGATTACGATGGTCGCCCTCGCGGCCGTCGCAACTTGGGGCCTGCGCCGAGATGCTCTACGGGCCTCGGCGGCCTTCGCAGTCCTTTTGGCCGCGCTGGTGCTGACCTTCTCGCAGACGAGCATCCTCGCCCTGATCGCCGGCCTCCTCGCCCTGGTTTTGGCTCGCTGGGGATTGAGCCGGGCCGTCCTCGCCTCCGCGGCAGCCCTGGCGGCGCTCGCGCTCGCTGTCTTCGGCCTCGGCGGCGGCGGACTGACCGCAGAGACGACCGGTCGCACCGGACTGGTGAGCGGCGGACTCGAGATCGCCGGCGACCGACCGCTGACGGGCTATGGATCCGGCAGCTTCGCGGCGCAGTTCACCAGCCGCTTCGGCGCCGCCGACGGGATCGCCGTCGAAAGCCACACCGAGCCGATCACGGTCGCCGCCGAGCAGGGCTTGATCGGGCTGATCGGCTATGCGGCGCTGCTACTGGTCCCGGCTCTGGGGCTCTGGCGGTCCGCCGGCATGGGCTTGGGTCCGGCCCGCGTCCCGATCGTGGCCACCGTGCTCGCCGCCTTCGTCGCGATGATTGTCCACAGCTTCGGCTACGCGGCGTTCCTCAGCGACCCGATCACCTGGACTCTCCTGGCCCTCGCGGTGGCGCTGCCCACGCGTAGGCTCGTCGCCGCCACCCCCGCACCCGGAGGGCGGGAGGCCGCGGCTGCGATCGCCCCGCCGGCCGGGATCGCGTAGGCGACGGCCGATGCTCAGCTACCTGCGCCGTCTCGCGACGACCGGATTCGCCTACACGGCGGCGAGCGTCTTCTCGAAGGTCATCGCGGTCCTGCTGCTGCCGATCTACACGGCGCTGCTCGACCCCTCCGAGTACGGCAAAGCGGAAGTCCTGTTCGGCGGTGTGGTCGCGGCCAGCATCATCGTCCGCTTCGGTGTGATCGAGGCCCTGCTGCGCTTCTACTATCTGCGCACCGAGCGCGGCGAGGCCGTTGTCGCGACGGGCTTCGCTGCGATCTTCTGGGCGACCACCGCAGGCGCTCTGATCCTGCTCCCGTTTGCCGATCCGATCGCCGACGCGCTGAAGAGCGACCCCGACCTCGTCCGGATCTCGATCGGTGGACTCTGGATCCTGACGCTCTACGAGTACCTGGTCACGCTCTTCCGGCTCGACGAGCGTGCCAAGGCCTACTTCACGTTCTCGTTCATCCACGTTCTCGCGGCGATCCCGTTGACATTGATCCTGATCGCCGGCTTCGACGAGGGCGCCCGCGGCCTGCTCCTCGGCAGCTACGCAAGCGGGATTCCTTTCGTCGTCTGGCTGCTCTACTCGGAGCGCCGCCGCCTCGCGTTGATCCCTGATCGCGCCCTGCTGCGGCGGATGTTCCGCTTCGGCCTGCCGACTATGCCGGCCGAGCTCTCGCTCTACTCGCTCAGCTTCGTCGATCGGGTGATCATCGTCAGCCTGATCGGCAACGCCGAGGCCGGCCTCTACGCGCTTGCCTTCAAGTTCAGCCAGGGAATCCAGATCTTCGTCCGCGGCTTTCAGCTCGCCTGGCCGCCGCTGGCCTACTCGATCACCGACGACGAGGAGGCGAAGCGGGTCTATGCGGTCGTCCTCACCGCGTTCACGGCACTCTGTGGGGTGATCGTTGTCGGGATGTGGCTCGAGGCCCGCTGGATCGTCCGCCTGCTCGCCGCCCCAGACTTCTTCGACGCCTACAAGGCGATCGGCCTGCTGGCGCTCGGCGCCGCCCTCTACGGCATCTACCTCGCGCTGCTGGTCGTCCTCGGACGCACGGGCCGGACCGAGTTCAACCTTCCGGCGACGCTGGCGGCGCTTGTGGCCAACATCGGTCTCAACCTGTGGCTCGTCCCCGACCACGGGATCGTCGGCGCCGGCGTCGCCCTGGTCGTCTCCTACGCGATCTCCCTCGTGCTGATGCTGGCCTTCACCCAGCGGTTGTTCCCGGTCCCCTGGCAGTGGGGGAGGCTGGCGGTGATCTTCATCGCCGGCGCCGCCGCGGTCGCCCTCGGAGAGCAACTGCCGACCGACGGCGTCGACGGGTTCGTCAGCCGCCTGCTGTTGGTCGCGGCCTATCCGCTCCTGCTCTGGTTCGCGGCGCTGAGCGCTGAGGAGCGGGCGATCCTGCGGCGCCTCACCCGACCGGCCGAGCTCCGCCGCCGCCTCGCCGAACTCCGCGACCGCGCCGCGACGGACGAGCCCGTCCGCCCCGGCGGGGAGACCATCGAAGCCGAGCTCCGCGACGAGGACAGCCGCGTCTAGAGACCGCAGTCTCTGCGGCCAAGCCCCGCCGCGGGCCCCGCCCGGCCACTGTCTCTTCTAAGCGAAAGCGTGGGTTTCCGTCACAGCACGCGCCACGAAAAGCAACACTCCCTCACGCGCGAGTGCCAATAGTGAAAGAAACACTGATCCGCTCTTGACAGGCGGTATCTGAGCCGCAGCATGACCGTGATGCCGCGCATCTCCAGCTTCTACGGAATCGTGATCACGATGCATTGGCGCGAGCACCCGCCGCCGCACTTCCATGCCATCTACGGTGGCGAGTCTGCCCAGATCTCAATCGACACACTTGAGCTGATCAACGGATCCCTACCTCCCCGCGCGCTCCGGCTCATACGAGATTGGGGCGAGGAGCATCGCCTCGAACTCGAGGACAACTGGGAGCGGGCCCGGGCGCAGAAGGCGCTGGAACCGATCGAGCCCCTGCCCTAGGATCGAGGTTGATGGTGGCAGTGATCGAAGCCCAGCCAATCGACGACCACACCCTGCGCGTTCGCTTCGACGACGGCGTCGAGCGCGAGGTCGACCTCAGCGATGTGATGTGGGGGCCCATGGGAGAGCCGCTCAAGGATCCGGAGTTCTTTCGCCAGGTGAGCGTGGACTCCGGGCTCCGCACCGTCACCTGGCCCAACGGCTTTGACCTCGACCCCGAGGTCTTGCATGGGGACTACGAGCCGATGCCACCGCCGACTGCTAGCGACTAGGTCAGCCGACCGGTGATTTGCTGACGCTAGGTCGTGACCGGTGAAAGCGCGAAACAGCCCGTCCGCCGCGGCCCGATACCCACCCCGATCAAGCCGTGTCGCGAGCCCTCTCAAGGCCGTCGAGGATCAGATCAAGCCCAAACTCATACTCGCTGGCATAGTCGTAGTCGGGTAGGAGGACATGCTCGATGGTCATCTCGGCGAGGTGAGGGTATTCGTCAGCCGGGAGCTGCGCCAGAATCGTTTCCGCCACCTCGGCTGTCTCCTCCTCGGTCTCGAACGGCAGGCTCTGCTCCTGCATTGCGAAACCGTACGTGTAGCTGTCGAGGACCGAGAACGCGTGCGCTGCCGTCTCGATCGAGAAGCCCGCCTCCCGAAGCGTGCCGATCACGCTGTCGTGGTGTCGCAAGGTGGCGGGGCCCGGTGTGGTCCTCGAGTCCATCAGCCCGGTCGCCCAGGGGTGGCGGCCCAGAGCCTCGCGAGCCGAGATCGCTCGCTCACGCATTTCGGTCTTCCAGTCCGCGTTCGCGGAGGGCAGATCGATCTCGCCGAAGACCATGTCGATCATGCCGTCGAGGAGATCGTCCTTGTTCGCCACGTGGTTGTAGAGCGACATCGCCTCAACCGCGAGCTGTCCGCCGAGTTTCCGCATGCTGACCGACTCGATCCCACCCTCGTCGGCGAGAGCTACGCCGGCGCGCAGCACCCGCTCCCGGTTCAGTGGCACTCGGGGCTCAGCGCCCGGATGGGTCGGTGCCGTCATCTGCATCGCCTCAAGTTCACGTGGACAAAGCTTACGGTGTATGTGTATAACTTACAGCGTAAACCTACGAAAGGGACAAGAATGAGCACCGTCCAGGAGACCCGACCAACGGAGACAGCCCACGTGAACGTCGGTGAGGCAACGATCAGAGCAATCGTCCAGGACCAGTACGGCGAAGCCGACGTCCTCCGGCTCGAGGAGGTCGATAAGCCCGAGATCGGAGATCACGAGGTGTTGGTCGGGGTGCACGCGGCCGGCATGGATCGCGGCGTCTGGCACCTGATGACCGGCCTGCCGTACCCGGTGCGCCTCGCGGGGTACGGAATCCGCGCGCCCAAGAACCGCGTCCGAGGCCTGGATGTCGCCGGTGTCGTCGAGTCGGTCGGCAAGGGCGTGACCACGCTGCAGCCGGGTGATGAGGTGTTCGGCATCGCCGACGGGTCCTTCGCGGAGCATGCGCGCGCTCGCGAGGACAAGCTCACGCTCAAGCCGGAGAACCTGACCTTCGAGCAGGCGGCGGCGGTTCCCGTCTCCGCGCTCACGGCCTTGCAGGGTCTTCGCGACCAGGGACGGGTACAGCCGGGGCAGAAGGTGCTGATCATCGGCGCGTCGGGGGGTGTTGGGACCTTCGCCGTACAGATCGCCAAGGCGTTCGGAGCGGAAGTCACCGCAGTTTGCAGCACGGCCAAGGTCGACATGGTCCGGTCGATCGGCGCGGACAACGTCATCGACTACACGCGCGACGATCTCGCTGAGAGCGGCGACCGTTACGACGTGATCCTCGATATCGGTGGCAACCGCCGGCTGTCACAGCTCCGGCGTGCGCTCACCCGCCGGGGAACGCTCGTGATCGTCGGAGGCGAGACGGATGGACGCTGGCTTGGTGGGACCGATCGGCAGATCCGGGCTCTGATGTTGTCCCCGTTCGTGGGCCAGAAACTGGGTACGTTCATCTCGTCCGAGAACAACGAGGATCTGATGGTTCTCAAGGAACTGATCGAGTCCGGCCGGGTCACACCCGAGATCGACGTGACCTACCCGCTGAGCGAGGTCCCTGCGGCGATCCGGTACATGCAGGAAGGGCGCGCCCGAGGGAAGGTCGTGATCAGTGTGCGGGGCGCAAACCACGACTGAGATCCTGTGATCTCGGAGAGCTGAGGTCCAGCGAGCTCAGCCGGCCTCGCCGAACGTTCTCAGCCTCGCCGGCCGCTTTCAGACTCGGCAGCCTCGCGGATGCCCTCGCCGTGCGGCCTCAACGCCTGGCTTGCGTGCAGCAGATACCAGCGCGGGTCGTGGCCTGGAAGGACAACGGCGGCGAGCGCCCGGGGGAGGTAGGAGAACGCGGTCAGCACCCGGACCGCGAAGGCGGCGAGTGCCCCGTGGTGCTTACGCATGTAGCGGTCGCGGTTGCGATGGAACTCGAC
>JAQBGG010000111.1:0-14219 GCA_032122625.1 Acidobacteriota bacterium
TGGCGCCGGGCAGGGCGGATACAACGCGCTGTTCGGCGAGGTGCTGCTCGGGTCGAGTGTCGAGCTGCTGTTGCCGGCGTAGCAGTTGCCGCTGCCGGAGCCGTCGCTGAAGTAGTCGACCGCGTTGGTGTCGGTTCCACCGCGACCGTTCGTGTTGCCGGTCATCATGTTGTCCGTGGAGATCGCGTTGTCACCCTCGTTGAACGGGTCGGAGAAAACGGCCGTCCCCCACTTGAAGTTGCCGAAGATCTCGTTGTTCTTGACGGTCACCTTGTCGGTGCCGAACAGCACCACGCCGACGCCGGTCGGGTAGTTGATCGGGTTGCCCCCGATCTTGCCGAGGCCGCCGGTGCCGACGGTGCCGACCGGCGAGTTCGGCAGGAAGTAGTTGAAGTTGTTCCAGAAGATGTAGTTGTCACGGATGACGCTGTCGCCGGCTGGCTCATAGGGCTCGACGTCGAGCGTGCTCGGGACCACTCCGGCTCCGTTGTTGTAGAAGTAGGAGTCCTTGATCGTCACGTAGTGAGAGTTGGTCCCGGAGAAGCCGAGCACGTTCTTGTAGCCCTCCAGCTTCTTCAGCACGTTCTTCTTCGGGTTGTTCTTCTGAATCGGCGTCGCGCCGACGTAGTAGCCGGAGTCGCCGTGACCCCAGGCTTCCGACTTGCTCATCTCGCCGCCCTTGCAGTCGAAGGCGTAGAGGCCGTAGGAGCGGTTGAACTTGGCTCGCAGGTTGCTCATCGTGTAGTTCTTGCACTCGTGGTAGAAGAACCCGTTGGTCGCGTAGTTCTGCGCGGTCATGTTCTTAACGGTCACGTTGTTGGCGCTAATCACCTCGACGCCGTTCTGGGCCAGACCGTTCTCGTTCTTCGCGTTCTTGCCCTCGAGCACTACCTTCTTGGCGTTCTTCTTCGTGCCCTTGATCGTCAGTCCGTTGTGCTTCTTCCCCTCAACGATCACGCCCTCCTTGTAGGTGCCGGGCTTGACCTTGACCGTCGCGTTCTTCTTGCCCTTCAGCTTGTCGACAGCCTTCTGGATCTTCTTCTGGTCACAGCCGAACTTGCAGACGGTGAGCGTCTTGCTGTTCTTCTTGGCCGCGGCGGTGGCGGGCAGCGCGACGGTCAGTCCCGTGAAGGCGAACACTGAGCAAACGACGATCAGAAACTTCTTCATCTTCAACCCAAACCTCGATCGGTAGTCGGTTTCCGATCCTCGCGGGACCGGTATTTTCAAGCTCCCCGGACTTGCAAGCACCCTGCCGGGAACTATGGAGCAGAAACCTACCAGAGCCGCAAAGTTGCGGTCCCGGCGGAGATCGGTTCAGACGCCGACGTCCTCGTCCTCGTCGATTGCGACCGAGAGCCGCTGCCGCTCGCGCTCAGAGCTCTTCAGGTAGTCGGTGATCTGATCGGCGGCGTGCTCGACCGCGACCGAGCTGACCAGCCCCAGTTCGGCGAGGTGGCGGAGCTGGCGCTGGGAGGCGAGGCGGCCGAGATCGGCAGCGTAGTGGCGCTCGGCCCGGGCGACGACCTCCGCCGGCGCCGTCGCGATCAACGCCTCGAGATCGGCGATCGCCTTCGAGCGCCAGTGCTCGAAACGGCTGCGGGTCAGCTCGACCGCTGAATCAGGGACCGTTGGGCAGCGGCCGAGCACACCGACGGCTTCGATCGCGTCGCCGGTGGCCCTGATTCGCGCGCTCGTGTCGCGGAAGGCGATCTCGACCCACTTCTCGGCAGTCAACCGGCCGATGTGGATCCGACGGGCCGTCGCGTAGACCAGCCGGCCGCTGCCGGAGACCTCGAACAGGCCCCGGTGGGGCTGGTTGCCGAGCTGCAGCTCGTCGAGCATGTCATCGAGCGCGTAGAGCGCGACGCGGCCATGCCACTGCGGCACCAACCCCTGATCGATCAGCTCCTGCAGGGTCTGCCGCTCGACCGCGAGGCCGCGGCGGAGCATCGCCTGATGGTGCTCGTCGTCGCTGAGTTGGAGCGCCGAGATCTCTGTGATCGCCGCCTCCTCGACCTCCTGCAGACGGTGCTCGACCTCGGCGTTGGCGGCGATCTCGTGCAGCTCTTCACGAGCCGAGGACGCGCCGTCGAGGCGCGCGGCCGCGGCCACGAACCTGCTCTGCCGATCGGGGCGGTCAAGGCCGAGGTAGCGGACCAGGGCACCGATCGTCGTCGCGTTGAAAAGCAGCGTGGCGATCACGACGCCGGCGGTCATCGCGACGAAGCGCTCCTGCTCGGGCAAGGCGTCGGGAATGGCCAGCGCCAGCGCCAGCGCCACCCCGCCACGGAGGCCTCCCCAAACGACGACCAGCTCATTCTGGCGCCCGATATCGGGCAGCCGCGCCAGCCGCGTCACCAGGGGCATGATCGAGAAGATCGCCAGTGGCCGGCTGATCATGACCGCGGCGACTCCGATCGCGATCGCGTCGAGGTTGTCGAAGATCAGGTCGGCGTCGATCACGATTCCGATCAGCAGGAAGAGGATGCCGTTGGCAACGAACCCGATCGACTCCCAGACCGCGTGCCAGGTCCGCACCTCCTCCTTCGGGATCAGCGTGTGGGAGAAGGCGGCGAGGACGAGACCGGCCGAGACCGACGCCATCACCCCGCTGAAGCCGAAGACCTCCTCGCCCATCGCGAACGAGCCGTAGGCGACGGCGATCGTCAAGGCGGTCGAGGGCAGGCGTCCGAGCCGGCCGGCGATCTCGGCGACGCCGAGTCCGAGCAGGCTGCCGAGCAGCGCCCCACCGCAGAAGACGTAGAGGAAGTCGGCGACGCCGTCGAGCACGCTGATGCTCTCCGTCCCCAGGGCGGCGATCAGGAGGATGTCGAAGAGGACGATCGCGATGCCGTCGTTGAGCAGCGATTCGCCCTCGACGAGGACGAGCAGCCGGTTCGGCACACCGAGTTCGCGAAAGGTGGCGGTTACCGCGACCGGGTCCGTGGCCGAGATCAGCGCCCCGAACAGCAACGCGGCGGTGAGTGAGATGCCGAGCCCGAAGTGGACCATCAGGCCGACCAGAACGGTGGCGATCGCCAGGGCGACGATCGCCAGGGCCAGGATCGGGACCAGGTTCTTGACAAACACCCGGGCCGGCAGAGTCAGTGCCGCCTCGAAGACCAGCGCCGGAAGGAACGCGAAGAGCAGCACGTCGTGGAATCTCTCGCCCTCGATCGGCAGCTCGACCCCGTTGGAGCGCGCCAGCTCCCCCGCCGCGAAGCCGACCAGCACGAGGATCAGGGTCAGGGGCAGCCGCAACCGTTTGGTGAGGACGGCGAGCAGTGAGGCGATCGCCAGCAGGGCCGAGATCGCAAGCGTCACCTGGGCGATGTCCTCGATCACGATCTGCCCGACAGCCATCGTGGCGAGCGTATCGCCGCGGCCGCCTCTTGGTCAGGCCTGGCTGGGCTGCGGCTCAGGCCGCCCGCGCCGGCAACGTCACCGCCGGACGCTCAGCCGGCGTAGAGCGCCTCGACTTCGGCCTCGTACTTGGAGGCAACGACATTCCGCTTGACCTTCATCGTCGGCGTCAACTCGCCGCCCTCCTGGGAGAGGTCGGCGGGCAGGATCTTGATCTTCTTGACCTGTTCGACGCGAGCGAACTTTTCGTTGATCTTGTCGACTTGGGCCATGATCGAGGCCTTGACGTCGCTGTTGTCGGCAAGCGCGACGGGGTCTTCGCCGAGGCCGTTCTCCTTGGCGTACTTGACCGCCTCCTCGGGATCGAGCGTGACCAGTGCGACCAGGTAGGGTCGCCGATCGCCGATCACCACGCACTGACTGACCAGCGGGTGCTCCTTGATCGCGAACTCGAGGTTGGCCGGCGTGATGTTCTTGCCGCCGGCGGTGATGATGATGTCCTTCTTGCGGCCGGTGATCTTCAGGTAGCCGTCGGAATCGACCTCGCCGATGTCCCCGGTGTGCAGCCAGCCGTCGACGATCGTCTCCGCCGTGGCCTCGTCGTTCTTGTAGTAGCCCTGGAAGATATTCGGCCCCTTGAGCAGAACCTCGCCGTCGGATGCGATCTTGACCTCGCAGTCGTCGAGAGGGCGCCCGACGGTCCCGAACTTGAAGTCATCGGGGGTTGAGATCGTCGCTGCGGTCGAGGTCTCCGTCATCCCGTAACCCTCGAGAATCAGGATCCCCGCCGCGTCGAAGAAGCGGAGGATGTCGGGGTTGATCGGCGCCGCGCCGGTCAGGCACTGCTTGATCTTGCCGCCGAATGCGTTGCGGATATTCGCGAGAACCAGACGGTCGGCGACCTCGTACTGCCTCTGCAGCAGGAACCCAGGCTGCTCGCCCGCCCGCTCCTTCTCGCGATAGCGCTTACCGACGCGCACAGCCCAGTCGAAGATCATCTTCTTCACGCCGCCGGCCTTCTCGACGTCGCTGGTGACCGTGGTGTAGATCTTCTCGAAGATCCTTGGCACCGATGGGAAGTAGTCGGGCTTGACCTCGTTCAGGTTGGGAACGATCTTCAGCGGATCGCGCTCCCAATAGATGATGATGCCGCCGACGTCGAAGGCGCCGAGTTGGATCAACAGCGCGAAGGAGTGCGCCAGCGGCAGGAACAGGTAGGCGCTCTGGCCCGTCTCCAGCACGGCCGCCCGCTGCGTCATGTTCAGCATCTCCCGGTAGTTGCCGTGGCTGATCACGCAGCCCTTCGGCGGTCCGGTGGTGCCCGACGTGTAGATAAAGGTGCAGATGTCGTCGCCACTGATCGAGGAATAGCGCTGCTCCCACTCGGCTGAATCTCGGCTTTCGCCGCGGGCGGAGAGGTCGGCCATCGAGATCGCGTCGTCGGCCTCGCCCTCGATCAGGATCACGTGCTCGAGCCGGGGCAGCGAGTCGCGCACCTCGCGCACCTTCTCGAGCTGCGCGGCGTCCTCGACGATTACCGCCTTCGCGTCCGAGTTGTCGAGCACGTACTGACACTCCTCCGGGGAGTTCGTCTGGTAGATCGGCACGACGGTTGCTCCGGCCGTCAACGCGGCGAAATCGAAGTAGGTCCACTCGGGCCGGGTGTTGGCGAGGATCGAGACCTTGTCGCCCTTCTCGATTCCGAGGTCGATCAGGCCGAGCGACAGCTTGCGGACGACCTCGCCGACCTCGGCGTAGGTGCGGGTGACCCAGCTGCCGGCCGGATCCTTGAACTTGACCGCCGTGCTCGTCCCGAACATCTCGACTGCCTTCGGAAGCAGGTCAGCAACCGTTGCGCTCTGCGTTCCCTCGGTCACCTTGGCGTTAGCGGCCGCGGCCTCCATCGGCGTGCTCCTCTCGTAGCTCCGGGCCCGGCGGTGGCCCCGGCTCTGAGTCTATGCGTCAATGCGAGGCCGATGCGCTCGGGCACCGGCTTTCGTATGGAGCAATTGTGGCGCCCGGCTCCTCAGCCGGTCTCGGCGCCTGGATGGTCGCTCGGCTCAGGCGGCCCGTTTGTCGGCGTCCACCTGGAGCCGACGGAGTGAACTGGCGAACAGCGTCTTGTCGATACGCCCGTGCAGAATCGGGACCCCCAACTGCACACACCTGGCGATCACCTCCTGCCGTTTCATCTGAACCTCAGCGGCCAGCTCGGTCGGCGTCAGGTGATTGGCCAAGATGCCTCCTCCTCCCCCGGGGTCTCTCCGGGATCGACTGTTCCCCTAGGTATATATCTCTCGTGGCGGATGTGTCAAGGCGGATTTCGGCGCAGTTTGCGGCGAACGCCGAGCGCCAGACTCAGATCGGGTTCGGGACGTCGATGAACTCGTGCTCGATTCCGAAGCGCTCCGCGGCAAGCTCGCCGAGACGGCGGATTCCAAGCGTCTCGGTGGCGTGGTGGCCGGCGGCGTAGAAGTGAATGCCGCCCTCACGGGCGTCGGCGGTGACATGTTCGGCCGGCTCTCCGGTTAGGAGCGCATCGAGGCCAAGGGCAACCGCCTCATGTATGTAGGAGGCGCCGGCGCCGGAGACGACTCCCATCGTCGACACCTGCTCCGGCCCGGCGCCGAGCAGCAGCGGCTCGCGGCCCAGCAGCGTGCTGACCCGTGCGGTCAGCTCAGCGACGGCGAGCGGCTCGGGCGCCGTTCCGATCACCCCGATTGCGCGCCTCCGCGCCTCGGCGAACCGGGCGTTGCAGTCGAGGCCGAGGCGCTCGCAGAGCAAAGCGTTGTTGCCGATCTCGGGATGGGCGTCGAGCGGCAGGTGGTAGCCGGCGATCGTCAGATCAGCGCCGAGGGCGACTCTCAGGCGCGCCGCCATCTGCGCGCTCAGCGCTCGCGGGAGGAACTCCCAGAAGAGGCCGTGGTGCACCACGAGCATGTCGGCTCCGGCGGTGATCGCCCGCTCGATCAGCTCCAGATGGGCCGAGACTCCGGTGACTATCTTGGCTACCTCGCTGCGGCCCGGCACCTGGATCCCGTTCGGCCCGTAGTCGTCGAACTCGCCGACGCCCAGCAACTGATCGCACCAGGCGAGGATCTCATCGCGCTCGACGCTGCTCACGGCGCTGATTCTCGCAGGGGCCGAGGGTGGCCGTAGATCGGCGGTCCGCGGGGGGCGCATCGGCCATTCGTCCAAGCCGCGGCCGATTCCTGCCGGACGGCGGACTCCG
Source organism: Acidobacteriota bacterium (assembly GCA_032122625.1). GTDB lineage: Bacteria > Actinomycetota > Thermoleophilia > Solirubrobacterales > 70-9 > CAXMST01. The sequence goes on from JAQBGG010000111.1 coordinate 6,599, forward strand.
GTCCGATGCAGGGGTTGTGATGACCAGCGCGCCGCGACTGACTGTCCTGCTCCCGGGAGCACTCCTGGTTGGGTTGCTGCTGATGCTGGCCGGCCCGACGGCCGGCGCCTCCGCCGCCTGCAAGGCGGCTGATAAGCCCGCCTACTCGGTCTCCAGCAAGACCGCGCGCAAGGCGACGCTCTGCCTGATCAACAAGCAGCGGGCGAAGCACGGGATGAAGAAGCTCAAGGAGGACGGCGGTCAGCGCAAGGCCGCCAAGAAGCACACGCGGAGGATGCTGAAGAAGGGCTGCTTCTCGCACGTCTGCCCGGGCGAGGGCGACCTCGTCAGCCGGGTCAACGCGACCAGCTACCTGCCCTGCAACTGCTCCTGGGGCCTCGGCGAGAACATCGCCTACGGCTTCGGCTCCCAGAGCAGCCCAAAGCTGATCGTCAAGGCCTGGATGAAGTCCTCTGGGCACCGGGCCAACATCCTCAACCGCTCGTTCGAGCACATCGGGATCGGGATCAAGCCCGGCGTCCCGACCAGCGGCGGCCACGGAGCCACCTACACGACGACGTTCGGCTACCGGGACTGAGCCCCGGCCCCGGCCCTGCGCGCCGGGCCTCACACAACTTCCTTCCCAATCCATACCTCCTGGTCAGGGTCCGGCTCCGCCTCGGTGGGGCCGGATCCCTTTAAGCGGCCTCGGCGCCCCGAGGCCCGGCACGGCGTCGCGGGCGAATACGATGAGGGCCATGCCCGACCCAGCCCGAGATGCTTCAGCAGGCGGCGGCGCCGGTTTCGTCGAGTCGTTGATGGACACCGATCTGTATTCGATCGGGGCCTACTTCTGTGACCAGAACCCGGCCCTCGTCGATGAGGTGGTGGAGCGCAGCGCCGAGATCGAGGCCGCCGGCCTGAGCTGCTGGGCCGAGGGTGAGGGGATGGCAGTCGAAGAGGCCTTCGGGATGCTCCTGACCGGGCTCGCTGTCCGGTACTACAAAGCCGTCACCGGCTGAGCGTGATGCCGAACCGCTGGGTCCCGATCACCGTGATGACGCTGGCTGCTCTCGGCCTGCTGGCCGCGATCATCTCGATCTCGGTCGGCGAGGAGGGCGGGCAGGCGATCGTGATCGACGAAGTCGGCGAGGTACAGCAGCTGACCGGCGGCATCCGCCAGCTCGGCGAGCGGCTCGGCGACGATGACGCGGCGGTCGCGCTGACCCTCTTCACCGATGTCCAGTGCCCGCGCTGCGCCGCCTACCAGGCGGACGTGGTCGACCCACTGATCGAGGAATACGTGCGAACCGGAGGGGCGAAGATCAACTTCAAGAACTTCCCCCTCGGCCTGAAGCCGGTGACCCTCGGCGCGATCGCCGTCGTCGCCGCCGAGGAGCAGGATCGCGGCTGGCAGTACGCGGAGGTGTTCATGCGCAACCTCGACGCGGTGCCCGATCGTGGCGTCACCCAGGAGTTCCTCGACGAGGTCGCCGCAGTCACCCCCAAGCTCGACACGGGGCTCTGGGAGGAGGACGTGATCAGCGATCAGGCGACGGCGAAGGCCGAGGCCGACGTCGAGTTGGCGACCGACCTGCGCCTCTCGGCCGACCCGGCGATCGTCGTCGACGGTGCGAACGGCTCCGAGACGCTCGAGGGTGCGCCCTCGCTGGAGGCCGTGGTCGCAGCGATGGACCGCGTCCGCTGAGGCGCCCCGGACGCCGCTCCCCTGCCATACTCCTCGCTTCTCGGGGCGTGGCGCAGCCTGGTAGCGCGCACCGTTCGGGTCGGTGAGGTCCCCGGTTCAAATCCGGGCGCCCCGATTGTTCACGACCACTCTCAGGTTCACCGGGTCGGTCCCCCTAGCCTTTGCATGCCGCTCGGCGCCGAGGCTCCAGTAGCCGGCGTGCCGCCGGGTATAGATTTCAGGTACCCACACGATGTTCACCGACAGCGATCAAGGAGAGACCGAGATGGCCTATTCCGTACCCGACCTTCCCTACGACTACAACGCGCTCGAGCCGCACATCGACGAGCGGACGATGCAGATTCATCACGACAAGCATCACCAGGCCTACGTCGACAAGGCGAATGCCGCACTCGAGGGCACAGAGTGGGCGGACAAGGACGTCGAGGAGGTTCTCAAGAACCTCGACAGCCTCCCGGCGGACAAGCAGGGCCCGGTCCGCAACAACGCCGGTGGCCATGCCAATCACAGCTTCTTCTGGCAGATCATGGGCCCGGGCGGCGGGGGCGAGCCCAGCGGCGCGCTGGCGGAGGCAATCGACGCAAGGTTCGGCAGCTTCGAGGCTTTCAAGGAGGAGTTCAAGAACGCCGGCATCGGTCAGTTCGGCTCTGGCTGGGCCTGGTTGGTCCATGATGGCTCCGGCCTTGCTGTGACCTCGACCGCGAACCAGGACTCGCCGATCAGCGCCGGGCAGACGCCATTGCTGGGCGTCGATGTCTGGGAGCACGCCTACTACCTCAGCTACCAGAACATGCGGCCCGCGTACCTGGACGCGTTCTGGAATGTCGTCAACTGGGATCAAGTGGCCGCGCGCTTCGAGGCCGCCGGCTGAGGGGCGTTGCTCAGGCGCCGCTGGGCGCCGCCTGAGCCGCCTCGGGCAGCGCCGTCGGTCGTTGATCCGCTTTCGGCGGGATCAGACCGACGGCCCGCTCGGCCATCGCGGTGATCGTCAGGCTCGGGTTTACCCCGGGGTTGGCCGGCATCGCGGAGCCGTCGAAGACGTACAGATTCTCGTAGCCGTGGACCCGCTGGTTAGCGTCGACCACTCCTTCGTCGGCGCCCGAGCCGATTACCGCACCACCGAGGATGTGGGCGGTGGACGGGATGTTGAACAGCGATTCCGTGACGCCGGCCTGGGCCAGTCCCCCAAGGCGTGCCTCGAACCACCTCGAGGCTTGTTCAGCGGCGTCGATGTGGCGAGGGTTCGGGTTCTCGGGGTCCTCCTCGGTTTGTAGGTGGACGCCGTCGCCGATCCTGTTCGGCTTCGGGACCAGGCGGATCGAGTTGTCGAGCGTTTGCATCACAAGCAGGATCACAGTCCGCTGCGACCAGCGCCGTGGATCGAGCGTGCGCAGTGCCTTCAGCGGGTGGCGGGCGATCGCGGCGAGCCACCGCATGGCTCGCTGCGGCGCTGTGCCGGGGCTCGTAAGCAGGGTGTAGAGCCCGCCCATCGCATCGCCGCCGCGCCCGTAGGTGACGGGTTCGATGTGGGTATCGGGGTCGGGGTAGATGCTGGAGGCGATCGCCACCGAGCGGGCGAAGTCGCGACTGTCGTCGGGCGCGGTGACCGCGTGGATCGACTCGCTGTTGGTCCGCACGAGATGCCCCAAACGGTCGCTGAGCCGGGGTAGCGTTCCCCGATGTCTGCAGCCGCGCAGTAGTTTGTTGGTGCCCAGGGCGCCGGCCGCCAGGACGACCGCGCCGGCCGTGTAGGTCTTAGGGCGCCGACGCCACCAGGCCCCCGGCCGCTCGCTGTGGACGACGTATCCGCGGGAGCCGTCAGGAGCTCCCAGCGGCGTGATCGCCGTCGCCTCGCGCTCGGGGATGATCTTCACTCCCAGCTTCTCGGCGAACCAGAGGTAGTTCTTCGGCAGCGTGTTCTTGGCGCCGTGGCGACAGCCGACCATGCAGCTGCCGCAGCGAATGCACCCCCGTCGCTGGGGCCCCTCGCCGCCGAAGAACGGATCCTCATTGACCTGGCCGGGGTCGTCGAGGTAGACGCCGACCCGGGTCGGCTTGAAGGTCTCCCCAACGCCGATCTCGTTTGCGTACTCGCGGAGGAGCTCATCGGCGGGACCGAGTTGGTCGTACGTCGTGACGCCGAGCATCCGCTCGGCCGTCTCGTAGTGCGGTGCCAGCTCGGCCTCCCAGTCGTCGGCCAAGCCGGCCCACTGGGGGTGCTCGTAGAAGGCATCGCGGGCCCGGTAGAGGGTGTTCGCGTATCCCAGGCTGCCGCCACCGACGCCGTTGCCGGAGGCGATGAAGACGTCCTTGAAAGTCGTCAGCCGGAGGATCCCCCTCAGGCCCAGCCGGGGCATCCAGAAGTAGCGCCGCAGATTCCAGGCGGTCTTGGCGAAGTCCTCGTCGCGGAAGCGTCGCCCGCATTCGAGCACGCCGACGCGGTAGCCCTTCGCCGCCAAACGCAGGGCGCTGACCGATCCGCCGAAGCCGGAGCCGACAACCAGGTAGTCGAAGTCATGCTCTCCGGCGGGTCCGGCGCCGCGATCACCGTTCATCGTCCCCACCCTCCCAAAGGCGGATTGCCCCTAAAACTTGACCTCAACCGGGTCGCGCTCGCCGGCGTCCGCGATCTCGAAGAAGTCGCGTGCCGTAAAGCCGCCCATGCCGGCGATGATCGAGTTCGGGAAAATCTGGATCTTCGTGTTGTAGCTCTGGACGTTGGAGTTGTAGATCCGGCGCGAGGCCTGGATCTCGTCCTCGATCTCGCTCAGGTTGCGCTGCAGCTGCTGGAAGTTCTCGGTCGCGCGCAGCTCGGGGTACTGCTCGGCGACGGCGCGTAGCTCGGTCAGGGCTCCGGATAGCTTGGCCTCGGCCTCCTGGGTGGTCTGCACGCTGGCCGCCTGCATCGCCTCGGCTCGAGCCTTGGTCGTCTCCTCGAAGACCTTCTGCTCGTGGGTGGCGTAACCCTTGACCGTCTCGACCAGGTTCGGAACGAGATCATGGCGACGCTTGAGCTGAACATCGATGCCGCTCCACGATTCGTCGACGCGGTTGCGCGACCCGACCATCGAGTTGCGGGTCAGGATGAAGACGAGAACCGCGATGACGATTACGCCAATAATGATCAGAGCTATGGCCATTGAGCTGATCGTACCCGCTGGCAGCTTGCGGCGTACGGTCGGCGCGAGCCGGCGCGAAACGGGCCCGAGCCGGGGATCGCGTCCGGTAATAAGCTGCTCTGACTCGTGTCACTCGCGACCCCCGCCTTTCCCCGCCACCGCCGGCAGCCGATCTCACGGGGCCGTGATGATCTGGTCGAGGCTTGAGCGCCTCCGAGGAGCGACAGGGCTGGATCGCAGCGGTCCGCTCGCTGGCGAATGACCGCGACCTGGTCTATGAGCCCGTTGGTGGCCTGAATCCGCGCGATGGGCCACCGGCACTCTGCCCCGGGGGCAGTAACCGCCTGACCGGCGAGCTGGCCGAGGGCTTTTGGGGGGCGAGCTGCGACGCGCTCGAAAGGGAGAGCGGCGGTCTCTTCCGCAAGTCGGTGCTCCCCGGCGGCGTGCTCGTCAAGTCGCACATGCCCGACCTTGCTTCAGTGGTGCCGATGTTCGATGTCGAGTCGATCGAGGCAGGCCCCGACGAGCAGCTGAAGAAGCGCAGCGCCCGCAGGGTCCAGTTCGAGTCGATCGAGTTCAACCATCGGTTTCTCGCAACGGTCCCCGCTGACCACGATCCGATCGCCCTTCGCGAGCTCTTCAGCCCCGCCTTCCTGACCTGGGTGATGACGATCGACCGCGAGGTTGACTTCGGCGCCTCCGACGGCCAGTTCTATTTCATGTGGCATCTGCGCGAGCGGTCGCGGGACGAGCTCGAGCTGGCGCTGAAGAACGCCCGTCGGCTGTTCCTGAGTCTCAAGCGCGAGCTCGAGGACGCGAACGTCGCCACCTACCCACCGGGACCGTGGAACGCCGGGATCGAGTCGTTCCCCGGTTGAGCGGAGCGGATCAGTCGGGGTAGCGCAAATCGCCGGGTAGCAGCACCTCGAAGGAGTCCCTGTCGCCCACGACCCGGGGCAGGATCGGTTCCACGATCCGGGCCGCGGCCGCCGCCAGCACGGCTGCCGCGTCGCTGATCTGGCGCAGCTCCTCGAGATGGTGGATGGTGGGAAAGGAGATCTCCATCTCTCCCGCCGCCGCGGCCTCGAGCGCCGCTCCAGGTCCGATCCAGCGGGCCTGATCCATCTCCACGCCGTCAGCTTCCGGCGTGCTGTGCGGAGGCGCCAGGGCGACGTAGAAGCGGGTATCGAAACGAGCCGGCACAGGCTCCGGAGTGATCCAGCGGGACCAGGCCCGCAGCTCAGTCGGCGCAATCTCGATCCCGCCCTCCTCGCCGAGCTCGCGGGCACCGGCGATCCGGTGGGCCCACTCGTCGGGCTCGAGCCCGCGGGGTGGATCCGAGGCTCCGGCAATGTCCTCAGGATCGACCACACCCCCGGCAAACACCCAGACGCCCGGCATGAAGCTGGCCGCCATACCCCGCTGCAGCATCAACAGCTCGAGACCGACTTCGTTGTGGCGACCGCCCTCCCTGATCAGAATCACGGTCGCCGCGGGGCGCGGGGTGACGGGTGTTGCTTCGATCCGCTGACTCTAGATCAACGGCCCGCGCCAACTGCTTTGCTGATCCCGCCTCGAGGGGTCACAAAACTCGGAATAGTTCCGAGGAACGTGACCCCTCGCCGCGGAAGCCCGGGCTCCAGGTCAATCATCTAGGCTCCGGCGCCAATGACTGACTCCGAGACGACCAAGATGTGGATCTGCACCTCCTGCGGCTACGTGTATGACCCAGAGGAGGGCGACCCCGACGGCGGCATCCCCGCCGGCACGGCCTTCGAGAAGATCCCCGACGACTGGTTCTGCCCGGTCTGCGGTGCTCGCAAAGCGGACTTCGAGCCCTACGACGAGTGATCTGACGTCGTCAGATCGGTCAGTCGGTGTCGAGGGCGCGCTCTCGGCGGCGGCGACGGACGGCCAGGGCGATCGCCGTGATCGCCGCCACGAGTAGGACCACCGGAGCGAGGATCGCGGTACCAATCAGGAGTACGCCGGCGACCACCTTTAGGGCGCTGAGCGCGTCGTCGGCGGCCTCACCGAGCGACCAGCTGCCGTCGCTCTTCTCGGGTGAGCCCTCGATGGTCATGCTCACCTTCGAGGTCCGGGCTCGGCGGGCGATGTTGTCGAAGGTCGCCTCAGCCTTGGAGATCTTGCGACGGGCGTCCTTGAGCTGCCCGCGTATCGCCTCGACCTCGGCGTCGGTGGAGGCGTTACCGAGTGCCTCGAGCAGCTTCTCGCGCTCGGCCCGGGCATCCCTGAGCTGATCCTCGGCCGAGACGAACGGCCGGGTGATGTCGACCGAGGCCTCGTTCAGGCTCCTGACCGTTGCCAGATCGGTGAGACGGTCGAGCGTCGCGTCGAGTTCGCGGGTCGGGATCGAGAGCTCGAGGTTGGCCTGCGCCCGCTTGCCCTGCTCGCTGAGGTTGGAGGAGAGGACTACGCCACCGACCGACTCGGTGATTTGGATCGCCTCGTCGGAGACCTCACGGACCTCGTTGGTGGTCGTCTTCAGCGCGATGAAGGCGCTGCGGTCCTGCTGGCGCTTGCTCTTGCCGGGCGCGGTGCGCTCGCCGCCGGCCCGAGGGTCGGGCCCCGACGATCCGGCGACGCCGCTGTCGGTGCCGGAGCCACGGTTGAGCCCCTGGGCGGCGCCATCCGGAGCGACGAGCTCGGACGACGACTGGGCTCCTTGCTCAACGATCTCGGGCGTCGCCGGCTTCGAAAGCGGCTCAGCAACCGAATCGCCGCTGAGAGCCGCATCGTCCGTCGTCCCGCCACCAAGCGTCCCGACGCCAACCCCGATCGCAACCAACAGCGT